>CAYTSW010000011.1:0-34993 GCA_964440605.1 uncultured Phycisphaeraceae bacterium | reverse complement strand
CAAGCCGCCGGTAGCGTGCCTCGACCCAAGCCGGCGTCAGTCGGGCACCAAAACCCCAAGCGCCCCTCGCTCTACGTCCAGCTTGATCACCGCTGACGCCGGGGCGTTGCCCCGGTCGAGGTTCGCCGCTTCGCCGTCGAGTTGGTACGGCACGGGCGAGCCGTGGTTGAGGATCTCGACGTTGCGGCCTCTCACCGAGCGGCCGCCGTCCCAGCGGTCCTGGCGGCGGAGTCGCGACAGCAGCATCCACTTGATCAGGCCGGCCCGCGTCGAGATCGGGAAGTAGACGATGTCGAGCTCGCCGTCGTCCATCGCGGCGTGCTTGGCGGGGTCGATCCGCAGGGCGTACTGGCGCGAGTTGGCGACGACGACGAGGCCCGTGCGGTCCTCGATGAGCTTCTCGCCGTCGACAGTGACCGTCAGCGGCACGAAGCGCGGCTTGAAGAGTTCGAGCAGCACGTGCCGCGCGTAATCGCGGTGCGTGATCGCGCCGGAGCGCACGGCGGCGAGGCGGTGGACGATGTTCGCGTCCGGGCCGACCGAGCACATGAGCAGGAAGGGCACGCCGTTGCAGCGGGCGAGGTCGATGCGGCGGACGTTGTTGCCCTCGGTAGCGCGGCGGAGCGTCTCGATGCGTCGGTCCATGCCGAACTCGCGGGCGAAAAGATTCTCCGTGCCCACGGGCCACTGGTAGACCGGCGTGTTGGTGCGGGCGGCGAGGGGGGCGTTGGCCTGGACGGTGCCGTCGCCGCCGATGCAGATGAGCAGGTCGGCGTCCTCCAGCAGCACGGGCAGCCGGTCGCGCTCGCCCGTGGGCCCGACGTCGAGCGGAACGACGTCGTGCCCGTCTTCGCCAAGCGCGGCTTCGAGGCGTTTGGCGGCGCGGCCGGCGGCGCCGATGCCGGCGATCGGGTTGAAGACCATGATGGTGCGCATAGCGACGTGTGTGGAGCCTGGTCGGCCCCGCTCCTGCTGTTGCTTGGGCACATGCCCCGCGGAGCCCGTATTCTATTCCTGATCGACGTGCGGGGCGGGCTCGAGCAGGAGGTGTCCATCGGCCATGGAACGGCTTGATCTTCGATTCATCGTGATTTTCCTACTGCTGGCGCTTTGGGGAACGCCTCACGCGGCTCACGCGCAGGCACCAACCACGCCGGGCGGCGACCCGACTAAGTACATCCTCGACGACCGCTCCGGCTGGACCGCCGACCCTCAGGCCGAGGCCCCCACCGGAGACGCGGCGTTGATCGCCCGAGCCAAGCGGGCGCTCGCCGAGGACCGCCCCCGCGAGGCGAACGAGATCGTCGAAGGGTTCATCGAGACACCGGCAAACTTCGGCTCGCCCTGGCTCGCCGAGGCCCTGCTCATCCGCGCCGATGCGAAGGTGGCGCGCGATCGCGAGTTCGACGCGCTGTACGACTACGAGCGGCTGATCCGCGAGTTCCCCGAGTCCGAGCACTTCGTCACCGCGATCGACCGCGAACGGCGTATCGCCGAGCTCTATCTCGACGGGCTCGAGCTGCGCATCTTCGGATTCCGCTGGGTCGACTCCACCGAAGTCGCCATCGAGCTGATGATCCGCGTGCAGGAGCGCTTGCCGGGCTCGGCGATCGCCGAACAGGCGGCCATCCGCCTCGCGGACTTCTACTACGACCGGCGCGAGATGCGCCTGGCGCGCGATGCCTACGAGGTCTACCTCGCCAACTTTCCCGCCGGGCCCAACCGCATCCACGCCGAACAGCGGTTGATCTTGGCGGACATCGCTCGCTTCAAGGGACCACGCTACGACGGCTCGGGCCTGCTCGACGCGCGGATCCGCATCGAGGACTTCATCCGCCGTTTCCCGCGACAGGCCGACACCATCGGCGTGAACGAAGGCCTGATCGCACGGATCGACGAGTCAACCGCCGCACAGCTCCTCGAGACCGCGCGCTGGTACCTCGACGTAGGCGACGAGCCGGCGGCCCGCTACACCCTCCGCCGCCTGCTGAGCGTGCACCCTGAGACGATTTCCGCCCAGCGATCGATGGAGATCCTCGAGAACCGCGGCTGGTTGCTCGAGGAGTTCATCGACGAGGCGGCTTCGCCCGAGTCGGCGCCGACCGGCACCACGATCGAGGGACCACTCGAGGGCGTGGTAGAGCCCACCCCCGACCGCTCCGAGGAAGCCGCGGAGCCGGAACTGCCCGACACGCTCGCGCCGGGACCGAACGATCCGAACTGATGACCATGCACCGTTGTCGCGCGTTCATCCTGCTCGTCGGCCTGCTCACCGCATCAAGCGCAGCGCTGACGGCCTGCGCCGGCTACGAGCTCGCCTCGACGTATCGGCAGGACGTCGAAACCGTGCATGTGCCGCTGTTCGACAACACGACGTTCTTCTACGACCTCGAGGTCGACCTGACGGATGCGATCGTCAAGGAGATCAACCGCACGACGCCGTGGCGCGCGACGAGCAGCGCCGCGGCCGACACGACGCTCTCAGGCTCCATCACCGACGCGGAACTCGCGAACCTGACCACCGCGAACGAGAGCGGTTTCGTGCAGGAGTCGGCGTACGAGCTCGCGGTCGCCTTCGAGTGGCGACGCGGGGGGACGGGCGAAGTGCTGGTCGCTCGGCGGAACTTCCGTGTCGCCGAGCCCTTCGTGCCCGCACGCGGGGCCAACGAGCGGATCGAGGTCGGTCAGGCCGCGGCGATCGATCGACTCGCACGCGACATCGTCGCCGAACTGCGTGAATCGTGGTAGCCCGCCCGGGCGAACACATACCCAATCAGGGACCGATCGAAGTGCCCCCGCGGGCCCGCCCCGCCGGGCCCCGACGCCTACCCTCTGCGGGCGTCGGAACTCCAACACTCCTTTCCGGTGGCCCGAACGAACAGGGCGTAGTCACGCATATGCACCACTCGACCGACACGAAGCAGACCAACGACCGCCCAGGCCCGGAGAACGCAAACGGGCTCGGTGGAGCGGGTCAGAACTCGCCGGCACGCCGTCGGCCAAGAGGCCCGAACCAGCCCGGCCCCAATGCGCAGCAGCGGCAAAGCCGTCCTCCGTTCGGGTGGATCTTCTTCATCGTACTGATCCTCATGACCGCCCTGCTGGTCCAGGCGCTCACCAACCGGCGCACAGAAGTCAACTGGAATCAGTTCGTCAACGCGTACAACGAAGGCTCGCTCGAGAACATCTCGATCCAGGACACCGCGATCGTCGCGACCCGCACCGCGGGCCAGGACGACGAGCACAATCGCCAGATCGAGTTCACCTTCAACCCGGCCGGACGCGAGTTCTGGGTCGAAAAGGTCGACACGCTCACGCAGGGCGAGTTCGAAGACAAGCCGCCGAACATCTGGCTGCAACTCCTGCTGGGGCCGCTGTCGCTCCTGCTGATGGTGGCGCTGCTGATCTTCGTCTTCTACTTCATCATCACGCGCGTCGCCCGCGGAGCCGGCGGCGGTCCTGGCGGCATGCTGGGCAACTTCGGCAAATCCAAGCACCGCGTGATGGCGCGTGAGTCGACCGGCGTCACCTTCGCCGACGTCGCCGGCATCGACGACGCCAAGGAAGAGGTCACCGAACTCGTCGAGTTCCTGAAGAACCCCAAGCGATTCATGCGTCTCGGCGGACGCATCCCGCGCGGCGTGCTGCTCGTCGGACAGCCCGGCTGCGGCAAAACCATGCTCGCCAAAGCCATCGCCGGCGAGGCCGACGTGCCTTTCCTCTCCATCTCCGGCTCCGACTTCGTCGAGATGTTCGTCGGCGTCGGCGCTTCGCGCGTCCGCGACCTTTTCAAGCAGGCCAAGGATTCCTCTCCCTGCATCATCTTCCTGGATGAGATCGACGCCGTCGGCCGGAAACGCGGCGGCGGGTTCTCCTCAGGCGGGCACGACGAACGCGAGCAGACACTCAACGCCATCCTTGTCGAGATGGACGGCTTCGAGAGTTCGGACCAGGTCATCGTCATCGCCGCGACCAACCGCGCCGACGTGCTCGACCCCGCGCTCACGCGTCCCGGCCGCTTCGACCGCCAGGTGCAGGTGCCCCTGCCCGACGTCAAGGGTCGCCTGGAGATCCTGCGCGTCCACGCCAAAAAGGTGAAGCTCGGGCCCGACGTCTCGCTCGAGACAATCGCTCGCGGCACGCCCATGTTCTCCGGCGCCGAACTCGCGGCGATCATCAACGAATCCGCGATTGTCGCGACCATGGCCGACAAGGACTTCATCGAGCACACCGACCTCGAAGAAGCGCGCGACAAGGTCCGCTACGGCCGCTCGCGCAAGAGCCGTCGCATCGAAGAAAAGGAACGCATCGCGACCGCCTACCACGAGGCCGGACACGCCGTGCTCCAACTGCTCCTGCCCGACGCCGACCCGCTGCACAAGGTGACCATCATCCCGCGCGGGCAGTCGCTCGGCTCGACGATGTCGCTGCCCGAGAAGGACCGCTACGGCTACGGCGCCCGCTGGCTGCTGGCGACGCAACGCGTGCTCTGCGGCGGCCGCATCGCCGAGAAGAGGAAGACCGACGACGTCTCCTCCGGCGCCGGCATGGACATCCAGATGGTCACCCAGCTCGCCCGCGCCATGGTCCTCGAATGGGGCATGAGCGAGAAGCTCGGTTTCGTCCGCTACGCGCCCGTCGACGACCGCGAGTCGTACGTCCCCGAGAAGGACTACTCCGACAGCACAGCCAAGCTCATCGACGAAGAGGTGCGCCGCTTTGCTGACGAAGCGTACCGCGACGCCGAGCGCACGCTCGAGTCCAACTGGGACAAGGTCGCCGCGGTCGCCGAAGCGTTGCTCAAGCACGAAACGCTCACCGCCGACGAGGTGAGCAAGCTCATGCAGGGCCAGACCATCGACAAGCCGACGGTGTCCGACCTCCTCGCCGCCGAAGCCGCCAAAAGCCGCGGCAACCGGACATCCGAAGACGGCACGAAGCAGCCCGAGACCAACGACGGCGACGAACTGGGGCCCGGCGTCGTCCCGAACCCGGCGTAGAGCAAACCTTCGGCGCCGCATAGTGGCACCATCATGGTCTACTTCATCGCGGTGAAACACACCAGCGACGCCGCGACCGCCGCGTTGAGCGATTCCACCCCGCCACGCATCGGGATCGCCACCTTGCCATCCACCGTCCCGCGCACCACCTCGCTCAATCCTTCGGCTTCCGACCCCACCACGTACACCGCGCGGTGCGCCGGCTCGTGCTCGAACAGATTCTCCGCATCGTCCCCGGCGTCGAGCCCGAACACGGAAAACCCAGCGGCCTGCATCGCCCACAGCCCCTCGACCAGCTCGCCGCAACGGACAATCGGGCAGCGATACACCACGCCCGCGCTCGCCTTGATCACCAGCCCGCTGATCCATGGCGAGCCGACTGAAGGCCATAGCACACCCGCCATGCCCGACGCGATCGCCGAGCGGACGATCATGCCGACGTTCTGCGGATTCGTCACGCCGTCGAGCGCGATGAGGCGCGTTGGGGCCCCGGCCCCCACGCCGGTCTTCGACTCGAGAAACTGCTCGGCCTCCTGCACGAGCCCGAGCACAACGCTCGCCGCAACCCCCTGGTCGTTCCGCGGATCGCCCGACAGCGTCGCCACCTCGCGCTCGGGACCCTCGATGAAGTCGATACCCGCCTCGCGGCAGTGCGCACGCAAGTCCTTCCGGTATGAAGCGGGCGTGCGCGTCGACACCAGCACGCGTCGCACCTCGACGTGCTCGGCCTCGATGGCTTCGCGGACGGCCCGCCGTCCGTAGACGACGATCGACGTCCCGCCGCGCCCGTGATGCTCATCGGCCCAGGTGCTCATGTCGCCTCCCGGGCGTACCGCTTGCCCGCCCACTCGGTCGGGTTGCCGCGCTTCAGGTCGCGGGCGGCTTCGTCGAGGATGCCCGCGATACGCCACGCGCCAACCGGGAACCAGCCCATCGCCATGATCGGCGCGTGCTGCGTCTGATAGATCAGCCATAACCCGCGATTGAAGACGAACCGCGCCGCGAGCCCGACCAGCACCATGGGCACTCCGAGCCACCAGTCGGTCTGAATGACGAGCAGGGCCAGGCCCGAAGCGCCGCAAACAAGTCCGGCTACGGGCAACACCACGCCCGTCAGGCGCAGCCGCCAGGCGCTCCGATACAGGTCACGCACGCGTGAGCGGGCCGCTTCGGTGTAGATGCGCTTCCAGCCGCGCCGGAACTCGTCGAGCGAGTCGTACATGGCGCAGCGCACGATCCCCCCCGCCATGAAGACACCGACGCGACCGTCGATCCGCTTGTTCCGCACACGCCTGGCGAGCTTGAGGTCCTCAAGAAGCGCCTTGCGGGCGACCGCGTGCCCGCCGATGCGCTCGTACATAGCGCGCTCGAAGAGCATGAACTGCCCGTTGGCGAAACGCGGGCCGCCCTTGTCGCGATTGATCCGATCCAGAGGAAACCGGCGCACCAGCTCGAACCCGGCAGCGGGCTGAAGCCGGCGCTCGAAGTCCTTCTCGTAACGCAGGGTGCACAGCAGACTGAGCAGATCCAGGGCGCGTTCACGCAGCAGCGCGACCGCGGCCCGCACCACGCCCGGATGAAACGACATGTCCGCGTCGACGAAGAGCAGCAACTCGGCGCGAGCAGCGCCCTCGGACCGCGTGACGCCCTCGTGAATCGCGTGGACCTTGCCGGCCCAGTCGTCGGGGCAGTGGTCGATCTCGATCACCTCGGTGCGTTCCGCGACATCCGGATTGTCCATGATGATGCCGCGCAGTTTGCTCAGCGTGTCGTCCGTGCAGCGGTCGAGCGCCCAGACGAAGCGCAGCTCGCCGGGGTAGTCCTGATCGAGCAGCGTCTGCGCCTGCTTCTGGATGTACGCCCCTTCGTTGTGCGCAGGCGTGACGACGCACACCGAAGGCCAGCCCCCGGCGGGCTCGGGGCGTTCGAGAGCGTCTCGGAGGGTCGGTAGCGTCCGCCGCGCCCGCGCGACGCGCCACCACACCGCGCCCCAGTACGCCGTGCAGGCGATCGCCAGCAGCAGAATCACAAACATCGGGATGGCCAGTGGAAGCGGCGTCATGGGCGGCAAACCGTACACCCGGAGGCCACGCCATGCACCACACCCTCGACACCGCCCCGCCCGAATCACACACCCTCTCGTGCGACGCCGTCCGCGAGCTCGACCGGCGCGCGCAGGAAGAACTCCACATCCCCGGTCTGCTGCTCATGGAGAACGCGGCCGACGCCCTGCTCGCCGCTGCGATGAGCATGCTCGGCCCGCGCGACAACACCGAGACCGACGCCCGCGCCTGCCTCTGCGTCTGCGGCCCCGGGAACAACGGGGGCGACGGCATCGCCCTCGCCCGCAAGCTCCACAACCGCGGCATCCGCGCCGCCATCCTCCTCGCCACCCCCGAAGACAAGGTCAAAGGCGACGCCAGGACCAACCTCGACATCGCCCGCGCCTGCGGCGTGCCGATCTTTACCATCTCCGACGGCGACGAAACCCCCGGCGACGGCGTCCGCCGCGCCGCCAAGGCCATCCGCGGCCAGGGCCACCACGTCGCCCGAGCCGCCCCACTGCTCGTCATTGATGCCTTGCTCGGCACCGGTGCGACGCCCGGCCCGCTGCGCGAGCCCATCGGCACCTTCGTGCGCGCGATCAACGCCCTCCGCGACAATGGCGACCGCACGCTCGCCGTCGATGTCCCCTCGGGACTCGACGCACAGACCGGCAAGCCATTGGAAGATCACCCGATCGACCCGCCCGTGATCGCCGCCGATGTAACGATCGCATTGGCAGCCAAAAAGCCGGGTCTTCTTGCGGGGAGTGCGCGCCCGTATGTTGGCACGCTCGGCGTCGGGGACATCGGTGTGCCGCACACATTGACGCGGTCGCTCGCGAGCAACGCCGAGACCCAGGACACGCCGGAAGTGCACGACCTGTAGCCCCGCCGATCGATCGTCTACGAACCGCGATCCTCGTCGAGGTCGTACGCTTTCATTTTCTTGTACAGCGTCGTACGGTTGATATCCAGATCGTCGGCTGTCTGCTGGCGGTTCCAGTCATTCGCCCGCAACGCCTTGAGGATGATCCGTCGCTCCGGACCCTTCATCGCCTCGGCGAGCGGCGTTGGGATCCACGGCGTGTCCGGCGAGTCGATGGCGTTCTCAACCGACAGGCCCGCGCGCACATGTGGCATCAGCAGCGATCCGCCCGCTTCGCGATCCGTCACGAACGGCGGGAGGTCCTCGACATTGATCACATCGCCGCTCGCGAGCACGACAGCGCGCTCGACGATGTTCGCCAGCTCGCGCACGTTGCCGGGCATCGGATAGCGCCTCAGGGCCTCGATCACACTTTTGCCGAACCCGGTGATCGCGGTGCCGTGCTCGTCGTTGAACTTCGCGAGGAAGTGCTCGGCCAGAGGTCCGACGTCCGCGGGACGTTCGCGCAATGGAGGGAGCTCGATACGCACCACATTAATGCGGTAGTACAGGTCCTCGCGGAACCTGCCCTCGCGCACGAGATGCTCCAGCGGCTCGTTGGCCGCGAGGACCACGCGCACGTCGACCTCGACCGTCTCGTTCGACCCGATGGGCTCGAATGAGCGTTCCTGGAGGACGCGCAGGAGCTTGAGTTGCATGGCGGGCGAGGCGGAGTTCATCTCGTCGATGAAGATCGTCCCGCCGTCGGCCGCGATGAACTTGCCGCGCTTGTCGGCGTGGGCCCCGGTGAAGGCGCCCTTGACGTGCCCGAACAGCTCGGACTCGAGCAAGGCCTCGGGGATGGAGCCGCAATGAATCTCGACGAAGGGCGCTTCGGCGCGCGGGCTCATCTGGTGGAGCGTGCGCGCGATGACGGACTTGCCCGTGCCCGACTCGCCCGTCATGAGCACGGTGGCCTTCGAGCCCGCGACGGAACGGACCATGTCGAAGGCCTTGTGCATGCGCTCGTCGGCGCCTACGAGTGCGCCAAGACCGTACTTCGTCGAGAGGTCGCGGCGCAGACGCGAGTTTTCCTCGAGCAGGCGTTGCTGCTTGAGCGCACGCTCGAGAACCATCGCCAGCTCTTCGTCCACCACCGGCTTGGCCAGGTAATCGAACGCGCCGGAGCGGATCGCCTCCACCGCCGTCTCGATCGTGCCGAACCCTGTGAGCAGCACCGTCACGACAGAAGGATGGTGCTCCGTAATGTGCTGGAGGAGATCGAGCCCGTTGACATCGGGCATGGAAACGTCCGAGACGACGAGTTGGTAACCACGGGGCTCGGCGTCGTCCTCGCCATCCTGGCTCTCGGCCTCCACGAGCAGCTTCATCGCCTCGCGCCCGTCGGCGCAGACGTCGACGACGTAGCCTTCATCCAGCAGGTACTCGCGTAGCGCTTCACCCACGCGCATGTCGTCGTCGACCACCAGCACCCGGGCCTTGCAACCGGCGGGCGTCGCGGTCTTCGACGCGCTGATCGTGAGTCCGCTCACGGGTTCGCGCCCTCCCCGCCGATGGACCGAGCCTCATGGTCGTCACGAATCGGCACAGGGACACGCAGGACGAATCGCGCACCCGGCGTGCCATCGTCGCGAGCGGTGAGCAGTGCGCCTCCCCTGAGTTCCCAGGCGATGTCACGCGCGAGGGCGAGCCCGATGCCGCTGCCGCCCTCCTTCGTTGAATAGCCGCGCGCAAACGGATTGATCGGGCCCCCGGGGGGCCCGGGTCCGTCGTCCATCACTTCGATCACCACCGCTTCGTGGTCCCCCTCCCTCTCGACGAAGGCTCGAAGGTCGATCCGACCGGTGATCCCCACCGCTTCGATCGCGTTGCGCAGCGCGTTGGCGATGACTGGGTACAGCGGCAGCGTGGGGCCGTCATCCAACGCCGGGTCGATCTCGACTTCGAGCTGGATGCCCCGCTCCTCGCAACGCGGACGCTGCACCTCTACGGCGTGACGCACCGCCTCGGCAACCGGTTGGCGCGCGAGCTTGGCGATGCCCTGCGCCGTCAGCCCCCCGAGATCGGGGCGGCTCATCGCGCGGGCGAGCACCGCGGCGTGCTCGATCGCGGTGCGGGCGGCGCGCACATGCGCCAATCCCGGTGCATCCACATCAGGACCGACCATGGCGCGCTCGGCCAGCGACAGATAACGCATGCACCCGTCGACGAGCCCCGCGAGTTCGTGCGCCAGGACCTTGAGCTGCTCGTCCGCCTCGGCCGCGACGGTCTCCGCGCCCGCGGGCGGTTTGCGGCGGATGATGGGCCAGTCACTCGAATCGCCCGGGCGGCGTGCGTCGCTCATGAGGCGGTTCATCGGATGGCCAGCGACACGCGTTGAGCGCGATGTTGCTTCAAAGCAACATCGAAGCCCACGATGTTGCGTCGCTACAGCACGCCTGCCATTTCGAGGGCCGCCAGCGCCATCACGAGGATGAAGATCGCCCGGATCAGGCGGAGGGGCAATGCGTGGGTCAGACCCGCGCCGAAGCGTCCGGCGAGCAGGGCCGAGGGCGCCAGCACCAGCGCCACGATCAGCGCGTGCATCCAGTCGCGCTCGACTTCGTGCAGCGTCGCCAGCTTGAGCACCGCGCCGACGCCGGCGGTCATCGCCATCGTCGCGGCGCTGGCGGCGATGGCCTGACGCAGCGGGAGGCGGCAGACGACCAGCGCCGTGGGGACGGCGATCGCCCCCCCACCGATGCCCAGCAGACCGGCAAAGCCCCCCATCGCGACGCCGACCGCCGAGCCGCGCACGGGCGTGACGGTCGAACGCGACTCAGCCGGGTCGGGACGGTTGCGCACGAACTTGATGAGCCCGTCGACGACGACGTAGACGAGGAAGAGCGCGAAAACTCGAGCGAGCGTCTGGGCGGGGAGCGTGTTGGACAGCAGAACGCCTGCAACGATCGAGACGAGCGCCGCCGGGAGCATCCACTTCATCAGGTCCTTGCGCAACGCGCCGGCCTTGCTGTGTCTGAGGGCGGCGGGGATGGCGACCGCGACGTTCACGCACATGGCGGCGGCCTGGGCGACATGCTGGTCAAACCACACTCGCGCGCCGAGCAGCAGCGCCATCGCCGGGATCATGATCACCGAGCCTCCGACGCCCAGCAGCCCCCCGAACGAACCGGCCGCCGCGCCGACGATCACCAGTATCACGATGTCGAAGAGCGAGAGGGACACCGCGCGAGTTTAGCGGGACGCGGCGAGCATCGGCTCGACCGCGACGAGCATCCACGAAGGAATCCGGTGATCCTCGCTTGGTGCGAGCGTTGCCCGGATGATCGCGTCGTCATCAGGGCCGGCGTGCTTCTCACAGAAGCTCGCCAAAGGCGAGCCGCGCCAGGCATCGCAACGCGCGATCAGTGCGCACGCGGCATGGCACTCGTCTCGATCGCCCACGCAGTCGAAGGGGCGGTCGGGAGAAAGCAGTTGTCCGAGCGCCTCACGCCGAGAGCCGCGCTCGAGGTCGGTCAGTACCTCGTCGCCCATCAGCGCAGCCAGGCGATCGGGCGTGGTCCACGGCGCGAGGCAGAGGGCGACGAAGAGGCACTTGGTGCACGACCCGCACCACTTGGGGGCCTCGGTCGGATCGCGGGTTCGCCGGAAGTTGGCGTTGCAACTGAAGAAGGGGCGGTCGAGGAGGCCTTGCTCGGCGACCGCCCTGCAGATGGCGAGTTCGGAGAACGGACGCAGCAGCGAGCAGTACGCGGGGCTCGCCGGGATGGTCGACGCGTGGTCGGCGATGAGCCGTTCGGCGTGGAGGGACTTGCTCCACTGGTGGTTGATGGTGCGGCCTTTGGGGAGCAGCGTGCCGCGGTTGGCCGAGCGTTCGTTGGACATGACGACCGCGTCGAAGGTGTGCATCGAGGCAACGAGCATCGCGATCGCCGAGACGATCGCGGTGATGGGGACGTGCCCGTTGATGGCGCCGCGGGCGTTGAGTTCGAGGAGGCGTGGGTCGATGGTCCGGCTTGCCGTTAGCATTGGCAGGCCGGTCGCCCGAGCGGCGTACTCGGCGACGGGGTTTGGGCCGACGATGAAGAGCGTGCAGGGGAAGCCGGCACGCGAGAGGAGGCGGGCTGTGAGGAGGGAGTCCTTGCCGCCGCCGAAGGGGACGAGGAGTTTGGGTTGGTTGGGTGATTGTTCGAGCGCACGGGCGGGACGCCCGTGCCACCGGTCCTTGTATTGATTGGTCTCGATGGCGAGTTCGGGCGCTGGTAGCCCGTTGACGTGCGCGCACTCGGCCAGACCTTCGGTGTAGGCCGCTTCGATCAGCGCACCAAGCGTGGGCGTCATGACCCCGCCGGCGTCGACGAGGCGACCGGGCATGGCGGCCTTGTGGTAGCTGACACCGGCGAGCGCGTGCAGGACGTCGAGCCATGCCTGCGCGGTGCTGCCTATCCCGCCGCCGCGAGGGAGGTCGATCGTCTCGGTGAATGTGATCGGCTGGTCGCCGCGCAGCGCGTATCGGAGCGTGACGCGATCGTCATCGAGTGACGCCTCGTCGAGCACGAGCGCGTCGTACGCAGCCGGATCGAAGGGCGGCGTCACGATGTAGCGTTGAAGTGGGCGAGGCAGGCGTCGATGCGCGCGAGCGTCTCGGCCTTGCCCAGCACGCTGAGCGTTGGGCCAATGGAGGGGCTGACGGGCGTGCCGGTGAGCGCCAGACGTAGCGGCTGGGCGACTTTGCCCATTCCCAACTCAACACGCTCGGCGAAGCTCGAGACCGCTTCGTGCAGCCCGTCGGGATCGGACCAGCGGGTTTCCTCGATCGACGCGAGTTCCTCGCGCGTGCGGCGGAGCGCGTCGAGCCCCTCGCCCTCGTTCTTGTGCAGAAACTTCTTGGCGCCCTTCTCGTCGTACGCCGTCGGCGCCTGCAACGCGAAGCGGCAGCGGTCGGCGGCGTCGGCGAAGGTCTTGCTCTGCGGCTGCACGGCGCGCGCGAGCAGGCCCAGCGATGCATCCGGCAACGCCTCCGTGACGTCCGGCGCGAATCGCTTGAGCCACGAGTCGAAGCGCGCGACGAACGCGTCTTGATCCATGCCCGTGATCGCGTCGGTGTTGAAAGCGAGCAGCTTTTTGCGATCGAAGCGAGCGTTGGACCTGCCGATGCGGTCGATCGCGAAGTCCTGCGCGAGAAACTCGAGGTCGAATTTCTCCCGCTCCGATCCGTCGTCGTGACGCGAGGGGGTGAAGCCCAGCAGCGCGATGAAGTTGACGATGACCTCGGGCAGGTAGCCCGCGGCGCGGAAGTCGGCGACGGAGACCTCGGGCAACTCCAGCCCCGCGGCGACCGCCAGCTTCGCCAGTTCGCCCGGCTCGAGCTGCATCTTCTTGTCACCCAGCCACGCGGCGAACCGGTCGTGCTCGATGGCGTGCCCGGGCGGCTCGGTGGCGCCGAGGCTCTTCATATGTTCGCGTGCCGCCTGGTCGCGCTCGCGCTTGGACATCTTGGCGCCGCGGTCGTTGAAGATCAGCGGCATGTGCGCGTAGACGGGGTTCGGAAAGCCCAGCGCGTCCTGCAGCGCGATGTGCTTGGGCGTGTTCGAGAAGTGCTCCTGGCCCCGCAGAACGTGGGTGACGCCCATGAGCGCATCGTCGACGACGACGGCGAAGTGGTACGTCGGGAAGCCGTCGGCCTTGCAGATGACGAAGTCTTCCAGCTCGCCGGGGGCGTACGTCACCTCGCCGAGCACCTCGTCCCTGACCGTGTACGCCCGCTCGGGGTCGGCGGCAAAGCGGATGACGCACGGCTCGCCGTCGCGCATTCGCTTCATCGCGGCGTCGCGGTCGTCGTCGTCGCCGCGCCGGTAGATGAAGGTGCGCTTGGCTTTCTGCGCTTCGTCACGGCGCGCGGCGAGCTCTTCGGGCGAGTCGAAGGCCGGGTACGCGAGCCCGCGCTCGAGCAGTCGCTCGAGGTGGTGGTTGTAGAGGTCGAGACGTTCGGACTGGTTGAAGGGGCCGACGTTGCGGTCGTCGCCGCCGACCGTCGAGCCGTCAACCTCGTGCGTGGGGCCGTCGTCCCACGTGAGTCCGAGCCAGGCGAGGTCGTCGAGGATGGCGCGGGCCGAGTCGCGAGAAGAGCGCGCGCGGTCGGTGTCCTCGAGGCGGATGAGGAAACGGCCATGATGACGGCGGGCGAGCGCCCAGCAGAACAGCGCGGTGCGGGCGCCGCCGATGTGCAGGTCGCCCGTGGGGCTCGGGGCGAAGCGCGTGATGACGGTTGATGCGGTCATGACGGGAAGGGTAGCGGAGCGAGCGGCGCGGTTGGCCAACGCGAGCGGGGGTGGGGGCTACAGTGCGTCGTTGGTGCGCCGCGGCTGGTGGCGCTTTGTGCTCTTTACGACTCTCTTTGAGGAAGGCGTTGCGATGCCGCTCGTCGTCACCGGTACGGTTGGAATTGATACGGTCGAGACCCCCTTCGATAAGCGGGAGAAGATCCTGGGCGGGTCGTGCGTGTACTTCGCGGCTGCCGCGAGCTACTTCACGCCCGTGCGGCTGGTGGCCGCGGCGGGCGAGGACTTCCACGACGACTACAAGCAGATCCTCGCGAACTTCGAGGACGTCGACGTGACGGGCCTCGAGATCCGCCAGGGCAGCACGACGTTCGCCTGGGGTGGGCGTTACTTCGACGACTGGAACCAGCGCGAAACGCTCTTCACGGAGCTCGGCGTGCTCGGCGAGCACCCGCCCAAGGTGCCCGAGGCGTACGCCGACTCCAAGTTCGTCTTCTTGGCCAACAGCCATCCCGCGGTGCAGCGCGAGTTCCTCAAAGCGCTGCCCCAGCGTGTCTTCTCCGTTGCCGACACGATGAACCTGTGGATCGAGAACGAGCGCGACGAGCTGACCAAGCTGCTGAGCGAGATCGACGGCGTGATCATCAACGACGAAGAGGCGCACATGCTGACCGGCGAGCGGAACGTCTACCGCGCCGGTCGCACAATCGTGGACGGGATGGGACCGATGTTCGTCGTCATTAAGAAGGGCGAGCACGGGTGCGTGCTCGTGCACGACGAGGGCATCGCCGCCCTGCCGGCCTACCCCGTCGAAAAGGTCGTGGACCCGACGGGCGCGGGCGACTCGTTCGCCGGCGGGATGATGGGCCATCTCGCCGCCGCCCACTCAAAGGACATGAACGTCTCGATGGCCTCGATCAAGACTTCGCTCGCCCACGGGACGGTCATCGCCAGCTTCGCGATCGAAGAGTTTAGCCTCGAGCGCCTGGCAAAGCTGACGAAGAAGGAAGTCGCCCAGCGCTTCGAGCACTTCCAGGACCTCGCGGCCGTCGGCTGATCGCTCCGCCTGACCGCGAGCGCGCACAGAAAAGGCCGCCGATGAAGGCGGCCTGTTTTCGCGCTTTTCGAGTGCGGCTGTGCGAGCGATGGACCCGTCAGGATCAGCCGCCTCCCATCTCATCCTCGACGTCGTCGGCCGTGTCTTCCATTGCGTCGCCGGCCTCTTCAACCGCTTCGTCGACGTTTTCGCCGGCCTCTTCCGCCGTGCCTTCCTCGCAACCGGTGAGCATCAGGCCCGAGCCGAGGGCCAGGGCGAGGATGGACGCGGCGGCGAATCCGGTGGTGACGGACTTACGCGCATGAAGGTCTGTTAACTTCGACATGATCGTCTCCTTTCGAGAAACATGACACTAGCCCCCTCGGTTGGGGCGGACGAGCGGGGTGCTCTACGAAGGCTTGTTGGTTGTCGGCGTGCTCTTCTTTCGCGTCGGCTTGCGCTTGCGGGCGGGCAGCAGCGCCCTGATCGTCTCGAGCGGGCCGTAACAGAGCAGGACGTCGCCCGACTCGATCCGCGTGTCGCCGCGCGGCGAGGAGATGATGTCGCGCCCGCGGGTGATGCTCAGGACGATCACGTCGTCGTCGCGTAGGTGCGTTTCGTCGAGTCGTTTACTGTCGAGCACGGCGTTGTCAACCACCGGCAACTCGGCGACACCGAAACCGCGGGCCAGTCCCAGGCGATAGCGGACATCGACGTCCGGCACGCCGACGCGGCGTTCGAGATACGTGATGATCGCCCCCGCGACATCGACCTTCGTCGCGGCTTCGATGCCCTCGAGACCGGGCGACGCGTTGACCTCCATGATCTGCGGGCCCTCGGCGCTCTCGAGCATGTCCACCCCCGCGACCCGCAAGCCCATGACGTGGGCGGAGCGGACGGCGACACGCTCGTACTCGAGGTCTAACTCCAGCGCCTCGGCCGACCCGCCCCGGTGGATGTTCGACCGGAACTCGTCGCTCTTTTCCGCCTTGCGACGCATCGCGCCGACGACCTGGTCGCCCACGACAAAGGCGCGGATGTCGCGGCCTTTGCTCTCGGCGACGAACTTCTGCACCAGAACGTTCTGCTTCGCCGACTGAAGCGTCTCGAGGATCGCTTCAGCCACCTTCTGCGTCTCGGCGAGGATCACGCCCACGCCCTGTGATCCCTCGAGCAGCTTGATGATCACCGGCGCGCCCCCGACGCGCTCGATGGCGTCGAGCACATCCTTGCGGTCCCGCACGAACGCCGTGTCGGGGATGGGCAGCCCGTGCCGCGAGAGCATCTGGAGCGATCGCAGCTTGTCGCGGGCGTGATTAATCGCGAAGCCGGGGTTCAGGCAGAAGGCGCCCAGGTGATCGAACTGGCGCACGACCGTCGATCCGAAGTATGTGATCGAAGGGCCGAGCCGCGGTATGACCGCGTCGTACGGACGCACCCGCTTGCCCATATACAGCAGGTCCGGCTCCTCGTGCTCGAGCAGCACACCGAAGCGCATCGTGTCCATGACGCGGGTCGTGTGCCCGGCGGCGGCGGCGGCTTCCTTGAGCCGGCGCACGGAATATGACCTGGGCTCGCGTGACAGAATCGCGATTCTCATTGAGGGTCCTTGGTTGAGGGAGCCGGTCGGGCACGTTTCTTGAGCGGGTCGCGCGAGACGTCGACGAGGTAGTAGCCCTCGATCAGCCGACGACCGACGAGCATGCGGTACCGCATCTGGTGACGCCGCACCAGCGTGAACTCAGCGGCGTGATCGACGCCGGCGATCCGCACGCGCGTCGCGACGACGATCCTGTTCTCCTGATGGCCCGTCGACGATCGAACGGTGGTTCGGCGAACGATCGGCGTCTCGATCAGGCGGCTCAAACGCGAGCCGTCACGCGAGAGCGCGACGTGAAACCGAGCTGTTCGGCCGTCGTCTTCGAGATCCTCGACGTGGAGAGCCGAAGTCTTCGCCCCGGTATCGATCTTGGCCTTGAGGCCGCGGATGTGCCAGTCGGGGAACGTGACGCGTTCGCGCCAGCCAATGATGGTCAGTTCGTCGGACATCAAGATGCGACAATAGCGGCACGCCCGCCCCCCATGCGAACGCAGATGAACAAGACTTCAGGATCGCCCGAACTGGCGCTCGAGTTCGGCGATCGACAGGCGTATCGCCGTGGGACGCCCGTGCGGGCAGTTCGAGGACCGCTCGATGCTTTCGCGTAGGCGCAGCAGCGCAGAGAGCTCCTCGTCGGAGAGATGATCGCCCGCCTTGACCGCCGCCTTGCAGGCCATCATGTCGAGCACCTCGTGCAGCACTTCTTCACGTCGGCCGCCCGTACGATCGTCGGCGTCATCGGCCGTTCCGCTCGCCCACTCCTCGTCTTCGGCCCGCTCGAGCAGCTCGGCGACGAACGGCGCGGGGTCGACGTTCTTGGCATACAGAAACGTCGGGAAGGCGTTGATCGCGACGCACGCCGGCCCCAGCAGCGTCAGCTCGATCCCCAGCGACGCAAGGAAGGGCGTGAGCGCCTCGACGAGGTCGGCACGCTGAGCCGTCGTATCGACCCGCTCGGGCATCAGCAATCGCTGCGACTCCAGCGGCCCGTCCGACAGACGCGCCTTGAGCTGCTCGAACATCACGCGCTCGTGCAGGGCGTGCTGGTCGATGATGACGAGCCCCGACGCGTCCTGCGTGACCAGAAAGGAGTTGTGGACCTGGAGCACCGCATCGGCTCGGCGCGGCTCGGGCAACGCCGAGCCCCCCCGGCCGGCGTCATCCTCCGGCGCCGATCGCTCCCGTTCTCGCTCGGATTCGATCGCCTCGCGCACCGGCTTGAACTCGAACCGCCGCCCGTCCGACGTGTCGCCCGGCTCCAGTCGTTTGAACGCCTCCACGAAATCGCTCGCGGGCACGGCAGTCGCCGCGGGCGAGACGACCGGCTCGAAGCGCGGCCCGTCCTGCCGGGGCGGCTCGCCCGCCCGGGCCGCGGGCGTGAGCTCGGCCTTGGACAGAGCCTCACGCACCGCGCCGTACACCGCGCGGTGCACCATGCCGCCGTCGCGGAAACGCACCTCGACCTTCGCCGGGTGGACGTTGACGTCGACAGCTCCGGGGTCCATCTCGATCATGAGCACCGCAGCGGGATGCCGCCCCGGCTCGATCAGCCCGCGATACGCCTCGCGCAGAGCGTGCATAATCGTCTTGTCGCGGATGGGCCGCCCGTTGAGGAACACGTGCTGCCACCGCGGCGTGGGCCGCGCCAGCACCGGCAGACCGACGAGCCCCCAGAGTGCCATGCCGCGTGCGTCGTCGAACGCATCGGCGTGAGCCTCCACGTACTGCTCGTCCATCTCCTTGCCGACGAGCTCGATCACTCGCCGCCGCGGTGACTGGTCCGGCGGCAGGTCCAGGCACACCCGCTCATCGGCCTTGGCGCGGAAGCCGATCGACGGGTGCGCCATCGCCAGCCGCTTCACCGCGTCGAGACAGTGGCCGTGCTCGGTCTGCGGCGTCTTGAGGAACTTGCGCCGCGCCGGCGTGTTGAAAAAGAGTGTGCGCACATCGACACGAGTCCCCACCGGCCCGCCCGCCGGCCTCGGCTCCTGCGCTTCGCCGCCGACCACCTCGATGCACGCCGCGGCGTCGGACCCCTCGGCCCGGCTGGTGATGCTCAGCCGCGACACCGAGGCGATCGAAGCGAGCGCCTCGCCCCGAAAACCCATCGTCGCGATCCGATCAAGATCATGGGCGGTCGCCACCTTGCTCGTCGCGTGCGGATGGATGGCCAGCGGGAGCTGGTCGGAGGGGAGCCCCCGGCCATTGTCGGTGACGCAAACCCGCTCGATGCCGCCCCGCTCCAGCTCGACACTGATCCGCGTGGCGCCCGCGTCGAGGGCGTTGTCGAGCAACTCCTTCACGATCGAAGCCGGACGCTCGACGACCTCACCAGCCGCGATCTGATTCACCACCAGCGGGTCGAGGACGCGGATCGTCGCGGGATGGGCGGTGGCGGGTCCGGGTCGGCTGGCCGGCATGGAACCATCATACGGCCCGCGCTGACGTTTCAGCGGCCGTAACTCACGCTGCTGTGCAAGCCTCACAGCGGCGTGGATCAAAGCGGGCGACCGGGATCGAACCGGCAACATTCAGCTTGGAAGGCTGACACTCTACCAATTGAGTTACGCCCGCGATCGCCCGCATAGTAGCCCCGAGCGGCGCCGAATCGCGTGTTTCCGGAGGCGCACAAGCGATCGAGGTGAACTCGCCCCCGCGCGGCGCGTATCCATTGAGGTCGTCGATGTGCCTCCGGCGCGACCGCTAGCGGTGAGGCCCTGTTGTTCGGTTTGTGTACGCGCTAGCCGGCATCGAGCGGCTTTTTCGCCGGTAAACTTCAACAGTGGTGAGCACCGCCACGCCTCCGAAACGGTCCGCCATCGCTGGCCGGGGAAAGGACGAACCGGCATGACGAGTCTTGATCGCACGCTGTCGCGAGCCTCCCGGCGGCTCCTGATCGTCCGTTGCATCCCCGCCATGTTGGGCGGTCTGGTGATTGCTTTGCTCGCCCTGGCCGGTCTCCGTATCGCCGAGAAGGCCTTCGCGTTTGGCGGGCTCGATTGGGGCCTGGCGTGGTCGCTCGCCGTCGCCGGCGGAGTCGTTTTTGGCGCGGTGTGGGTGCTGGTTACGCGGCACGACCGCGCGGCGGTCGCGCACCTCCTCGACGAACGCCTCGGGCTCAAGACCACCATCGCGACGGCGCTCTGGGCGCGGACGCGCGAGGACGATTGGTCGCGCGCCTCGGTAGCGCAGGGCGAGGATGTCGCTCGGCGAGCCGTCGTCCGAGATGCCATCCCGGCGCGGACGCCGCAGTGGTGGCCTGTCGTGCCGACGCTGGCCGCGGCTGTGCTGCTCACCGGCTTCCTGCCGCAGACCGATCTCATGGCGCTCATCGACACCGCCTCGGAAGAGGAGGCGGGCGCGGAGGCGGTCGAAGCGCAGATGATCGAGGTGAAGGCGGCAGTGGACGAGTCGGACGCCGCGGTCAGCGAGGCGCTCAAGGAAATGGGCGCCGAGGACCTGCTGAAGGAACTCGAAGCCGCGAACGAGGAGAAGCCTCAGACGCCCGAAGAGCTCCAGAAGGCGCAGATGCGCAAGCTGACCACCCTCAGCGACAAGCTCGAAGAGATGGCCGAGAAGGGCGACCTGGCAGCGGCCAAGGCGATGGAAGACCTTTCCAAGCGACTGCGTCAGCCGGCGGGCGAGCAGTCCGAGGTCACCAAGCTCGCGCAGGCCATGCAGCGGGGCGACTTCGAGGCCGCCCGACGAGCGCTCAACGAACTGCTGGAGCAGGCGCGCAATGGCGAACTGAGCGCCGAGCAGCAGGAGGCTTTGGCCAAGCAACTGGAAGACCTCGCCAAACAGTTGGAGGAGCTGGCCAAGCAGCAGGACGCCCTGGCGCAGGCCCTGCAACAGGCCGGCATCGACCCGAACCTCATGAATGATCCGGAAGCGCTCCAGCAGGCCATCCAGAACAGCCAGAACCTCACGCAGGCGCAGAAGCAGGCCCTGCAGCAGAAGATGCAGGCCATGAACAAGGCGTGCCAGGCGTGTCAGAACGCCGGGGGCGCGATGCAGCAGATGGCTAAGGCGATGCAGCAGGGCCAGATGGGCCAGCTCGGACAACAGGGCGGACAGCAGCTTGGCGAGCAGCTCTCGCAGATGGAGATGATGCAGCAGCAACTCCAGCAGATGCAGGGCGCCCGCCAGATGCTCGCCAACCAGATGAACAACGTCGGTCAGTGCAACGGCGGCGGCGCCTCCATGCTGCCCAACTGGGCGCAGAAGCATCGTTCGACCGGCCCCGGCGCCGGCAGCTCCGGCTCGGGAGGCGAGCGCGACGAGCAGGATCGCTCAAACCAGACCGTCGCCGAGCAGACCAAGAACACCAACCGCATCAATCCTAACGGGCCGATCATCGGCACCACGTTGGTCGAAGGCCCTGCTGTACGGGGCGAGAGCCGCGCGGAGTTCCGCGAAGCGGCCCGTGCGGGTGGGCGCGCGGTGGAGGAAGCGATCGACGAAAAACTCATCCCGCGGGAGTACGAGGACGTCCTGAAACAGTACTTTGGTGGTCTCGAAGAAGAAGCCGACGCCGGGGCCCCCGCCGAGAGCGGCTGACCAGTTCGAGCAGTCGTCCGCAATGACCGCATCGGCGTGAACCGCGATCTCCGCCGACCGCGGGCCTGATACTGGGATGTCCGCACCGGCGGCGCGAACGATGGGAGCACGCCACGCCGCATGGTCATCGGGCCGATCCAGTTCGACACGCCGGCGTGGCTGGCGTTCATTCCCGTTCTCTGGATCGTGGTCGTCCTCATCGGGCGGCGCAGCCTCTCGGGCTTGGGCGGCGTAACGCGCTGGTCGGCGCTCATCATCCGCCTGCTGGTCGTCACAACGCTCGGCGCTGCGCTCGCTGATCCGCACCTGCGACGCGAAGGCGAAGGCGTCTCGCTGATGCTCGTGGTCGACGGCAGCGCATCGATGCCACGCGAAGCGTTGCAGAGCCTGCCCGACTACCTCGGCGAGCCGCTCTCTCGCGCGCAGCCGGGCGACCGCCTGGGCCTCGTCACGACCGCGAAGGACGCCTACGCCCGCGTGCTGCCGCGAGACAACGTCCCGCCCGCTCAAGCACTCCGCCGGGCGGCGGAATCGGGCGATCTCGACCCCGGCGTGCGCACGGGCACCGCGCTCGACGAAGCCATCCAGATGGCGCTGACCATCAAGCCCGCTGACACCGCGGGACGCATCCTGCTCGTTTCTGACGGCAACGAAACCTCGGGCAGCCTGCTCCGCGCCGCCGAACGCGCTCAGGCCACCGGCATCCCCGTTGACGTGCTCGCGGTCGACCGCGGCGTGGGCGGGGAAGTGGTCTTCGACTCTCTCGTCGCCCCCGCGACCGCCCGGCAGGGACAGACGGTGAATCTCGTCGCGACGTTGCGCTCCACACGCGCCACCTCGGGACGACTCAGCCTCTTCGTCAACGACCGCCCCTACGACCTCGACCCCGGATCGGACTCGAATGCTGCGCAGATCGGCGTCCGCGCCGGCGTCGAGCCGGTGACGATCCCTGTCGAGCTCACACGCGGCGGGCCGCAACGCTTCGAAGCCATCTTCGAGCCCGACGAACCTTCCGCCGACGCCGTCGCGCAGAACAACTACGCCCAGGGCGTTACCTTCGTCGAATCCGAGGGGATGATCCTGCTCGTCTCGACCGATGTGGCCGCGTCGGCACCGCTGCTCGAAGCGCTCACCAGCGCCGAACTCGACGTCGAAACACGCTCACCGCTGCGCGCCTTCGATACGTTCCAACAGTTGCAGGCCTACGACGCGGTCATCCTCTTCGACATCCCCGCGAGCGACTTCAACGGCCGGCAGATGGACCAGCTCACTCAGTACGTCCGCGATTCGGGCGGCGGGCTGGTGATGGTCGGCGGGCCCGACAGCTTCGGCGCCGGCGGATGGATCGGCACGCCCGTCGCCGAGGTGTTGCCCGTGCGCCTCGACGTGCCCGAGCGGCGCGAGATGCCCAAAGGCGCCCTCGCGATCGTCATCGACGCCTCGGGTTCGATGGGCATGCGGATCGGCGGCACAAGCCTCACGCAGCTCGACGCCGCCGCCGAGGGCGCCGTTGCCGCGATCAACGCGCTGAGCCGCCTCGACCTTGCGACGGTGATCCGCTTCGACTCGACGACGCGCGTCGTCGTCCCCATGATCCAGGTCAGCGACAAGCAAGCCATCGCCCGACGCGTCCGCCGCCTTGGCGCCGGCGGCGGCACCATCATGTTCCCCGCGGTCCGCCAGGCGATCCGCAGCCTGATGGAGGCCGACGCCGCGGTGCGGCACATCGTCATCCTGTCCGATGGTCAGACCGGGGACCGCGGCGAGTGGGTCAGCGTCGTGCAGGAGGCGAACGAACGAGACATCTCCATCTCCACGATCGCCATCGGCGACGGCGCGGACACCCAGCTCCTCTCCACCCTCGCTACCCAGACCGAAGGGACCTTCCACCCCGTTTCCGCCAACGCCGGGGGCCTCGCCCAACTCACGCAGATCTTCATCAAGGAAGCGCAGGTCATCAAACGCTCGCTCATCTGGGAGGGCGAGCCCTTCACACCCGCGGCGACCGGCGCGCCATCCATCCCGCTGCGAGGCATCCCGACGCCCGTCCCGCCCATCAGCGGCTACATCGTGACGACCGACCGCGAGGGCCTCTCCGTCGTCACGCTCCGCGGCCCGCAGCCCGAGAACGACCCCATCCTCGCGCACTGGCAAGCGGGCCTGGGCCGCGTCGTGGCGTTCACCTCCGACGCGACCACGCGATGGTCGAGTTCCTGGGTCGACTGGTCGCCCTACGACGCCTTCTGGGAACAGCACGTCCGCTGGGTCATGAGGCCCGCGGGTTCCAACAGCATCTCCGTCGTCACGACCAATGATGGGCCACGCACCCGTGTCGTCGTCAACGCGCTCGACCAGGCGGGCGAGCCGCTGAACTTCGCCAACTTCGTTTCGCGCACCGTCGGCCCCGATGGCGAGAGCGGCGAGCTCAGCCTGCCGCAGACCGCGCCGGGCCGGTACGAAGGCACGTTCGATTCGTCCGCCGCCGGCTCGCACACCATCGCGATCCGTTACGAGGCGACAGTCGACGGCAACCCAGAGCGCGGCACGGTGCTCGCTGCGGTGACGCGACCGTTCGCCGATGAGTTCCGCGCGATCGAGTCCAACCCCGCGCTGCTCCGCCGGGTTGCCGACGTGACGGGCGGGCGGTACTTCGAGACCGGAATCGGCGCGACGAGCGACCTCTTCTCCCGCGAGGGTCTGACGGCGCCGGTCGCGTTACGGCCGATCTGGCTCATCGTGACGTTGATGGCGATCACGCTCTTCCTGGCCGACGTCGCCGTCCGCCGCGTGCGGATCGACATCCCGGCGATGGCGCGGGTCGTGCGGCGCGCCTTCAAGCGCGAGCAGCAGAAGGCCTCGCAGATCGACGCGTTGCGCGCGGCGCGCGAGAAAGCCTCGAGCCGGCTCGAACGAGCGAAGCCCACCGTCGAGACCAAGACGACGCGCTCGATCAAGTTCGAGGCCGACCCGGCGTCGGCGCGGCAGCCGGGGGACGTCGTCACCGCCGCCCCGCCGCGCGAGCGCCCGGCGACGAGCAACGGCGCGACAAGCGCCAACCCCGCCGAGGAAGAAGAAGGCATGTCGCGCCTGATGCGCGCCAAGAAACGCGCCCTCGAACAACGAGCCTCCGACTCCGACCACTGACCCGTTCCGATCGATAGGAGCCGACCACCCATGACCGCGATGCACGAGCCCGACACCCCGCAGGCGCCCGACGACGTCAAAGCCCGCTGCGAACAGTTCCGAGCGACCTTCCAGAACCTCAAGAACGAGGTGCAGAAGGTCATGGTCGGGCACGACGAGATCGTCGAAGGCGTGCTCACCGCCATCTTCACCGGCGGCAACGTCCTGCTCGAAGGCGTGCCCGGCCTCGGGAAAACCATGCTCGTGCGCACACTCGCCGACGTGCTCCAACTCGACTTCAGCCGCATCCAGTTCACGCCCGACCTGATGCCCGCCGACATCATCGGCACCAACATCGTGATGGAAGATCCCGACACCGGCCGCCGACGCTTCGAGTTCAGCAAGGGCCCGATCTTCGCGCAGTTGCTGCTCGCCGACGAGATCAACCGCGCGACGCCCAAGAGCCAGTCGGCGCTTCTGGAGGCGATGCAGGAGAAGTCCGTCACGGTCGGCGGGCATCACATGAAGCTCGAGCTGCCCTTCTTCGTGCTCGCGACGCAGAACCCGATCGAGCAGGAGGGTACGTACCCGCTGCCCGAGGCACAGCTCGACCGGTTCATCTTCAAACTCGAGGTGGGGTACTCGAAGCTGCCCGACCTCATGACGATAATCGACCGCACGACGGGCGCCGAAACGCCGAGCGTGAGCGCGCAAATCGACGGCCCGACGATCATGGAATACCAGCACCTGGTGCGCGAGGCGATCGTGGCGCCGCACGTGAAGGAGTACGCCGCCCGCGTGGTCCTCGCGACGCACCCCGAAGGCGAGCACGCGCCGGAGATCACGAACCGCTACGTCCGCTGCGGCGCCAGCCCCCGCGGCGCGCAGGCGCTCATCCTCGCGGGCAAGGTGCGGGCGCTGACCGAGGGCCGCTTCCACGTCGCCCACGACGACATCGACGCCATCGCCATGCCCGCGCTGCGGCACCGCATCCTGCTCAACTTCGAAGCCGAGGCCGACCGCGTGAACCCGGACGCGATCGTGCGCCAGATCGTGAAGGTCAC
Organism: uncultured Phycisphaeraceae bacterium; assembly: GCA_964440605.1. GTDB lineage: Bacteria > Planctomycetota > Phycisphaerae > Phycisphaerales > UBA1924 > CAYTSW01. The sequence goes on along the minus strand of CAYTSW010000011.1, from coordinate 9,398 downwards.
CAGCCGCGATCCGAAGCTGGCGATGGCGTGAAGGCAGTACGCAGAGGCGCAGAGGAAGCAGAGGCCGCAGAATGAGTCAAGGGGTTGAAATCCCGCAAGCGTGGAACTTGGTCACCGAGTCGGTGATCGGGTGTGCGATCACTGTGTGCCGAGCGTTAGGTCCCGGGCTCGCCGAAGTCCTGTATGAGCGGGCGATGGACATCGAACTCTCTGAACGTGGCATCTCCTTTACGCGCCAGCACCGCTGCACCGTGACGTACAAGGGTCGACGCATCGGCGATCAGGTGCTCGACCTTGTCGTCGACAGGCTCGTCGTCGTCGAACTGAAATCGGTTGCAGCGGTACACGATCAGCACCTTGCGCAGTTGCTCGGCTACATGCGAGCCGCTGACCTTCCGCTCGGGCTACTGTTGAACTTCGGGGCCTTGCCCTTTCGCGACGGCATCTACCGCCGCATTCATCCCCAGAGCTCTCACTTCCAGAACACCCGTCTGGCCTCTGGGTCCTCTGCCCCCTCTGCGCCTCTGCGCACCACTCCCTGATGCTCCCCACACCAAATCCAACGCGACCCGCTTCCATCGACGACCTTCTCCAGGGCAAGCTCATCGCGCGCCTCCAACAGCTCGACCTCGCCTCCAAGAAGATCTTCGCCGGGAAGATGAAGGGCGAGCGGCGATCCAAGAAGCGTGGCGAGTCCGTCGAGTTCGCCGACCACCGGCCCTACGTCCGTGGCGACGACCTGCGCTTCATCGACTGGAACATCTTCGGTCGCCTCGACCGGCTCTTTCTCAAACTCTTCCTCGAAGAGGAAGACCTCGCCCTGCACATCCTCATCGACACCAGCGCCTCGCTGGACTGCGGCGAGCCGAGCAAGTTCCTCTTTGCGCAGCAGGCGGCCGCGGCGCTCGGGTACGTCGGGCTCGTCAACCTCAACCGCGTCGCGGTGAGCGCCTTTGGCGATCAGCCCATCCCCCCCACTGACGAACAGGCCGACGCCGGCGCCAGCCGCGAGGGCTCGGGATCGTCCATCGTCACGACGCTGCGCGACCTGCGCGGGCGGCGGCGTGTGCACGACCTCGGGCGGTTCATCGCGCAGCTCCGCCCGACGGGCGGCTCGCGCTTCCCAGAAGCCGCCAAACGTGTGGCGCTCTCGCGCCGCGGCAAGGGCGTCATGGTCGTGCTCTCGGACTTCTTCATGAAGGAGGGGTACGCGCAGGGGCTGCGGTACCTCGTCGGTCGCGGGTACGACGTCGTGCTCATCCAGGTGCTCAGCCCGCAGGAGCTCGACCCGCAGCTCGGGGGCGACCTGCGCCTGCGCGACGTCGAGGACGGCGACCTCGCCGAGGTCACCATCTCCGCGCCGCTCATCAAGCGGTACAAGCAAAACCTCACGGCCTACTGCGACGAGCTTCGCATGTTCTGCGCACGCCGCGAGATCACGCACATGACCCTGCCCAGCGACACGCCCGTCGAGACGCTGATGCTCGACTACCTGCGCGCACGGGGGGTGCTGCGATGACCTGGCCCACGTTCGCCTCGCCCCTGCTCGCCGGTGTCGCGGCTGCGATCGCGATCCCGACGCTGCTGATCCTGTACTTCCTCAAGCTCCGCCGACGGAATGTCGACGTCTCGACCACGCTGCTCTGGAAGCGGGCGGTGGAAGACCTGCAGGCCAACGCGCCGTTCCAGAAGCTGCGCAAGAACATCCTGCTGCTATTGCAACTGATCGCGCTGGCGCTCGCGTTGCTGGCGCTTGCGCAGCCGATGCTGTCGTCGGAGCAGAGCCCGCCGCCGCGGTCGATCATCATGATCGACCGCTCGGCGAGCATGGGGGCGGTCGATGCGCCGGCGTCCGGCACGTCGTCCGACACCACGCGGCTGGCGCGGGCGAAGCAGGAGGCGCTCGCTTTCGTCGACGCGATGAGCGAGGGCGGCACCTTCGGCTTTCTCGAGAGCCTGGTCGGGCGCAGCGACGCCGACGAGGCGATGGTCATCGCCTTCGACTCCTCGGCGCAGGTCATCCAGCCCTTCACGAGCAACAAGGCCCAGCTCCGCGCGGCCATCGAGAGCATCGCGCCCAGCGGGGCCGAGACCTCGATCGAGAACGCGATGAAGATCGCCGGGCCCTACGCCGCCGAACGCTTCGCCGTCACCGGCGACGACCAGGCGCAGACGACGCCCGGCGTGCCCGTGGTCCTCTGGTCTGACGGCGCGATCCCCGACCTGCGCGACGCCGGACTGCCCAACGGCCTGCTGCTCGAGTACCGCCGCGTGGGCCGGGCGAACACCGCGAACATCGGCATTACCGCGATGCGAGCCGCGCGCACGTACGACCGGCCCGACCGGGTCTCGGTCTTCGTCGGCCTGCAGAGCACCGGCCCGGCGCGCACGGTGGACGTCAGCCTCGCGATCGACAGCGTGCTCGCCGGGGTGCGGAGCGTGGAACTCCCGGCCGCAACCGCCGACGGGCCGGGCACGGGCGGCGTGGTGTTCAGCATCAACCGCGCCGACGGCGCAACGCTCGCCGCGTCGCTCGACCTCGGGCCCGATGACGCGCTGTCGATCGACAACGACGCGTGGACGGTCCTCCCGCCCGCCCGCGCACTGCGAGTGGCGCTGGTGGGCGACGTCGACATCTTCATGCGCAACGTGCTGCGCGCGCTCAAGACCGCCTCCAGCGACGCGATCACCCTCGAAGAGTTCGACGAGCGCATCGCGAACGACCAACTCGGCGAGTTCGACGTCTACGTCGTCAAAGGATGGCGCCCCAACGTCGAAGAGGACGGCGGCGCGTCGCTCCCGCCCGGACGCTTCATCTTCATCGGCTCCCCGCCGCCGGTCGCGGGCGTGCGCGAGCGGCGGCGCGAAGAGCCGTCGGTCGAGGCGTTCGTCGCGTGGGAGCGCGACCACCCGGCGTTGCGGTATGTCGACCTCGACGCCGTGCGCCTGAGCGCACCGCCGCTGATCGACGCGGGCAACTCCGCGGACATCCTCGCGAGCTCCACCGCAGGCCCGGCGATCCTCGAGATCAGCCGCGGCCCGACGCGGGCGCTCATCGTCGGCTTCGACCCTCTGGAGACGAACTGGCCCTTCGAGCGCTCCTTCCCGCTCTTCTTTGCGCAGGCGGTACGTTATCTGGGAGACGAGCTCAGCGACCTCGGCACCCCCAGCGCGCGACCGGGCGACGTGCTGCCGACACGCGTGCCGGCGGGCGTGAACGAGATCACCCTGACCGATCCGTTGGGCAACCGGACCACCCTCCAGCCCGGCGCGGACGGATCGCTCGTTGTCGGGCCCTTCGTCGACACCGGTGTCCACACGCTCTCGTGGGACGGTCCGCCCGGCCCCGAGGACCGCTCGGCGAACGGGCGGAGCATCCGCCTCATCGCCTCCAGCCTGCTGAGCCCGGCAGAGTCGCGGCTCGGCGCCCGCGACACGCTCGATCTTTCTCAGGCCACCGTCACCGCGCGTAACGCCGGAGCCGACGCGAACGACGACACCGGCGGCAACACGCCGCTCTGGCCCTGGCTGCTCATCATCGTGCTGCTCGTTGTGCTCGTCGAGTGGTACGTATACAACCGCAAGGTGTACGTCTGATCCCCTCCGCCCCGCTCCACACGCCTGTTCGGGAGGCGCCCGTGACCAAGTTCCGTCGACTCATGCCGCACCTTGTCGCCCTCCTGCCGCTCGCGATGTGTCTCTTCGCAACGCCGCGCGCGGACGCTCAGGAGACGCGTCGCCCCGCGTTTGAGTCGGTGCGTGTCGGCTGGCAGGACAGGGTGACCGCTGATCACTGGAATCCGGTGCGCGTCCGTCTGACCGGCGGCTCGGTCCCGGAGACGGTGAGCCTTCGCGTCACCGTGCAGCAGTCGGGGCGCACGACCTTCATCGCCCGCCGTCCGGGCATCGTCGCCGGGCCGACTGGCACGTTGCCCATCGACCTGGTCGTGGCGGTGCCCGCGATCCCGAACAGTTGGCAGGTCCCCCCGGTGCGGATCGATGTGGACCTTCTCGATGAGAACGGAGGACTGCTGGACCGCGTCCGCCTCGTGACCGACGCGCCGTTTGACAATCGGACGCGCGATCTGTCTCTCATGTCCGCGACGGAGCCGCTGATCGCGGCGGGCGATTCGCTGCGTGGGCTGACGAACGGCGATGCGTTCAGGCGTTTGGCCCCTGTCGGTGAAAGCGACGCCGACGCGAACGCGGGCGGCATCTCGGGATCCGTGGCCCGGCTCGATCCGGGCGACCTCTCGAACCTGTCCCCGGCGTACGAGTCGCTCGCCGCCCTCGCCCTGCCGCTCAACGACCTCGCATCGCTCCCCAACGCGACCCGCGAGGCGATCCGCGCCTGGGTGCGCGCCGGCGGCACGCTCGCCATCGTGCGCGGCAGCACCCGTCGGCCTTTCGATGAGTGGCTCCCTGCGCCGCAGACGATCGCGGTTGATCAAGGCCTCGGCGAGGGCTTCGCGCTCGGCCCGAGCGCGCCGGACGACTGGCGCATCGGCCTCAGCGACTACCGGATCGACCGCTTCGTCACGTCGCTCCGGGACGACGAGCGCGCCTGGTTGACGGGGCCCGACGTCGCGACGGGACTGCTCGGGAGCGGGCGGGTCATTCTGCTCGACGAGTCGCCCGGCGTCGCCACGAACACCGTGCGCGCCGAAACGCTCTGGCGCGTGCTGCTTGGCCCCGCCATGATCGGCCACGCGCTCTCGACGTTCAATGGCGATTCCTCGGTGCGGGGAATAAGCATGTACAGCCACAGCTCGGACGACCTGCTGTCCATCCCCGCGCCGGTGTCGGAGACCTTCGACCGCTTCCCCAACGTGCGCGCGCCATCGCTCTGGCCGCTGCTCTTGTTCATCGCGGTGCTCGGCCTGCTGATCGGCCCGGTCGACCGCGTCGTGCTCAAGCGTTTCGGGCGAATGCATCTCTCATGGCTCACCGCCAGCCTCTGGATCATTCTTGCCGGGACGCTGGCGTACTTCGTTCCGCTGCTCGTCCGCTCGGGCGAGTCCCACGTGGGCCTCGTGCGTTTGTTCGATGTCGGGCCCGATGGGTCGTCCCACGACACCGCCTTCTACACCCTGCTCGCGGGCGAGACCCGCCGCGTCGTTCTCTCTCCGACCGTGGAACAAAACGGCTGGGCGCGTCCGGCGCTTGGCTTCGTCGGCAGTACGCTCGCCGAGCCTTTCCAGTCCTTCCAGGGGCGCAACGCGCCGCTGCTGCCCTTCACCGCCCCCATCTGGTCGCCTCGGGCGGTGCGGATCGATGACGCCGACGTGCCGGTCCCACTGACCGTCGACCTCCGCCCGCACCCCGAAGAACCCCGGGGAGCCATCGGCCGGCACCGCCTGCGCCTCGAGCACGACCAGCCGCTCGAGGTGCTCGGCGCCGCCGTGTGGGATTCGACCGGCTACAGCCAGTTCATCTTCAACGATTCTTCGGTGCCCGAGAACGGCGTGATCGAGCTCGACGTCGATCGACGCGCGCCCGTCGCCCCCTTCGCGACCCCCCGAACGGGAGCCCCGTGGGCATGGACGACCGGGAGCCGCAACGCGACGGAGATGGCGCCCTTCTTCCTGCCCGGTCTGGCGCCGCGCACCACCGCCATCGAACCGCTCATCGACGCTGGCACCCACCGGGTCGTGCTGCTGCATGTGCAGTTCGCCGAGGGAACCGATGATCTGCTCGACGGCGCCCGCACGGCCCGCACGCACGCCCACCTGCGCTTCCTCCTGCCCGACCCGAACCGCAACACGACGGAGAACACGCCGTGATCAGCATCAAGGGGCTCACCGTCAAATACGGCGACCTGCTCGCCCTCGACGATCTCGACCTGGAGTTAGGGGCGGGCGAGGCCTTCGGGTATATCGGACCCAACGGCGCCGGCAAAAGCACCACCATGAAGTGCCTTGCCTGCCTCCTGCGCCCCGACGCCGGCACAGCGAACGTCGACGGGAAGAACATCCGGACCGATCCGGAGGGCATCCGTCGCATCGTCGGCTACATGCCCGACTTTCTGGGCGTGTACGACGACCTCACCGTCCACGAGTATCTCCAGTTCTTCTGCGCGGCCTTCTCCGTGCCGCGGAAGAAACGCTCGAGCATGATCGACGGCGTGCTCGATCTCACGGATCTTGCGGAGAAGAAGCACACGATGGTCAGCGGCCTCAGCCGCGGCATGCAGCAGCGCCTCGGCGTCGCGCGCGTGCTGCTCCATGATCCCAAGGTGCTCCTGCTCGACGAGCCGGCGTCGGGGCTGGACCCGCGCGCCCGCATCGAGATGCGCTCGCTGCTCACCGAGCTGCGCAACATGGGCAAGACGATCATGGTCTCGAGCCACATCCTCTCCGAGCTCCACGAAATGTGCACGAGCATCGGCATCATCGAGCGCGGCAAGCTGCTCTACGCCGGCTCGCTCAAGGACGCCTTCGACGCCGCCGGCGCGGGCGAACGCATCGCCATCCGACTCGAAGCCGACCACGAACGCGCCCGCGCGCTGATCGACGGCGACGAGCGCGTCAGGAGCGTCACCGAGCAGAAAGAGGACGGCGACGAGGCGCCGACCTTCCTCGTCGAGCTCGTCCCGGGGCGGCACAGCCACCACTTCCTCATCGAGAAGCTCGTGCAGCACGACCTGCGCATCGACGCCTTCTCCCCGCGGTCGCCCAAGCTCGAAGACGTCTTCCTCAGCATCACCAAGGGGGCGGTCCAGTGATCCGACGCCTCGGCACGCTCGCGCGCGACGTCAACCCCGCCCGGTCCTTCTTCGGGCCGATGTTCTACAAGGAGATGCTCGTCACGGGGCGGCGCAAGAGCACGTACTGGATCCGCTTCGGCGCCATCGCCGTGATGACGCTGATCCTGGGCGTGACGTTCTTCAACATCTCCTCGGAGCTCGCCGGCGCGCGATCGGTCGCCGCACGGATGACGATTCTCAGCTCGGTCGCGCCCGGCGTGGCGGTGGTCGTCGGCCTTTCGCTGTGCGCGCTGCTGCCGATTCTCGGAGGGGTTTTCGGCTGCCAGCTCGTCTCCGAGGAACGCGAGGCCCGCACACTGCCCTCGGTGCTCGCGACGCCCATGACCCCCTGGCGCATCCTGGCGGGCAAGGCCACCGCCCGCGCGATTCAACTGCTCATCATCGCCCTGAGCGCCCTGCCGCTGCTGCTGGCGGTGCGCGTCTTCGGGGGCGTCGAAGCGCGCCTCATCCTCGTCTCCCTGCTCATCGCCACCTGCGCCGCGCTCTTCACCCTCGCGTGCTCGGGCTGGCTCTCGCTGCGCAGCAACCGAGCCTGGACGTGCCTCAACAACGCGCTGGGCATCCTCCTGCTCCTGTGCTTCCTCCCGTACATCCCCTCGATCGTCGCCCAGGTCCCCCAGCTCGGGAACCCGCGTCTCTTCGGCTGGGACGACTACACGCTCGTCTTCCTGGCCAATCACTTCTCGCCCGCCGGAGGGCTCTTCGTCCTCAACGCGCCCTTCTTCGAGATGCCACCGCCGCCGGCGTGGCAGCACTGGTGGCCCCTGCCCTCGGAGAGTTTCTGGATCACCAACTGCGCCTGGCTCCTGCTGCTGGCGGCCTTCTTCCTGCTCGGCACCGCGCGCAGTCTGATGAAGTACAGCGTCGGCAAGAAACGCGAACGCGTGAAGCGTCGCAAGAAGCGCAAGCGCTCCGCCGAGCAGGCCGAAGCCGGCGTCGCGTCCTCCACCGCTCGCGCCGACCGCGGCTCGTCGCGCACCGTGCGCGGCAACCCCGTCCTCTGGCGCGAGGTGCGCCAAAGCATGTTCGGCAAGTCGCTCGCTTTCAAAGTCATCGGCGGGCTCGCCATCCTCGCGCTGCTCGCACTGCTCTACGTCAACGCCGACGAACTCGGCCCCGCGGTGCACGCCCTGCTCATTTTCCCCACGACGATCTTCGCCTTTCTCAGCGCCCTCGCCGCCGCCACCGGCTCCATCACCTCCGAGCGCTCCCAACGCACGCTCGACACCCTCTTCACCACGCCAATGTCCGCCCGCTCGCTGGCGATCGGCAAGACGCTCGGCGCCATGCCCAAGCCGATGCTCATCGCCGGACTCGGCCTGCTTCACGTCCTCGCGTTCGTGCTCATCACCATCGGCTTCCCGATCGACGACGACCTCACGATCTCCCCCCTCATGCTCGTCCACCTGCCGCTGATCGTTCTCTCCACCGGCTTCATGCTCTGCGCCTCGGGCTTCTTCTTCGGGACCATCATGAAGCGGGGGATCTCCGCCACGGTCCTCAACCTCCTGCTCTGGGCGGGATTCTGGCTGATCATTCCCCTCATGCTGTCCTTCCTCGCCTTCGCGCTCTTTTCCGGCGACGACCCTTTCATCATGAAGGCCATCTTCGTCATCAACCCCGTCGCCATGCTCGCCACCGCCTTCGAAGGAAGCATCGACACGGGTTGGAACAACGGCTACCGCTACCCGTGGAACGGCGACGACATCTCCCCCGCGGCCTTCACCTTCCAGCTCGTCGTCTTCGCCGCCGCCGCCATTGCCGTCGGCGTCGGCTTCCTCGAAGCCGCCCGCGCCCGCCTCAGGCGCATCGCCCTCCGCACCCGCTGAGCTCACACGCCCCTATCCTTTCCCATGCTCATCACCCTCAACGGCACCGAGACCGACATCGAGCACGACACCACCGTCGCCGCCCTCCTCGCCCGCGAGGGCCTCGCCGAGAAACCTTGCGCCGTCGAGGTCAACCGCGCCATCATCCGCAAGCCCGACCACGATTCCCACACCCTCACCGAGGGCGACGCCGTCGAAATCGTCACTTTGGTCGGCGGCGGTTGACCGGTACGATTGCGGCATGACCGACTCCGCCATCGAATCCAAGCACGCCGCCTCCCTCGACCCCAGCCCCCTCAACCTCGCCGGCCGCGCGCTCGAGTCACGGCTGATCGTCGGCACGGGCAAGTACCGCGACTTCGAGACCATGCAGGCCGCCCTCGACGCCTCGGGCGCCGAGGTCGTCACCGTCGCCGTCCGCCGCGAGCGGCTGATCAACGAACAGGGCCAGTCGCTGCTCGACTTCATCGACACCGACCGCTACACGGTTCTGCCCAACACCGCCGGCTGCTTCACCCCCGAAGACGCCGTCCGCGTCTCGCGCCTCGGGCGCGAGATCCTCGAGCAACTCGGCAACGCCGGCGCCTCGTGGGTCAAGCTCGAAGTCCTCGGCGACAAGAAGACGCTGCTGCCCGACCCCGTCGGCACCATCGAGGCGTGCGAGGAGCTCGTCAAGGACGGCTTCGAGGTGCTCTGCTACTCGAGCGACGACCCCATCGTCGCCGCCCGACTCAAGGACGCCGGCGCGGCGAGCGTCATGCCCGCCGGCTCGCCCATCGGCTCGGGCCAGGGCGTGCTCAACC
>CAYTSW010000010.1:0-37583 GCA_964440605.1 uncultured Phycisphaeraceae bacterium | reverse complement strand
GGTTGGGCGGGCTGAGGCAGAGCGATGCCGAGGGGGACGCGTTTACCGTCGGGGCCCTTGGGGGGGATGCCCTCTTCGTCGATGATGCGCTGGATCGCCATGACGCCCTCGATGAGCTGTTCGGGGCGGGGCGGGCAGCCGGGGACGTAGACGTCGACGGGGAGGAACTGGTCGCACCCCTGGACGACGGCGTAGGTGTCGAAGACGCCGCCGGTGGAGGCGCAGGCGCCCATGGAGATGACCCACTTGGGCTCGGCCATCTGCTGGTAGATACGCTGGAGGACGGGCATGATCTTGATGGGGATGCGGCCGGCGACGATGAGCAGGTCGCTCTGGCGCGGGCTGAAGCGCATGACCTCGGCGCCGAAGCGGGCGAGGTCGTAGCGGCTGGAGGCCGTGGCCATGAGTTCGATGCCGCAGCACGCGGTGGCGAACGGCATGGGCCACAGGCTGTTGCGGCGTGACCAGTTGATCACACGCTTGAGCTGGGTCGTGAGGAATCCCTCAGCGGTCACGGCGGCTTCGATGCCCATACGCCAAACACCCTTTCCAAGGTCGGAATCGGCTCGGTCCTCCGGAGGACGGAGGATGGGCGATGCTATTCGGTGGGAAGGAGGTGGGCGATGCGGACGGGCAAGAGACGCAGAGACGAAGCGGCAGAAGAAATGGGAAGACCGAGTGGGACCGGGGGTGCCCGGGTACGGCGCAGCAGAACCCGGCGTTGGTCGTGAAGAATGGACGCTGGACCGGCTTCTGCTGCGCAGTAGCCGGGCACCCGAGCCATAGGAGGGGCACCCGAGCCGAACCTGGGCACCCGCTTCGCAATAGCCCGGCACCCGGAGACGTCCGTCCGAGAAGGACTGCTGGGCGGCGCTCGCGTCACCGTTGTTGATCCCCCAGTCCGCGCCGTTATGCGGTAGACCGGGGGTCTCTATCTCGTGCAGGCTCAATGTGTTGAGGTGGTGGGCCGATGCACGGGAGACGTCGGGGGCCCGCCGGAGGAGAGCGGGCCTCTGGCGTGTCTTCGAGCGGCGGGCCGCGGGAGGACCGGAGGATGACGCGCTGGCTGCTGGTGTGTGCGGTTGCTGCTGTCGCGAGTGCCGCGCTGTTGCCGCCCCCCGCTGCTTCGGGTGAGCCGGGCGTGCGTGACGAGCGGCGATCGCCCGAGCAGATTGCCGGGACGCTCGTGGATCGCGCGGCGGGGTTCGTGGCTGAGCGGGCGTACGCCGAGGCGATCACGGCGTTGCGCGGAGCGCTGGCGGCGGCCCCGACACATCGCGGCGCAGCCGCGGAGCTCACGCGCCTGCACGAAGATGTGGGCGTCGATCTCGTCGCGGACGTCGAGGCGGTGACGCGTGTGCACGGGCATCTCGAAGCGATGTTCGGGGCTGAGTTCCGCCGGGTGGAGACTCGGCACTTCGTGATCCTGACGGACGCCGCCCCGAGTTGGGCGCGCGAGCGCGAGCGCCTACTGGAGCGGACATACGACATGGTGCTGCGGTTTGCGCGTCGCGCGAACCTGCCGGCGCGGCCGCCGGAGCACAAGCTGCTCGTGCTGCTGTTCGCCGAGCATGCGGACTACCGCGCGTTTGCGGCGCGGCACGACGGCGTGGAGGCGGCGTGGGTCGCGGGGTACTACGCGACCCTGCCGAACCACGCGGTGTTCTACGACGACGCGACCGGGCCGCTCGCGGCGAGCGCGCACGCCTCGATGGAGGAGCGGGCGCGGGCGGCGCGGGACGCGCGCGAGCGGGCGGGGGAGCTCAGCCGCGGCTCGGAGTATGAGCGCGAGGCGGCGGAACAGCTTCGCGATCAGGCCTCGGCGCTGGCGGAGGCGGTGGAAGACGAGCGGCGGCGGATCAGCGCGGAGCTTGGGCTCACGGCCGACGCCAAGGCGGTGCACGAGGCGGCGCACCTCGTGGCGTTCAATGCGGGGATTCAACTGCGGTCCCGGCACTATCCTTTCTGGGTGACCGAAGGGCTGGCGACGAACTTCGAGACGCACGACCCGACGCGGACGTTCGGCCCCGACGCGCCGACGGAGGAACGCGAGGAGCAGTTCGACGCGATCGTGGGGGCGGACGGACTCATCCCGCTGCGGGAGTTCGTGGGGTTGGTCCATCCGCCGGCGGGCGACGAGCGGACGATCCGGCGGATGTACGCGCAGGCGTATGCCCTGTTCCGCGATGTGTTCCGGTACGACCGCGAGAAGCTGGCGGCGCTGCTGGACGACATCGCGCGGGAGCGGGCGTCGGCGTTGACCGAGGCGCGGCTGGTGGAGCTGTTCGAGCGGCACTTCGGGGACGCCGAGGCGTACGAACGGCGTTGGCGGGGGCGGATGCGGTGAAGGAAGGGTGACTGGGGTGCCCGGGTACGGCGCAGCCGAACCCGGACGTCTACGTGTTGAACACGCCTGCCCGGCTTCTGCTGCGCAGTAGCCGGGCACCCTTTCTCTGGAGCCGGGCATCCGGGGGGGCGGGGGCGTCTACTTCGTCGTTACGTCGCTTCGTCGCTTCGCTGCTGCACGAATCGGCGGATGCGTTCGTGGGCGTCGAGGTGGACGTCCTCGGGGTCGTCACGCGTGAGGGTGACGGGTTCGAAGGAGGGGAAGGGCTCGCCGCAGTGGCGGCAGGGTTCGAACGTGTCAGAGGTGAGTTCGTGGTGGCAGCGCCGGCAACGGACGGGCGTGCCGCACTCGGGGCAGATGCCGATTTCGGAGCCGGAGAGGTCGTAGGCGCACTTGTGGCAGAGATGATGCGCGCGGGGCTTGGCGATGACGATGGTGAGACCGACGATCAGCAGGAGGCCCGCGTAGGCGGCGGAGACGAAGTAGAGCCAGACGGGCCGGGGCTCGCCGGGCGGGAGGGAGATGTGCCAGACGCAGACGTGCGAGACGAGGCTGACTGGTGCGAGCGAGGCGAGCATGACGAACGCCTGGAGCCACCGCTGACGCAGCATGTAGAGCGTGATCCAGACGATGGCGGCGTACAGCGGCAGGAGAATCACACCGAGCGGCCGTCCTGAATCGGGGTCACGCCGGGAAGGGCGACGGAAGGGAACTCAGGCGCCCGGGTGGGGGGTCGCCTCCGCTTCGCCACGCGCCACGGTCCGACGTTCTTCGGTGGAAGACTCTTCGGGCAGTTCGCGTGACGATTCGGCTTTCGACGCTGCGCCCTTGGAGGATTCCGAATCGATGTCCTCGGTGATGCCTTTGACGCCTCGCTTGAACTCGACGATCGCGCTGCCCATGGATCGGGCAACCTCGGGCAAACGCCTCCCGAACAGGAGCAGGGCGATCAGACCGATGATCACAAACTCAAGGTGTCCGGGCAGGCCCAGGAACCCGAGGGTCAGCGCGACGCTGGTTGCGGTCGAGAGCATGTTTGTCACCATCCGTGCGTTGCCCCGCTCATCTCGGCCCGCGGGGACCCGGGCGTAACGATACCGTCCCGCCCCACCGACTGCACGCGCAACGCGATGCCCGAGCGGCCATTGCGTCGCCCCATCGTAGCGCTCGGCTGAACCCGCGCTGACACTCCTGCTTTCGACCAGTCAGGGCCACCGCGACCCCTCGCGGACCGGCTCGAGGCGGGGGGCGAGTTCTTCGAGCATCTTGCGGTCGTTCTCGGACAGGGACTTGGGGGCCATGACTTTGGCGATGACGATGAGGTCGCCCGCTTTGACCGACGTCTCGCTGAGGCCCTGCCCGCGGAGGCGGAGCTTGCTGCCGGAGGAGGTGCCCGGGGGGATGGTGAGGGTGGCCTTCTTGCCGCTGAGGGTGGGGACGGTGACCGTGGCGCCGAGGGCGGCTTCGGCGATGGTGAGGGGGAGCTCCAGGGTGACGTCGAGCCCGTCTCGTTGGAAGAGGGGGTGGGGCTGGACCTTGACGGTGAGGATGAGGTCGCCGGGAGGCCCGCCTCCTGCGGAGGGAGCGCCCGCGCCGCGGACGCGGAGCTTCTGTCCGTTGTCAGCGCCCTTGGGGATCTTGACATCAATGGACTGCATGGCGCCGCCTCGGCGCACGCGGAGGGAGACGGAGCCGCCGAGGGCGGCGGTCATGAAGTCGACGTCGACTTCGCGGACGAGGTCGCGACCGCGTGCGGGCTGGCTCTGGGCGCGGGCGCGGTTGCCAACGCCGCCGCCGCCCATGCCTCCGAATCCTCCGAACGGTGACCCGCCGCGACGAGCGCCGCCGCCGAACATCTCTTCGAAGATGGAGCCGAGGTCCATGTGTTCGGGGTCGATGTGGGACCACTGGCGTCCGCCAGCGGTTCCGCCCGCGTGAGCGCCGCCGCCCATGCCGGGTCCGGCGTGCCCGAAGCGGTCGTACTTCTTGCGTTGGTCGGGGTCGGAGAGGACGTCGTAGGCCTCGGTGGCTTCGCGGAACTTTTCGGCGGCGTCCGGCGCCTTGCTGACGTCGGGGTGGAGTTGGCGCGCGAGCTTGCGGTACGCCGCCTTGATCTCGTCCTCGGTGGCGCCGCGGGCGACGCCCAGGATCTCGTAATAGTCACGCTGCGCAGGCATGGCCCAAAGGGTATGCGGGGGCGGCGGGTGTCAGCGCGTGTTCAGCGTGCGCCGTCGCACGACTGAACCGTCGCGCTGGATGACGCGCTTGAGCTCGAGCATCGTGAGCTCGGCCTGGAGCTGAGGGAGCGCGAGCTCGACGGCGCGGCTGAGGGACTCGATGGACCGCGGCTCGGCGAGGGCCTCGACGATGAGACGCTGGCGGTCGGTGAGATCGACCACAACCGGTGCGGGCTCAGCCACGGGGGCCGCTACGCCATTGGCGGGCGACGGCTGGATGCCGTCGAGCAGGGGCTGGTCAACTCCCGAAAAGCGGGCGGCGTGGGTGCCCTGGTGGACGTGGCGGGCGGGGAGTTCGAGGGCGTCGATCACGTCGGCGGGGCTGGTGACCATCGCGGCGCCGCCCTGTTTGATGAGCTCGAGGCAGCCTTCGGAAGCGGGGCTGTCGACGCGCCCGTGCAGGGCCATGACCTCGCGGCCGTGCTGCTCGACGGCGAGGCGGGCGGTGATGAGGGCGCCCGAGGCGCGGGGGGCTTCCATGACGAGCACGCCGAGGGAGAGGCCGGAGATGATGCGGTTGCGTTCGGGAAAGTGTCGCGCGTGGGGCTCGGTGTTCATAGGGAGCTCGCTGACGACGGCGCCGCCGCGTTCGACGATCTCGTCGTAGAGCGAGGCATGTTCGGGCGGGTAGCAGCGTGCGAGGCCGCAGCCCATGACGGCGATGGTGCGTCCGCCCGCGCGGAGTGCGGCGCGGTGGGCGGCGGCGTCGATGCCGCGGGCGCCGCCGGAGATGATGTCGAGCCCAGCTCCGGCGAGGGCGGCGGCGAAGCGTTCGGTCTGTTCGATGCCGTAGGCCGTCGCGCGTCGCGAGCCGACCATGGCAACGCCGAAGGCGCGGCGCTGGCCTCGATCGTCCGTCGGGGTGAGGCGCCCTCGTACGAACAGGGCGAGTGGCGCGTCGGGCAGTTCGGCGAGCAGAGGCGGATAGTCGGCGTCGCCCCAGGCGATAAGGGCGGCGCCCTGATCGCGCGCGAGGGCGTGTTCCGCCTCGATCCGAGCCCGAGCGGCGGCGATGCTCTGGACGACAGCGCGAGCGCGATGGCTCCCGATGCCCGGCAGCCCCCGCAGCAGGTCGGTCCCTCCAGCGTGCAGGTCATCGACGGAGCGGACCGCCTGCGCGACGCGGCGGCCCAGCACCGAGCCCACGCCCGAGCAGAAGTGCAGGCACAGGACGAGCTCGCGGCGTGCGGCGGCGTCGGTCCCGGCGTGTGAGTCGGAAGGCGGCCCGATCATGCCCCGAGCGTACCAAACGGAGACCAAACGTCAAGGAATATTTCTCGAACACGTGTGAACAGATCGGCGGTCGAGCGGTCTTGATGGGTTGGAGCGGGCGCACCTTCCCGGTCGCCCGCTCCGACCTCGAGCCGCACGACATCTTGGAGCCTCAAATCATGCACAGCACGCGCACGTTCATCGTCGGCATGGTCGCCGGCGGCCTGGTATTCGCTTCGATCGCCCTGCTCGCGGGGGCGGGCCCGCGCGGCGTTCGGACCGCGGAGTTCGATGCGATCTCGACTCAGCGCCTGGACATCGTGGACCATCGCGGGCGGCTCGCGATGCGTCTGCGCGGGCATCCGCGCGACGGCGCGTTCATGCGTGTGTTCGATCGGCACGGGAACAAGCGCATCGAGTTCAACGCCGCGGGCGAGGTCACCGTGTTCGGGCGGAACGAGCGCCCACGCGTGCGGCTGGGGACCGACGAACGCGTGCACGGGCAACGCAAGCCGGGGGTGGTCAGCGTCTTCGATCCGAACGGGCGGCTCGTCGCGGATCTGGGCGCGCCGGTGCACGAGCCGCGACACCGCGATCCCTACGCACGGCCTCATTCCGATCGGCACCCGGCCTCCTGCGCCTGCGACGTGTGCGCAGCCGGGCGGCGTCACGACGACGATCGGCGCGACCATGACCGTCGCCATGGCTGGCGATTTCACTTCCCGCTGCGCGACTGACAGGCGTGGTGCAGAACATCCTCCCGGGCGGCGGCTTGCGACACCGAGCCGCCGCCTGTTCATTGGCAGCGCCGAAGCGGTCAGGTGCCCGCGTCGAAGGGGCCACCGACGCGGCCTCGTCGCAGAGACGACGCGGAGCGATCGGGTGTGAGGGCTTCGTCGTCGGTGTAGACGCGAGCGCGTTCTTCGCCCGCGAAGCCCGCGGGGCGAGCGGTGACGCCGAAGCCGACCCGGTCGCCGACGTTGTCGAGGTCGATGCCGAAGGTGACGGTCCACTGCGGGAAGCGTCGGACGAAGGTGGCGTCGAGGCGTTGGATGTCGCTGTCGTCGAGGTCCCAGGTGTTGGCGAGTTCCAGTGCGTACTTGCGGGTGAGCTCGTAGCGGACGCCGCTGCGCAGGCGGGTGTTGTCGAAGCCTTCGAGGTAGCGGAACTGGGCGAAGGTGGTGAAGCCTCGGCCGTGGTCGATCTCGCCGCCAACCGCGACGCGCGCGGTCTGGCTGTTCTCGAAGTCGTGGATGACGTCCCAGGTGAGGCTCGTGGCGTTGGTGAGGCGGAGGACGCCGTCGATCTGGATGAAGTCGCCGAGGTTGGAGCGTTCGGGGCGGGCGGAGTAGAAGAAGCCGAAGGGCGAGTCGATGGGCGTGTCGTCGCTGGAGTAGACGGCGGTGGTTTCGAGGACGAGCCAATCCACGGTGTATTGCCCGAGCGCCCCGCCGCGTTTGGTCTGCCAGGTCTGGCGGGCGCCGAAGCTGACGACGGTTCCGTCGGCGATGGACTCGACGGACTCGTCGTAAACGGGGAGTTCGGAGGGGTCGATCGTGGAAGCGCCCTGCCAGACGGTGAGGTGCGGCTCGATGATGTGCCGCATGCCGTTGAGGTCGAAGAGCTGGCTGCGGAAGGTGGGGTCGGTGCGGACGAGGGAGGTGGAGAGGCGGAGGCCGGCGGCGGACCACAGGCGGTGGGAGTCGAGATCGTCGTCGCCTCGGAAGTCTTCGAAGTCATCGTCGTACCAGGTGAATCGGCCGACGGCGAAGGGGACGATGTTGAGCGCCCCGGCGGAGAGCGGCATGGAGACCTCGTGGCGGGTATCGAAGCGGAAGACGGAGGATTCGGAGAGGCCTTGTGCTTCGAGGCGGTCCGAGAGGCGGTCTCGAGGGCGCAGGCCGAAGGCCTGTCCGGCGCGTGCGCGGGTGTCGAGGCCGATGTCGCGGAGGCGGGGCTCGTGGAAGGAGAGGGCGAGAAGGCCGGCGCGGGCTTCGCCGGTGTATGAGAAGAGGCCGAAGAGTTCCTGGCCGACCTGCGCGACGCGGAGTTCGGGGAAGCGCTGAGTGGTGTAGCCCTGGCTTTGCAGGAGGTATTCGTTGGCGATGAAGTCGTTGAGGGTGCCGCGGACCTCGAGGCCGATGAGGTGGTTGTTCCGGATGCGGCGGAAGTAGAGTGAGTTGATGAACTCGCGTCGTGATTCGGCTTCGCGCTCGAAGAAGGCGTCGATGAAGGCCTCGTCGGAGATGTAGCTGCCTTCGGCGAAGATGGTCCACTCGCCGTTGACGCGCCAGGCGTTTTCGGCGGTGATGACGCCCCGGAGGTCGTCGTCGCGCTTGAGGTCGGCGCCGGAGGTGAGGCGGTCCTCCCCGTTGTCGAAGATGCCGTAGCCGAAGACGCCGCCGCGCGCGGTGGGCCGGTCCCAGGCGAGGTCGACGCCGACGGCGGGCCCGCGTTCGATGAAGCCGTCGAGGAGGAGTTCAGCGCGTGTGCCGCTGTCGATCTCGACGCCGAGGAGCTGGAGGAGATCCCAGCGGGTGCGGATGGCGTTGTCGCCGGCGAAGTTTTCGTATTGCACGCTGCGGAGCGGCGAGGGGCGGAGTTCGCCGCGGACGCGCGGGACGCCGAAGACCGGCACATCGCCGACGCGGAACGAGACGCCGCGGGCGTCGACGAGGGGGGGCGGCGTTTCGGCATCGCTCGCGCGACCGGTGGCGCTGGGCGCGGGCGTGGGGCGCGTGATGGTGACTTCGCTGACGCCGATGGCGAAATGGGGCTCGGCGAAGGCGACGTTGGCGAGCAGGACGTTCTCGCCGCGCCACTGGCGTTCGGAGACCTGACGGATCTCGTCGGCGCGGACGTAGAGCGGCATGCCGCGCTGATCGTCGAACGTCGAGAAGACGGCGTCGAGAGCGATGCCCTGTCGCGTTGCGGGGTCGAAGTAGAAGCGGTCGCCGCGGAGGGTGTACGAGCCGTCGCTGGCCGAGACGTCGCCCTCGAGGTAGACACCGGTGACGATGTCCGCCTCGAGCGAGCCGGTGAGCAGACGATCGGCGGCGTCTTCGCGGACAAAGATGACCACGCGCTGGGCGCGGAGCTCGACGCCGCGCTCACGCACGGGGTCGGCGGGGGTGAGGATGACGGTGACGCCGCCGGCGAGAGCGACGGCTCCGGCGGGAGTGTCGCCCTCGTCCGCCGGTGCGCCCGCGAGCGCGGCGTCGACGCGGTCGGGCGAGAGGTAGGCCACTTCGCCGGCGGAAAAGGCCAGACGCTGCGCCGGGGCTGGTGCGCGTTCGGGCCCGTCGTAGGGGGGCACGTCATCGCGTGTGTCGAAGGCCGGCTCGTCGGCGCGGCGGGCGGACTCGGCGAGCGGGACGCCGCCCGGGCGTTCGATGCGCAGGGCGTCGGCCTCGATCGGTGCGTCGCGCCGCTCGGCTACGACACGCTCGGCGCCCGCGCGCGTCGGCAGCTCGAAGCGCAGAGGCGGGCGCGCGACGACCTCTTCGCCCAGCAGGCGGCGCAGGTGGCGTGCGAAACGGGCTTCGGCATCGGCGAGAAAAGCGTCGGACACCGCGACTGGGCGCCCCTCGTCGAGCACCGTGGCGTCGAGCCTCGGCGGCGCGCCCGCGAGCAGGGCGGTGACGAGGAGACGTTCGCCCTGCTGAGCCAGCCCGGTGCCCGGCGCGACGCCGGGAGTGCGGACGCGTTCGAAGTAGACCGCGACCTGGTGGGCGTCGCGGACGGTGTCGGGCGCGTCCGGGTCGACGACTTCGAGGGGCTCGACCCACACGACGGCGCGGTCGGCGACGAAGTGGAAGGAAGCGAGGGTGACGCGGACATCGGCGTCGAGCACGAGGCGGCGTGTGGAGCCGACGTTCCACGCGAACGCGCGGAGGGCGGCGAACTCGATGCCGCCGGTTTGCAGCGGCGCGGCGGCGTTGACGCCGGCCCAGGCGCGACCGTCGATCTGATCGATCGCGACGCCTCCACGCCCGATGGCGCTGAGCAGGCCCGTGTCATCCACGTCCTGCGCGACGGCACTCGTGGAGAGGGCGGCGGCGAGACCGCAAGCGGCGAGCAGCGCGCACGCGTGCCGCCCCAACGCCCCACTGCCGCTGTCACGCTTACGCCCGCGTCCCAACACTCACGCCTCGCAGACACCCCCCGCGCCCGATGCGAAGCGCGGATGCTAAACGGGTGAGCGGGCACCAACAAGGCGAAGAGAGTGGTCCACGACACGAGGCGAGACATCGGCTGTGCGGGGCCCGCCTGCGCGGGCGGGACGCCGCACGTTGCTGCTCTCGGCAAAAGAAAATGCCCGGCGGTCGGCCGGGCGTTGGTGCTGATGCGTTGAAGCTTCGCCCCTTCGTCGGGGGCGGTGGCCTTGTTGTCGCGCCGGTCAGCGTTTGGGCGCGGCTTCGCCGAAGACGCGGCCGGTTGTTTCCCGCGCCTCGATGAGTTCGTCGTTGCCCTCGGGCGCAACCGGGAAGGCGGCGTGACCGTTGAGCTTGGCGGCGACCTGGCGCTTGGCGGCGCCGGGGAAATGCTCCCCGAGCCAGCTCTTGGGGTACTCGGGGTCGTCGAGCTCGATGGCGGCCTTGGTGGGGAAGAGGGGGCGGAAGGTGTCGCACATGACGGCGAGTTCGGCGGTGTGGCTGGCGTCGAGCGAGGGCTCGACGGTGCCGGGGTGCGGGCCGTGCGGGATGCCCTGGGGGTGGAGCGTCAGCGAGCCGACGTCGATGCCCTTGCGCGAGCCGAAGTTGCCTTCGACGTAGTAGAGGACTTCGTCGGAGTCGATGTTGGAGTGGTTGTAGGGAACGCGGACGGCCTTGGGGTGGAAGTCGAGCGCGCGGGGGCAGAAGGAGCAGATGACGAAGTTGTGGGCCTCGAAGGTCTGGTGGATGGGCGGGGGCATGTGGAGTTCGCCGGTGATGGGGGCGAAGTCGTCGATGTTGAAGATGTACGGGTAGTAGCAGCCGTCCCAACCGACGACATCGAGCGGGTGGTAGTGGTAGGTAAACGCGTGCATGGCATCGCGGGCCTTGACGCGGACCTCGAACTCGCCTTCCTCGTCGAACGTCAGCGGGGCCTCGGGGAGGCGGAGGTCGCGCTCGCAGTACGGAGAGTGCTCGAGGAACTGGCTGGTCTTCTTCGAGAGGTAACGCGGGGGCGGGGCGATGTGCGAAGCGTTGCACGTCTCGATGACGAGGAACTTGCCGAAGGGCATGGACTCTTCGGTCCAGTTGGCGGGCTTCTCGTCGTCGGGGGCGTCGGCCATGCGGTCGAACTCGATCGTATGGATGCAGCCCTTGGGGAGGATGATGTAGTCCTTGGGGCCGAACTTGAGCGTGCCGAACATGGTGTGGCACGTGCCGCGGCCGAAGTGGATGAAGACGCACTCGTCGCCCTGGCCGTTCTTGTAGTGGTAGCTCATGGGCTCTGCGGGATTGCAGATGGCCATCTCGCAGTCGGCGTTGCCAAAGAGCACAACGCGGCCGCTGACCGGGTCGCCCTTGGGCTTGATGTCGGAGGTGGTGTGCCGCATGCGCATGACGTCGCGTTCGACGTATTCGGCGGCGGTGGAGTAGAGGGTCTTCCAGCCGTACACCTGCGTGGGCGGGTGGATGTGGTACAGCGTCGAGGTGGGCCCGACGAAGCCCTCGGTGCCGAAGACTTCTTCGGAGTAGAGCGCGCCGTCGGGTCGGCGGAACTGGGTGTGACGCTTTTTGGGGAGCGTCCCGAGCTTGGTGTAGTACGGCATGGTCGTGCCCTTCCTGCCCGCGGGGAGGCGAGCGCTCGTCGGTGCCGGGCAGGACTCTAGCGCGATTCGGGGGCTGCTTGTAGTGCAATCCCGCGTGCGGAATGCCACCCCCAAGGCCCTTCGGGGCGCCGTGTCGATCGGCAAAAAGAGAGACGGGCCAGGCACCTCCTCCGGAGCCCGGCCCGTCTCAAAACCGGCCCGCGTAGCGATGCAGGGCGCATCGCGCGGTCCGCCGGGTTGCGCCGCTCGGCCGCCCGGACCTTCCGGTCATTCGGCCTTCCACCTCGACCATCGAGAAACTACCGGACGCTTGTGAACGTCCTGTTCAACCATGCTCAAAATGGCTTGCGTGTCCCGAGGCGTCGCCGCCGCGGGGGCCAACGCTCATACGTTGCGCCGTTACGGCGTCGGATCAAGTTCGAAGGTGACCTGGGGGGGCAGCACGCCGTCTTCGTCGAGTTCGAGCGCCTGCGTGTGCGACGCGAGGATCCGCGAGCCAGCGCGGAGCTGGGCCCGGAGCTCGTACGTGCCCTCGGGAACGATGTTCTGCTGGAGGTATTCGATCGCGAAGGGGATCAGGGCGCGGTCGGCGGCGGCGACGACGGCTCGACCGATGGCCCGCTCGCGGTCGTCATCGCTCCGCTCGAGCCAGACCCACAGGTTGGTGTCGCGGGGCAGGCGGGCGGCGGTCGGCTCCTGCACTTTCGCCTGGCCGATCAGTTCGCCGCGGTCGAGCGGCTCGAGCGGGAGCGGCTCGGGAGCGGGTGTCGACTGATGACACCCCGGAGCGACGACCATCATGCCTCCGGCCAACGCCGCCGTCAGCAGGCCCACCCTCACGCCACGCGTCATCCCACACATCGGACACCTCCACGCACACGGTGATCACGAGCGGCTCGGCCAAAGTCGCCTCGCCCACCTTTTGCCGAACGCCACGATCGTCCGGTCCGGGAAAACGATACTACACCGGGGCGCTTTCCGCCTCGAACGGGGGCATGGACCGTCGGCCGGGGCCCGGATGGGCCGCGCGGGGCGGCGCGGGGTCGGGGCCGGGCGGAAGGGTCGAGCGAGCGATCGGAAGCGGCGGCTCTGCGCGTTTAGAGTCAGGCCATGAGCGATGGCACCCCCGATCTGCCGCCCGGCATCTCTCCCTACTCGCTCGAGACCGAGCCGACCCCCCCGCCGCTGCCCGGCGACGCGGTAGTCGCCAGGCGTGACGTCGATCAGCTCTATCACGCCCTGGGCGCGGACCTTCTCATCCATGCGCAGAACTGCGTGCGCGAGTTCGGAGACTTCCACCTGGCGCTCTCGGGGGGCTCGACCCCCCTCCCGTTCTACCGGGCGCTGATGACCGACCCGGCGTTCCGTCGGCTGCCCTGGAAGTTCACGCACCTGTGGCTGGTGGACGAGCGGCGCGTGCCGGAGACGGACGTGGCGTCGAACTGGAAGCAGATCTCGGCGCACTTCGCCCACCACGCGGACATCCCCGAGGA
Source organism: uncultured Phycisphaeraceae bacterium (assembly GCA_964440605.1). Classification (GTDB taxonomy): domain Bacteria; phylum Planctomycetota; class Phycisphaerae; order Phycisphaerales; family UBA1924; genus CAYTSW01. The sequence goes on along the minus strand of CAYTSW010000010.1, from coordinate 24,533 downwards.
CAACCTGCACCCGATGCACGCCGATCGTGAGGGGGCGGACGTGGCGTACGAGCGCACCCTGCGCGAGCACCTGCTCTGGCGGGAAAAGGGGCACGACCGGCTGGACTTCGTGCTGCTGGGGATGGGCGACGATGCACACACGGCTTCGCTCTTCCCCGACTCGCCCGCGCTGCGCGAGCGGGATCGGCTGGTGGTGTTCAACGAGGGCCCGAGCGTGACGCCGCCGCCGCGGCTGACGATGACCTTCCCGCTGATCAACGCCGCGCGGTACGTCGCGGTGCTGGTGACCGGCTCGAAGAAGCGTGCGACGCTGTCGCGGGTTGCGGAGCAATCGGCGAGCACGCGCGAGCTGCCCATCCTCGGGGTCAAGCCGTTGGCGGGGGTGATGAAGTGGTTCCTCGATGCCGAGGCGTGTCCGGAGTGAGGCGCGGGAGTCTGGTCAGGGGCCGCCCGCGCCCGAACCGGCGCTCGCAGCACGCGCCCCCGCGCCGGCGTCGCCCTCGGCGCCTGCGGTGACCTGCACCGTGCGGTGTTCGAGCCGCAGGTCGCCCCGGGTCTCGCGCGGTTGGACGACGTCGATGCGTGCTTCCCCGGTGATGAGTCGGGCGTCGCGTGAGTTCGTGGCCCAGTTGTAGAACCAGCGGGTGACGACGACGATGCGGTTGCCGAAGCCGACGAGGAAGGTGATGTGAACGAGCCCCCACAGGAACCACGCGAGGAAGCCGGTGAAGTTGAAGCCGCGGATCTCGCCGACCGCTCGCGCCTTGCCGATGGTCGCGAGTGTGCCCTTGTCGACGTAGCGGAAGGGCTCGCGGTCGGCGGGCTCTCGGAGGTGTGCGCCTGAGGTGCATTCTTCGGCGATGAGTCTGCCGACGTGACGGCCCATCTGAAGGGCGGCGGGGGCGACGCCGGGAACGGCGCGGCCAGTGTCGCCACTGGTCGCGCTCGCCATGTCGCCGATGACGAAAGTGTGCGGGTGGCCCGGGACGGAGAGGTCGGCCTCGACGTGGACGCAGCCGGCCTTGTCGCACGGCATGTCGCTGCTCTGGCCAATGGGGTTGGCGCGGACGCCCGCGGCCCAAAAGACGTTGCGGGCATGGATGCGCTGACCATCGTCGAGCGTGACGCCGTAGTCGCCGACGTCGACGACGCGTTTGCCGACGATGACTTCGACGCCCATCTCTTCGAGGTCGCGTTTGGCGCGGGCGCTGAGTTCGTCGGGCATGCCTTTGAGGACGCGGTCGCCGCCCTGGCAGAGGATGACGCGCGTGGTGGTGGTGTCGATGGAGCGGAAGTCGCGTTGGATGGTCTGGCCGGCGATCTCTTTGATGGCGCCGGCGAGTTCGACGCCGGTGGGCCCGCCGCCGACGACGGCGAAGGTAAGCGCCGCACGCTGGGCCTCTTCGGAGCCTTCGTACTCGGCGACCTCGAAGGCGAGCAGGATGCGTTTTCGGATCTCGATCGCGTCTTCGATGGTCTTGAGGCCGGGCGCCGACGCCGCCCAGTCGTCGTTGCCAAAGTAGGCGTGCGTCGCGCCGGCGGCGAGGACGAGATAGTCGTAGTCAATGGACCCGCCGTCGAACTCGAGGCGTTTGGCGGCGAGGTCGACGCGTCGGACCTCGCTGAGCACGACGCGGGCGTTGGACTGATGGCGAAGCGCCTCGCGGATGGAGGCGGCGATGTCGGCCGAGGAGAGCGCGGCGGTGGCGACCTGGTAGAGGAGGGGCTGGAAGAGGTGGTAGTTGCGTCGGTCGATAAGGGTGACATCGGCGTGGGCCTTACGCAGGGCCTTGACGCAGGAGAGACCGCCGAAGCCTCCGCCGACGACGAAGACCCGCGGGCGTGAGCCGCCCGCGCCGCGGGCGCGTCGTTCGAGTTGGGTCGCTGGGTCGCTGTGGCTCATGCAGCCGCACCTCCGGCTGCAGGCTAGGCGGGCGACCGCACAGCACGGCGATCGACGCGTCCTCGCACGATGCTCAGCGTTGAGCGGGGGGCGATTTCATGAACGAGGCCCGGGCGACGCCCGCGTCGGCTCGACGGAATCAGGGCGGACGCAGCGTCTGGGGCGGCAAGCGTCGCCTCTCGCGTCGCGGACGGCCCGGAGACGCAGGGTGCGAACGTGCACGAGCTATGAACCGGGTTTCACCGATCGGTCACCACGTGCTCACCGCGCCGCCCGAGTCTTTCCTTGTCCATCGCGGGTGGCTCGACGGCAAAGAAGCCGCGTTGGCACCACCCTTTTTTCAGAACGACAGACACTCCAAAGGAGCAACACACACATGAAACTCTTCAACCGATTCGACAAGAACACCCGCAAGCGAACCCCGTTGACGCTGGCCATCGCGGCCATCGCTGGCTCGGCTCTGGCCTTCGCTCCCGCAACCACGACAGCGCAGGATTGGGACGACGACTACGACGCGGATGACGCCTACGAGTGGGAAGCCGACGAGGGCTACCACGAGGAAGAGTGGTACGACCCGAGCGACTGGTTCGACGACTCGGTAGACGCTGGATACAGCGTTGACTACGAGTACGACGTGTATGACTACGGCGGCTACTGGGACGGTTACTACGACGGCTACTACGACGACGAGTACGGCATCGACTACTACGACGACGAGTGGGACGCCGACTACTCGAGCGTCTATACAGACGGTTACTACGACGGTTACTACGACGCCCGGCAGGATTACGAGTACGACCCGTACTACTACGTCTACACCTACGAGGTGAACCCGGGTCAGACCGACCAGCGCCGCATGCAGGACGACACGCGCAAGCGTGGCGACCGGGCGGGCAACCGCGACCGGAACAACATGACCCGCGGCGAGACCCGCGAGGCCCGCAATGACCTAAACAAGGCCGCGCAGAAGGCGCGCCACGACTACCGCATCCGCGGCACCGTCGAGAAGGTCGAGCACCTGCGCAGTCAGCAGAACGAGACGCGCCAGCAGCGCGAGATGAAGAAGGGCGTCGTCCGCGTGACCTTCGAGGACGGCGACCAGGTGATCGCGAACCTCGGCCCGCACGCTCGCAGCGAGAAAATGCCGGTCCAGAAGGGCAACCGCGTGACGCTCATGGGCGAGCGCACCAAGATGAACGGACGCAAGGTGCTCAAGGTGGCTCAGATCAGCCACGACGGCGAGATGTACAAGCTGCGCGGCAAAGAGCGCGATACGGACCGTAAGCGCCAGCGCGACGCCGACGACACGGCGATGAATCGCTAACGCCCGACGGCGCTCACCAACCTTCCGTACTCCCTCCACCGCCCCGGTGTCCTCCAGAAGGTCGCCGGGGCGCTGTTGTTCTTGAGACGTATCGAAGTCCGCCGGACGGGCCTATTTGAGTCCTGAGCGCCCGGTTACAGGCTCTTCAAGTACTCGATGAGCGCGCGTCGCTCCTGCGGCGTCAGATCATCGCCGAAGGTGTGACCTTGGTTGGTGAAGCCGGGGAGAGTGGTGTCGTAGGTGCGGGGGTCGATTGGGCCTTCGACCGCTTCGTAGTTCCACCCCACGCGGTCGTGGTCGTAGTCGTCGTCGCGGAAGGAACGGCGCCAGTACGTGGGGCGCTTGGAACTGTCGAGCAGGGCTTCAAGCGTGGGAACGGAGCCGTTGTGGAGGTAGGGGGCGGTGATCCAGATGCCGTCAAGCGGCGGGGCGATGTAGGCCATGGTGGGCTCGACCCATGACCGGGGCTCCGTCGTGGCGAACCAGCTCCGGTTGTACCAGCGGGTGAGGTTGGTCTCGATGAGCGTGCGGGCGTAGCGCGGGTCGGTGCCGACGACATCGACGGGGACGAGCTTGTTGGGATACGTCCAGTCGTCACCGTACGTGCCGTGGCAGGCGGCGCAGTTGGCGGTGAAGATGGCCTCACCCCGCTTCGCGAGCGCCTGGTTGATGGCCTTGGGATAGGGCGGCGGCTCGATGGTGCGGAGGTACGCCAGCAGGTCGTTCATGCCCTGTCGGATGCGCTGGGCGTCTTCGTGGTCGTCGATGCCGACGACGGTGATCTGCTGGATCAGCTTGGCGAAGTCGCCGCGGCCCATGCCGTTGTAGTAGAGCGCGTTCTTCTTCTTGACGTGCCACCAGGGCGGGACATCGCCGGCGATCATGCGGTCTGCGACGGGGAAGACGCGTTCGTCCTGCCAGGCGAGGGTCTCGGGGTCGCGCCAGGAGGCCGCAAGCTCTTCGATGCGGAAGGCGGGATTGACGCCGGCGAAGGGGGCCAGTGGCTGGCCGTCGACGGCATCGACGCCGCGGAGGTACTGCTCGAGGGCGCGGCGTTCGGGCGAGAAGCGGGCGTAACGCATCGCCGCCATTCCCCGGAGGACGGCCTTGGGGAACTCGCCGCCGCCCGACCAGTCGTTCAGCGTGTTGCCCAGGCCGATCACGAGCTCGCCTTCGAAGACCTGCGCATGGCAATCGAGGCAGTTGGAGCCGGCGACGACCTCGGCGCCGTGGGCCGTGACGAAACGGTTGAGCTGATGGGCGACGTCGGCGCTGTTGCCCTCACGCCGGAGGAGCGGCGTGGTGTCGTCATCGGGATCATCGCGGCGGAGCATGTCGGCGAGCGCGACGGGGATGCCGCTGCCGATGTAGTCGCCATACAGGAGGTAGCGGCGCCCGGCTTCGGGGTCCCCCTCGGCTTGCAGGGTTTGGCCGAGCTCGACGATCGGATCCGGCTGAGGCGCGTCCTCGCGGGCGTCGCCCGCTACGCCGACACGCAGGCCCCACACGCACAGAGCCCCGGCGGCCACGCCAATCAGCCCAATCGCGCCAAACCGATCCGTCACGCTCACGCCAGGACCTCCCGAAAACACCCCGATCATCCCCATGGCCATCCTTTCGTCCAGCGGCGGGGGACGGATGAGGGTCCGGGGAAACAGCGTGTGTCAGCCGCAGGGGCAAGCACTACGCGGCTGCGCCGCATAGTGGCACCATTCACGCGCCGCTTGGTGCCTCTTCCATCCGCTTCGGCGGTACACTGTCCAGAGCGATGACCGCACCTCCGCGCCCATCCCGCGCTCCTGCCGGCCACGCGGCGCCCACGCTGCTGGCTGTCGCCATCCTGCTGGCTCTCGCGCCCGGTGCGGCCGCCGTTGCGGCGACGCAGGGGCCGGCGAATCGCCCAGGATTGCCCGCGCGGTCGACGCTGGTACACGTGGTCGAGCACGAAGACGTGGTCGACGAAGCGCCCGACGAAGACACCGCGTCCTCGAACGACGCCGGTTCAAGTCTCCCGGCCCCGCTGACCGGCACCCCCCGTTTCGAGCCGGGCGCCGACCCGCTGCTCGGCGTGCTGGCTCCTCGGCCCGCGCTGATCGACCTCCCGCCACCGAGCTGCTGATCGCACGGCCCCGGGGTGATCGCGTCGTCGATCGACAGACTCGAGCCGCCCCACTCTTCTCTGTACACACGGTTCCGTTCCGCCACGGCTCCGAGTGTCGCGCCCGCTGACGCGCGACGGCTCGCCGCCGGGCCCGATCAGCATTCCCCGCCGCGCGTCACCCTCCGCTCCCCGAGCGGCCGCGGCTTACCAAGCACGAGCATTCGTCATGGCCAGCAGTGAAATCCCCCTTGTCGGACCCCTCATCAACCGGCTTTTCGGCACGCGGAACGAGCGTGTCGTCAAGCGTTACAACCAGCGGGTCGACGCGATCAACGCGCTCGAAGATCGTTCCCGCGCCCTGACCGACGCCGAACTCCGCGCCAAGACGCAGGAGTTCCGCGAGCGTCACGAAAAGGGCGAGAAGAACCTCATGGACGAGGTATTCGCCGTCGCCCGCGAGACGATGGACCGGGCGGTGGGCATGCGGAACATGTTCAACCCCGAGCACCGCGAGGCCTTCCCGGTCGACAAGCTGCCCGAGGATCTTCAGGTGCTGTACCGGGAGACGATGGAGAAGATGGACGCCGCCGAGCCCCGCTCGCCCGAGGGCGACCTGCTGGGGTGTACCGAGCCGCAGCCGGGCTGGGTGTGGATGGACATCCCCAACGAGTTGTACGACGCGGTGCGTGAGCTGTACCCGCGTTCGAAGCCGCCGTTCCGCGCTCGCCCGTTTGACGTGCAGTTGATCGGCGCGATCGTGCTCTACCAGGGCAAGATCGCAGAGATGAAGACGGGCGAGGGCAAGACGATCGTGGCGCCGCTGGCCTCGTACCTCGCGATGGTCGAGGGCAAGCGGGTGCACGTGGTGACGGTGAACGACTACCTCGTGCAGCGCGACCGCGACTGGGTCTTCCCCTTTTTCCGGGCGCTCGGCGTCACCGTCGGCGCGATCCACCCGCAGCACATGCAGCCCGAGGACGTCAAGCGGACGATGTACGCCTGCGACGCGGTCTACGGGACGACATCGGAGTTCGGCTTCGACTACCTGCGCGACAACATGAAGCGCTCGGCGGATCAGCAGGTGCAGCGGGTGCGGGAGTTCGCGATCGTCGACGAGGTGGACTCGACGCTGATCGACGAGGCGCGGACGCCGCTGATCATCTCGGGCCCCGCGCACGAGGACCAGCCGCGGTACGAGCTGGCGGACCAGCTCGCGCGTCATCTGGTGGAGAAGAACAAGCCTTGGCAGAAGGCCGAGGACGCGGTGGAGGCGTGCAAGAAGGCGATCAAGGGCAAGGAGGGTGACATCCGCAACGCGCGGGAGAAGGACAAGGTGCCGCAGCTCGAGAAAGAGCTCGCGGACCTGCGCGCGACGCTGCCCGGGCTGGAGACCGAGCGTGACCAGTTCACGCAGTTCTATGAGGTCAAGGAAGAGCGCAAGAGCGCGACGCTCACCCACGAAGGCGTCACCGAGGCGCAGAAGCAGGCGGGGCTGGGCTCGTTCTACGTGGGCGAGAACACGGACGTTCCGCACCTGCTCGAGCAGGCGCTGCGCGCCCACGTGATCTACGAGCGCGACGTGGACTACGTCGTCATGCCCACGCCCGATCCGAACACGGGCCGCCAGGACAACGACGTCGTGATCGTCGACACCAACACGGGCCGGCCGATGGTCGGGCGCCAGTGGTCGGACGGGCTGCACCAGGCGGTGCAGTGCAAGGAGCGCCTGCGGATCCGCCCGGAGACGCAGACGGTCGCGACGATCACGATCCAGAACTTCTTCAAGATGTACGAGCGCCTGGCGGGCATGACCGGCACCGCCGACACCGAAGCGCAGGAGTTCATGGACATCTACAAGCTCGACGTGGTGACCATCCCGACGAACGTGCCCGTGATCCGGCGCGACTTCGACGACACCGTCTACCTCACGCAGAAGGACAAGTGGGACTCGATCGTCGAGGAGATCAAGAACTTCCACGACATGGGCCGCCCCGTGCTCGTGGGCACCACCTCGGTCGAGAAGTCCGAGATGCTCTCGACGCTGCTCACCAAGCGTCACGGCATCAAGCACGAGGTGCTCAACGCCAAGCAGCACGAGCGCGAGGCGTCGATCGTCGAGGGCGCCGGTCAGCTCGGAGCGGTGATGATCGCGACCAACATGGCCGGCCGCGGCACCGACATCCGCATGGCCAGGGTCAGCCGCCAGCAGGTGCTGGACCACTGGCTCCGCCGGGGCATCGCGCCGCGCGAGCTGACGGTCGAGGACAGCGATGAGCAGGTGCAGGCCAAGATCTTCCGCAAGGTGGCGGTGAAGGAGTTGGGGCTCTCCAAGCGCGACCTCGAGGCGATGGACGACGATGAGATCGAGATCCGCCTGCTGCGCAAGTGGGCGACGGAGCACACATGGGCCGAGGAGTCGCGCGTGCAGGGCTGGTCGGCCGACCAGTGCCGCGCGGCGCTGAACGAGCAGGGCCGCTTCGGGCTGCACAACATCCGCTGGGTGGACTCTGTCGAGGAGCTGGGCGGGCTGCACGTGATCGGGACCGAGCGGCACGAGTCGCGCCGCATCGACAACCAGCTCCGCGGGCGCTCGGGCCGCCAGGGTGATCGCGGCTCATCGCGCTTCTTCGTCTCGCTCGACGACGAGCTGATGAAGCTCTTCGCGGGCGACACGACCCTGCGCATCCTCTCGCGCCTGGGCATGAAGGAGGGCGACGCCATCGAGCACCCGATGCTCTCCAAGTCGATCGTCCGAGCCCAGCGGAAGGTCGAGGAGCGCAACTTCCAGATCCGCAAGCAGATCCTCGAGTACGACGAGGTGATGGAGCACCAGCGCCAAGACTTCTACGGCACGCGTCAGCGCGTGATCGACGGGCGCGACGTGCGCGGACTCATCTTCGACAACATCGAGGACGCGACGCTGGCCGCCATCGAGAAGTACCTCGACAAGGACTACTCGGCCGAGCAGATGGCCCTGCACGCGACGGACGTCATCGGCGTCTCCGTCCCACCCGAACGCCTGCGCAACAAGGAGAAGGGCGAGGCGCTCGACGCGATCCGCAACGTCGCCAAGAGCGAGGCCTCGATCGAGATCGACCTGACCATCGGCGAATACATCCCCGACGCGCAGGCCGAGGTCGAGGACATCGACACGGGCGGGCTCATCCACTGGGCCCATGAACGCTTCGGCGTCGAGCTCACCACCGAGGAGATCTACGACACCGACCTCCCCACCCTCAAGCAGCGCATCCTCGACGGCGCGGGCCGACGCATCGACGAGGCCGACCTCTCGGGCATCGACCAATACACCGTCCCGCATTACGGCGAGAAGCAGCTCGAGCAGTGGCTGAAGAAAACGGTGCGCATCGATATCAAGCTCGAGGAGATCGTGGACGCCGAAGACCCACAGGACCTGGTCGACCTCGTGATCGACCGTGTGCGCAAGAACTACGACCGGCGCGAGATCGAACACCCCGTCGACTTCATGATGCAGATGACGATGCTGCGGATGCGGCAGGACCCGAAGGCGGCGGCCGCGGGCTTGGTGGCGTGGGCCAACCGCCGGTACGACCTGGGCTGGGACGAAAGCGTGCTGCGCACACGCATGCCCCAGCAGCTGCGCGAGGAGCTGCTCAGGGCCTCCGAAGAGTTCATGCGTTCGGGCAAGCTCGAGGAGGCGGTCCGCGAGGCGCAGGCGTGCACGACAGAGGAAGAGCTCGTCCGCCACTTCAAGGAGCAGTACGACGTCACGCTGCCCGTGTGGCTCAAGCGGCTGCGCGGCAAGACGCGGGACAACGCCGTCCGTGCGCGCGTCGAGTCGATCCTGCGAGCCGAGCTCGTCATGTTCGAGCAGACCGTGATGCTCCAGACGATCGACCCGATGTGGAAGGACCACCTGTACGACATGGAGCGCCTGCGCTCGTCGATCAGCTACCGGGCGTTCTCGCAGAAGGACCCGAAGATCGAGTTCAAACGCGAGGGCGCGCGCCTGTTCACGGAGTTCAAGGACTCGATGCGCGAGCGTGTGACGGAGTTCGTCTTCAACGCGCAGATCCAGCCCCAGGCCGCGATGGGCGGGCCGATGCAGCGCCCCGCGCCACGCCAGGATGCGCCCGCTCCGCAGGCCCAGCCCCCCCAGCACGCCGGCCAGCCCCAGCAAACGCCCGCGGCGGCACGCCTCGCCGGAGCCGCGGGCGGCGGCTTCGCGTCCGGCTCCATCTCCGGCCCCGGTCTGGACACTACGGGCGGATCGGACAAGTAACCCGCACCGCCGCCGAGCATTCGGTGTGTGATCGGGCTGACTGGGTCCGGCCCGATCACACTGCACGATTGCCCCTGCGGGGCGGGGGGCGTACAGTCCCCGCCCTTCGCGGCCCGCCGGTGGTCGGCGTTCGCGAACTCGCTGCCCCATACGCCTTTCCTCGAGTGCCCGACGCGGAGCCACGTCATGCCCAACGAGTGTTACTTCACCGGCAAGCGCGCCACCTTCGGCAACCAGCTCGCCCGCTCCGGTGCCGCCGTCAAGAAGGGCGGCTTCGGCCTGCACATCTCCGGCATCACCCGTCGGAAGTTCAAGGCCAACCTCCACAAGGTCACCGCGATCGTGGACGGCTCGCCCAAGCGCATCAAGGTTTCCACCCGCGCCATCCGCGACGGGCTCGTCGTCAAGCCGCTCAAGCGCAAGTACGGCTATACCCGCCAGCAGAAGCAAGCCGCCGGAGGCTGAGCCTCCGGCTCGGCGCCCCATCCGCCGACCCCGCTCACTCTGCGAAGACCCGCCTCACGCGCGGGTCTTGTTCGTTGGTCACCGCTCGTTTGAGTTGTCGGCTTCCGGCGCGAGGCTCTGCTTGAGCAGACGGTTCCGCACCGCCTCAACGGCTGGCTCTCCCCCGCCGGTGTTCGTGACGACCAATACGCCCCGATCTCCTTCCGGCGCGAGCCACACGCTGGCGTAAAACGTGCCGGCTGAACCGTCGTGGGCGTGGATGACGCGGTCGTCGACGCGGGCGATGATCCAGCCACAGGCGTAGTCTCCTCCTTCGGGCGACGTGTGCAGCTCGTGCATCGTCTCGGGGGAGACGAGCCCGCCCGGCTCGCCGCGGAGCGATGTGAGCTGGTCGATGGCGAACGTGGCCCAGTCACCGATCGAGCAGAAGACGTCACCGGCCGGATCGATCGGCGACTGGAGGTGATAGGGGCGCTGCTTGGTGTGGGGGCGATGGTCGCCGGAGGCCTCGAAGTGGCCGCGGGGTGCGGTCGGGTCGGCGTCGGCGGGCCAACCGAAGCCGGCGGTGGTCATGCCCAGCGGTTCGAAGATCTTCTCCTGCATGAGGGCTTCCCACGCGGTGTCGGTCGCGGCTTCGATGGCGGCGGCGGCGATGCCGTACCCACCGTTGGAGTATGCGAACGTCCCCCGCTCGTGCGCCGGCTCTTCGGTGAGCACGCGGCGGGCGAACTCGGCTCGGGCGGCTTTGGGATCGTCGGGCAGGTTCCGGACATGCCGACCCTCGGGTGACGCGCCGGAAGTGAACGCCGCGACTCCCCCACGGTGCCGGAGCAGGTCGCGGAGCGTGACGGCCCGGAAGGCCTCATGCATGTCGGACCCGAGGTCCGGCAGGAGCTCGGGCAGCGTGTCGTCGAGTTCGAGCACGCCTTCGTCGACGAGCACGCCGACGAGCGTCGCGGTCATCGCCTTGGTACACGAGCCGATGTGGAACGCGTCGTCAACATCGAGCGGTGTGTCCGTATCGGCGATGCTCACCCCCGCGACGCCCCGCCTGATGACGCCTTGCGAATCGATGACGGCTGCGGCCAACGCGGGGACTTCGAAGTGTTCAACGGCCTTGGCCAGGCCGGGCGACAGGTCGTGCGGCTGGGCGCCATCGGCCGCGAACGTGACGCCAAGAAGAACACCCGCGGCGCAACGCCTCGCGATCACTTGTCGACCTTCTTGATCGACGACTTCTGCGAGAGGTCCATGTCGAAGAGAACGCCCTGGGCGTCGAGGCTGGCGTCGAGAACAAACTCCACCTTCACCTCGTCCATCAGGCGCGTCTGGCGGTTCCAAACCCAGCGCGAGGAGACGTCGGCGGTCTTGACGTCGGCCTCGCCGAGGCCACCCTCGTGCGCAAAGGCGAGCTCACCATCGCCCTTGATGATCGCCCGCTCGGGTGTCACACGCTCGACACCGAACGTGCTCGTGCGGGAGAGGGTGCCCATCGCGGGGGTCTGGAAGGGCTGGCTGGAGGTCCACGTCTCGCCCTGCGTCGCCCGCTCGGGGGCATCGGGGATGACGAAGATGCCGCCCAGCGCGTCCTTCAGAGCCGCCTCGCCAAGGAACTGCTCGAAAATGGCTTTGCTCATCGGGCTGGCGGGGACGGCTGCGGCGGGAACTTCGATCGCGGTGATGCGCCGCCGCTCATCCAACTCGAGAACGAAGGGCTTGCCGCGCGCGGTGCGAAAGACGTCGGCGTAGGCGCCGGTCTGGCGGTTGGGGTCGGCCGAGTCGTAGGAGCGGGAGCCGGTGCTGTCCTCGTCCTCCGCGCGGAAGCGCGTGAAGGTGACGTGCACGACGGCGCCGGCGTCGTGGGCCTCGACGACCTTGAGGTCGAACTCGAAGGTGATGTGAGCCTTGTGCTTCTGTGGCCCGCCGGGCAGCGACTCCGAGCCGATCGTCGCGTCCATCTTGCTGTCGCTGACATACGCGGCGGTGACGCCCTTCTTCAGCGGTGGGCGAAGCTCGATCGCCTCCTGAGCCTGGGCGGCCGGAGCGAGTGAAAGCGCGAGGAGAAGCGTCGTGGCGAGGAGAGCGATGAGACGCATGGCTGGGTCCTTCAAAGCGGTACACGGAGCAACGGAGGGGACGGAGCAATCGGAGAAGAAGAAAAGGCGTGAACAAGGAGCAAGAGAGCACCGGGCGCGAGCCCGGTGGACTTTGCAAGTGGCGAAACGCCAGCGATCACCGGGCTCGGGCCTAGTGCTGGCTGGTGACTGTTGTTGTATGGCCCGGACGCGACGCGGTTCGCCCGCCAACAAATCAGCCCACCGCCTCGCAGACCACCTGGGCGCCTTCCTTGAGGCCGGTAGCCGGGCGCATCGTCGGGATCTGCGACTTGGCCTCGTCGAGTATCGCTCGACCCTCGGCGACGTTCGTGCCCTCCAGGCGGACCACGAGGGGGACATCGAAGCCCACCTGCTTGGCCGCGTTGACAACGGCCTGGGCGATGACGTCGCAGCGCATGATGCCGCCGAAGATATTCACGAGCACGCCTTTGACGCGCTGGTCGGACAGGATGATCTTGAACCCCTCGGTGACGGCCTCTTCGGAGGCCGAGCCACCGACATCGAGGAAGTTGGCCGGCTCGGCGCCGAAGTGCTTGATGGTGTCCATGGTCGCCATGGCGAGGCCCGCACCGTTGACGAGGCAGCCGATCGAGCCGTCGAGCTGGATGTAGGACATGCCGAACGCTTCGGCCCGCGCCTCGTTGGGGTCCTCGCCTTCGGGGTCGGCGAGCTCGGCGATGGGCTTCTGGCGGAACATGGCGTTGGAGTCGAAGTTGAACTTGGCGTCGATCGCCAGCACCTGCCCGTCGGGGTGGTCGGCGGACTTGGGCGTGACGATGAGCGGGTTGATCTCGGCCAGCGCGCAATCCTTGTCGGTGTAGAGCCTGGCGAGCTGGAGCATGATCTTTGCGGCCTGGCCGATCTGCTTGCCGGTGAAACCGAGTTGGAAGGCGATCCGCCGCGCGGTGTGAGGCAGCAGGCCCAGGTGGGCGTCGATGGGGGTCTTGATGATGGCGTCGGGGTTCTCTTCGGCGACCTGTTCGATCTCCACGCCGCCCTCGGCCGAGGCGATCAGCACGTTGCGGCGCGTCGCGCGGTCGGTCGTGATGGCGAGGTAGTACTCCTTCTCGATGTCGACGCCCGCTGCGACGAGGAGCTTGGAGACCGCCAGACCCTCGGGCCCGGTCTGCGGCGAGACCATGCGGTTGGAGAGCATGAACTCCGCGGCTTCCTTCGCGTCGGCCGCGGACTTCACGAGCTTGACGAACCCCGCCTTGCCCCGACCCCCCGCGTGCACCTGTGCCTTGACGACCGCGAGCCCACCCTCGCCGAGCCCGGCTTCCGCGACGACCTGCTGGTACGCCTTCCCGGCATCGGCGGCGGACTCGATGACGACGCCGGGCGGGACGGGCACGCCCGCGTCGGAGAGCAGTTCACGGGCCTGGTATTCGTGGATCTTGAGCATCGGCGTGTGGTCCTCGCGAGGTCATTCGGTGGCGGTGTTGAAGATGGGCACGATACCGCGTTGCGCCCGGCGCGCGCCGCGGGCGTCGCGCGACAACAAACAACCCGCTCCTGCGGGAGCGGGCGGGCCAGTGAGCGTGTTCTGTCGTGGAGCGATCGCCGAGCCGGTCTAGTAGCGGGCGGCCACGTTCACCAGGCGACCCATGCGGCGCTTGCGGTTGATGATCTTGCGCCCGTTCTTGGTCTTCATGCGGGCGCGAAACCCGATCTTGCGCTTGCGCTTGGTCCAGCTTCGGCGGTGGGGATAGTGCATGGTGTGCTCCTGTCAGGCGGGGCCGGGCGGAGAGGGTAGGCGATGAGGAGGCAGGGGTCTAGGGACGCAAATGACGGAGCGATGGAGAAACAGAGACGCGGAGGCAGGAACGAGCACCAGGCGCGAGCCCGGTGGACCTCGACTTTGCAGCGTCCGCTGTCGGAACGATCGGGCTCCCGTGTGAAGATGGGGAGCCTACGAGGGATTGGGATGACATTGGTGGTCGATAGCCTCGGGTTTTCTGCTCATTCCTGTGAGACAGGAGGTGCACCGGGGTGGATTGCCGATAGGTTGAACGGAGCGGCGTGTGTCGCGTCGCATGACATGGCCGCGCAGGCCAAGCAGCCGTTCGCCCGGTCGGTGAGGGACACCCGGCACGGGGGGACGGACGGCCGCTTCGCTAGCGCGTCTCAGCAGTACCCGCGTCAGGAGTCAGGCTCCCGGCGCCTTCGTGGAGTTCGCGCTTCCCCATGGTCAATCAAGACGACCTCGTGCGGTGTCAGGACATCATCGACTATCGCTTCGCCGACCCGGCGTTGCTCGCCGAGGCGTTAACCCACGCCTCGATCGCGGACTCGCGCCTGGAATCGAACGAGCGGCTGGAGTTCCTGGGCGATTCCGTGCTCGGCATGCTGGTCTGCGAGTACCTCTACGTGCATTTCGACGACCTTCTTGAGGGGGATATGACCAAGATCAAGTCGGCGGTGGTCAGCCGCCGGCTGTGCGCGAAGATCATCGATGAGCTGGGCTTGCAGGAGTTCCTCGCCCTCGGCAAGGGGATGCGGACGCGCAGCGCCCTGCCCTCGTCGCTTTCCGCGGCGTTGCTGGAGTCGATCATCGGGGCGATCTACATGGACGCCGGCCTCGAGCGCGTGCGGGAGTGGCTGATGCCGCGGCTCGCGCCGCACATCAACGCGGCGGCCCGCAGCGGGCACCAGCAGAACTTCAAGAGCGTGCTCCAGCAGTTCGCGCAGCAGGAGCTCTCGGTGCAGCCCGAGTATGTCCTGCTGGACGAGAAAGGCCCGGACCACGCCAAGTGCTTCGAGGTGCGCGTCGAACTGGGGTCCGAGGCGTACCCCTCGTGCTGGGCACCCTCGAAGAAGCAGGCCGAGCAGCAGGCGGCCCTGACGGCGTTGCGCAAGCTCGGCGTCGTGCAGCAGAACGGCAATGGCGAGATGGTCGTTCCCCAGGACGAGGCCGACCTGGCGTCAGCGGAGCATTGATCCGTCCGGCTCGAGCGGGCGAAGGAGCGGCGCGGCCGGGACCGAGGCCGCGGGGGACTCCCAACGCGAGAGGTCGAGCAGCAGCCGGCCCGGCTCGGACTGATGGGGCCACATGGGGCGTGGGAACGCGAGGGTGCGCCCGTCGGCCGCCGCGCGGGTGATGGCGAGCCGCGCCAGGCCCTGCTCGTCGGCGAGCCAAGTCTCGTGGAAGAGGATCGTCGCGGTCCAGCGGTCGTGCGCGCGGCGGACGGTGACCTCGGGGGGCTCGGCGTTGGTGGTGGGGCGGAGCAGCCGCGTGCTTCCGTCACGAGAGATGCGCACCACCTGGACGGTGTCGTTCATGGGCCCGACCCAGAGACTGAGAGTCTCGGCGGACTGATCGTCTGACGGAGCGTGCAGCGTTTCGATGTGGAGCATCCACCGGTCGAGCCCGGGCTCACGCAGGAGTATGGCCCGCGTGGCGTGGTCGACGGGCACGGACTGCGCCTGCTCGCTGCCCAGCGACGCGAGGGCGAGCGGCGGCTGGAACAGCGGCGTGGTGAAGCCCGGGGCGTTGATGACCAGGGGGGGCGCGACCGTGGTCACAGTGCCCACCGCGCGACCCTCGGCCTCGAGGGTGATGGTGGAGGCCGGCTGCTCGCCGGAGCCGACCGGGACCGTCAGCACGGAGATCGTTCGCGCTTCAAGCGTGGCGGTGATGCGTTGGCCCGCGGTGTCGGACCACGCGGCGATGGAGCGATCACCCGTCTCGAGGTTGGCGACCGCGACGCGGGCGGCCCGCCCGGCCCGGAGTGGGCCGGCGTCGTCGACGAGCCACGCGCGAAAGGCGGGCTTGCGCGCCCACCACGCCTCGGCGGCCTGCACGAGCGTGGACGCCGGCGCGTCGGGATCGAGCAGCTCACGCAGAAGCAGCTCGTCGCTCGCGGGGTCGATGGGCCAGCCGGGCAGCGTGTGGCTCTCGGGCGTCGCAAGCAGGAGTGTGAGACGGTCCACAAGGCGATGCGCGGCTTCGGGGTCCACGCCCTCCAGCCGCGCGAGTGCCGCGGACCAGCGCGCCGTCACGGCTTGGGCGAAGCGGGCGGCGTCCGGGTCGGCGGGAGCGGGATCCAACAATGCCGGCGCGTCGAGGCGCCCCGCGAGCAGGGCGATGCGCCAGCGTTGTTCGGGCGTCCGAGCCGCGGGTGCGGTGAGAGCGGCGAGCCGCGCTCGCTGGTCCGCGCGCAACGCCGTGCCCGATCGCGGCACGAAGGATGTGGGAGCCGCGACGCGGACCGAGCGGCCTCCGAGGGTGATGGCCGGTGTATCGGCCGCTTCGAAGTCAGCGGGGAGCCGGACCTCGACGAGCCAAAGCCCCGCGGGGCGCGGGGCTTTCAGTCCGGCGACGTAATCGCGCGCGGGGGGAAGCCAGGAGAGCGGATCAGTCGGCGGATCGGCAACCAGCGGGATGAGCCGCGTCCGCAGCGGCGGCGATTCCGCATTCAGGCGCGCGATCGGCGCCGGGGAAGGCCTCCAACCGAGCACAGCCGCAGTGGCGGGGTCGGCGGGCCCACGCGCGGGGCGTAGAGGCAGGAGAACGGTGTCGCCCACGCGAGGGGCGACGGCCCAGGCGGGCTCAGCGGGGCCGGGGGCGATCGTCGGGCTCGGTTCGGGAGCGCGTCCGTCGGCGGGTTGGGCGTGAGCAACCATCGGCCCGAACACAAAACTCACGAGCACGGCCTGCGCCACCGCGAGGCGCCAGAATCGCATGCCGCGTTGTGGGCATTTTGCACCGGGATGGGGCGGCAAGGTTCGCACTCGCATGACAGTTGATCCACACTGTGTATAGCGGCCGAGCGTATGCGCCGCGCGGCGTGGGGCGGGGTCGTCCGGAGCCGGCCCCGCGGGATAAGGGCCGGAGGCACCTCGCGACAGAGGCGCGCGTGGGAGGACGAGCAGCCGCGACGCACGGTGCGCTCGCGGCGGGAGGCACTGCTGAGCGTGGGGGCGGGATGTCTTGCCTTCCGGGGGACGCCAAGGGCGTTCGCCCGATGGGAGGTGTGTCATGTCGGTGCACAGCAACGGGCAAAGCGTGGAGTTCAAGCTGTTCCTGCTGGGAGCGACGCGCGTGGAAGTGCTGGGTTCCTTCACGCTGTGGGACCGCGGGCCGGTGCCCATGCACCGGTTGCCGAGCGGGTGGTGGCGCGCCCGCCTGGACGTGCCGTCGGGCGAGCACGAGTTCGTCTATCGCGTCGACGGGCGCGAGTACGTCGCGGACTACGCGGCGGACGGCGTCAAGCTGGATCACGGGCGATGGCTGAGCGTGTTGAGGGTGGAAGAGCAGTCGCAGGCAGCGAAGCACCAGAACCAGTGAGCAGCGAGCGCGGACCCGGTGGACTTCGTCGCATCGGGCGCTCGACGCTCAGCCGATGCGGTGGAGCGTCGGCGTTAGCCTGGCGTCGACCTTCTGCTTCCACTCGTCGTAGCCGGGTCGGCCCATGAGGCCGAAGGTGGCGACCTTGCCGGTCTCGACCGCGGGCTGGTCGTAGGCGTCGATGTTGAGCATGAGGCCGGCGTAGGCGGTGGTGATCTCCCAGAGGGCGAGGAAGGCGCCGACGTGGAAGGCGTCGATGGTGGGGAACTTGAGGGTGAAGTTGGGGCGCTGGCTTTCGACGAGGGCGAACTCGGTCGCGCGTTTCTCGGCGTTGAGCAGGCGCGTCATCGACTGGCCTTCGAGGTAGCTCGTCGCCTCGACGCCCAGCCCGCTGGGGATGGTCAGGTCGGTCTCGAACTCTTCGACTTCCAGAAAGCCGATGACCTTGTCGTTGGGCCCTTCGCGGTAGAGCTGGACCTGCGAGTGCTGGTCGGTGGTGCCCAGCGCCTTGATGGGCGTGAAACCCGCGTAGACCTCTTCGCCGGTGAACGCTTCCTTCTTGCCCAGCGACTCGGCCCAGAGCTGGCGGAACCAGTCGGCGAGCAGGTAGAGCTGGTTGGCGTAAGGCATGAGGACGTGGTTGGTCTTGTGCTTGTCCTCGCCCAGGTGGACGAGCAGGGTCGCCAGCATGGCCGCCGGGTTGTCGACAATCGCCGGCCGCGAGCACAACTCATCCATGGAGGCGGCGCCGGAGAGGAGCTGCTCGATGTCGATGCCGGCCATGGCGGCCGAGAAGAGCCCCACGGGCGACAACACCGAGAAGCGCCCGCCCACGCCCTCCGGAACGGGCAAGGTGGTGTAGCCCGCGGCGTCGCAGATGGACCGCATCGTGCCCTTTTCAGGGTCGGTGATGGCGACGATGTGCTCGGCGTGCTTCTCCTCACCGACAGCGTCGATGAGGAGCTTGCGGGCGATCATGAACTGGCTGGCGGTCTCGGCGGTCTCGCCCGACTTGGAAATGACGTTGAAGAGGGTGCGCTCGATGCCGCCGTGAGCGCGGCAGGCATCCAGGGCGGCGCTCACGTAGACGGGGTCGACGTTGTCGATGATGACAATCCGTGGGCCGGGGCGCTGCCCGTCGGGCAGGAGGTTGTACTGCGGCGAGTTCAGCGCGGCCTGGAGCGCGATGTTGCCCAGCGCTGAGCCGCCGATGCCGAACACGACGAGGTTGTCGAACCGGCCCTTGCACTTGGCGACGACGTCGTGGACGGCCTTGACGTGGTCGCGGCGGGTCTCGCCGAAGGGCAGGAGACGCCATCGCTCCCATTCCGTGCTCCGCGTGTTCTCGAGGCCCTCGGTGAGCCGCACGACGCGTTCGGCGGCGGCCGAGCCGGGAGCGATGAGCTTCGGATCCAGGCCGTGATCGCCGACGCGGTCGGACAGGCAGTTGGCGAAGTCGAGTGTGAGCATGGGGGGAGGATACTGGAGGGCAGGCGGCGGAGGGGCGCGACAAGCACAGGTTCGGCTGTGATGGGCCGGCATCTTGCCCGCTCAAACGTCCGACCACTCGGCACACCGGAGCGTAATCGCGGCACCCGAGAGACACCGCCTCTTGCCCTCTTCTCTTCTGCCTCTCTGGGCGCTCCGTCTCCTCCGTTGCTCCGTGTACCTGTCTCCGCCCGGACGGGCCGTTATGCTCAACGTGTGGGAGGGTGGTGAATGGAGTGTGCGTTGTGGTCCATCCGTGGCATGACATCTCCCCGGCGGTCCAGGGCGGCGACGGCCTGCCGGGGACGTTCCGAGCGGTCATCGAGATCCCAAAGGGGTCGTCGAACAAGTACGAGTTGGACAAGGGGTCGGGCTTCCTCCGGCTCGATCGGGTGCTGTCATCGGCGGTGTACTACCCCGCGAACTACGGCTTCATTCCGCAGACGTACGCCGAAGATGATGACCCGATGGATGTGCTCGTCTTCAGCACGGAGAACGTGCCGCCGCTGACGATCTGCGATGCCCGCGCTGTCGGGCTGATGACGATGATCGACGAGGGACAGGCGGACCACAAGATCGTCGCTGTTCTCTGCGACGACCCGCAATACGAGGACATGCACACCGCCAGCCAGTTCCCCAAGCACGTGTTCAAGGTGCTGCGCCGGTTCTTCGAGGACTACAAGACGCTCGAGGGCAAAGAAGTGGAGGTGGACGAGATCACGCCCCCCGAAGCCGCCCACGCCGTCATCGAGCAATCGCTCGATGCCTACTCCCGGCTGCGCCGATCGGGGCAACTCGCGGGCCTGAAGTAACGCCGAAACAGGCGGGGGCTACAAAGCGACTCTCGACGACGAGCACCGGGGCGCGAGCCCGGTGGCCGTTTGGTACCGCGATCATCCTTGGCGCACAGGGTCCGGCTTCGTGGTTGTCGCGGCCATCACACGGTCGGCGAGCGCACGCCTTCCCCCCACCATCGCGACGGCCAGCGCGTCCGAGACGTCCGCGGGCTGCGGCGGCTCGGAGAGCCCCAGCTCGAGCGCCACGGCCATGCCGACCCCCGCCTTGCCCGCCCGGCCCGAACCCGCGATGGCCCGCTTCACCTGCGCCGGCGGCAGCTCGCACACGCCAACGCCCGCTTCGGCCAGGCGCAGAAGAATCACGCCCCGGGCGTGGGCCATGACGATCGCGGTGCGCGGATTCTGATAGTGCGTGAAGAGCCCTTCGACGCAGGCCAGAGCCGGGCGGAACTCCTCGATGAGCGTTGCGAGCTCGGCGCCCAGCACGCGCAGGCGGTCAGCGAACGAATCGGACTCGCGCACACGGACCACACCGGCGCCGACCAACTCGACCGCCGCCGCGGGGTGAGCCTCGGCGAAACGGACAGCGCCGAACCCCGTCACCCGCAATCCCGGATCCACTCCGAGGACGATCATGTCGCGAGCATACCGGGTTGCGCCCCGCACCTACACTCG
The DNA here is from genome assembly GCA_964440605.1 of uncultured Phycisphaeraceae bacterium. GTDB lineage: Bacteria > Planctomycetota > Phycisphaerae > Phycisphaerales > UBA1924 > CAYTSW01. Next base: position 4,112 of record CAYTSW010000010.1, on the reverse strand, counting down.
CGCATGACCATTCTCCGCACATCGGCGCTCGTCTCGTTGCTCGTTGTTTGCGCCTGCGGCGGCCCGCAGCGCGACGCCGACGACACCGCGTACGCCACCCGCGGACTCGACGCGACCGACCGGGCCGTCCGCCCGGCGAGCGACGCCTCATCGGTCGAAGCGACGCCCGCATCGCCCCCCGATGCGGGCCAGCGACGCCCGGTCGCGCTCGTTGGCGGTCGGGCCCTGACGTGGAGCGACCTGACGCCGCACCTCGCCGAGCGCGCCGGCGGGCCGGTGTTGGAAGAGCTCGTCGTCGAGCACCTGCTCGAGCGAGCGTGCGCACAGCAGGGCATCGCGATCACCCCATCGGACCTCGAACGGGAAGAGCGCCTGCTGCTCGAGACGCTCGACGCGGACAACATCGCGACCGACATCGCCCGACAACGGCAACTGCTCGAGGCCATCCGCCAGCGACGGGGCCTGGGCGATGCCGCCTTCGCGGGTCTGCTGCGGCGGAGCGCGATGAGCCGCAAGCTCGTGCAGGACGAGGTGGATCTCTCGGAGCACGCCCTGCGCCGTGCGTACGACCTGCGCTTCGGTCCGACGTACACCGCCCGGGCGATCGTCGTGCCCACGATCCAGCAAGCCCAGCGCGCGCAACGCGAGCTCGCGGAGCAGCCCTTCGCGACCGTCGCGACCCGACTGTCGACGGACGCCTCGGCCGACCGCGGGGGGCTGCTCCCGCCCATCAACCCCGCGGACCTGTCATGGCCAGCCGGCATCCGCCGGACCGTTTCGACGCTCCAGCCCCGGCAGACGAGCGACCCGGTCGCCGTGGACACCGGGTACGCGATCCTGCGCTTGGAGACCGTCAACCGCCCGGCCCAGGAGCCGCCGACCTTCGAAGCGGCGCGAGCGGTGGTGACGCGTGACGCCCGTCTGGAGCAGGAGCGCTTGCTGATGGCCCGCCTGGCGCGCGACCTGCTCGCTCAGGCGGACATCACCGTACTGGACCCCACGCTGGCGGAGGCGTGGCGCCGGCGCTTCACATCCGCGCAACCCTGACACAACCCGATCAAGTGGTCATGGAACTGCCCGTCGGCGTGAATTCGGGCAAGCCCTGCCGCCGACGGACACATCTTCCCGCGCGTCCGGCCGATGTTCCATTGGCGTGACCCTCGGCTCAAACGCAGGCTGCCCCTGCGGCGTACCACATCATCGAGACAGGCGCATCCGACGGGAGACCGCTCGCCAGTGAACACCGTCCGAGACAAGGGATACCCGCACGTGCTGCTGATCGCGGCACCCGGCGCCGAGACAGATCGTCTCGCCGAGGCCGTCCGCGCTCACGTCGGAGCCGACTGCCTCTCGCGCGTCGAGCCCGTGCAGGTCGATGCCCGACTCGGCCAGCTCCCCGCGTGGCACGTCGCGATCTTCCAGATGCCGACGGACGACGCGACGGCGGATGAGGCCCTGCGTTCGCTCGTCCGCCGCCTGGGCGACACGCCGGTGGTCGCGTGGGGCCCCGGCGACGACACGAACTGGATCGCCGACGCGGTCGAGGCTGGCGCGATCGCGGCTCTGGTCGTGCCCGAGGGGCATGATGCGCTGCCGCCCGTGAGCGCCGCGATCGAGCAGGCGCTGGCGCTGGCGGACGCCCGGCGTCACAACCGCCGGCTCACCACGGAACTGCGCGCGCAGCTCGACGCGCTGACGGCCCGGGCGGAGAAGTTGTCAACCGAGATCTCCCGCCTCGAAGTGATGGCCTGGACCGACCCGCTCACCGGACTGGCCAACCGCCGACAGCTCGACGAGCGCCTGCCGCAGACCTTCGCCGAGGCCATGCGCTACGGCAACGACCTCGCGTGCGTCATCATCGACCTTGATGGTTTCAAGCAGGTGAACGACCAACTCGGTCACGCCGCGGGCGACGAACTGCTCAAGCTCGCCTCGCGCATCATCGACGAGAACATCCGCGCTTCGGACATCGCGGCACGGCTCGGCGGCGACGAGTTCGTCATCCTCATGCCGCAGACCTGCTGCACCATCGCCGGACAGGTGGCGTCGCGCTTGCAGGCGGCGTTCGCGCGGGCCGCGTCGCAGCGGATGGAGATGCTCTCAGGCGGCGAGGCGTGCAGCGCGACCTGCTCGATGTCGATCGGCGTCTCGTGCATCAGCCAGAGCAAGCCTCTTGACGCCAACACGCTGTTGGAACATGCCGACGCGGCGCTCTACGCCGCCAAGGCCGCCGGCCGACGCTCGATCATGGTCTGCAACGACGATGGGTCGAACACGACGCTGGCGGGGGGCTGAGCTGGCCCACTGAAGTTTTCAAGCGAGGGTGAGAGATCTGAGCGCGACTCGCGGTGGCGTAAACGGAGTCGACCGGCGTCGATTCCGGAGAACCCCGCACGAGGAGCCACCTGTGAAGATCAGCACTCTCGCCCCCGCCGCCATTCTGTCGGCGTGTTCTGTCACCGCGTTCGCAACCGTCGATGTGTCGAGCGGATTCTTTGGCGTCGGCACCGGCATGACGCCGCCCGCCGACGCTGGATTCCGAGGCATCAACGATTACTTGACCACGCCGATCGCGGCTGGCGACGCGTTCTTTGCCGATTCCTTGCCTTTGCGCGCCGCGACGATCGGCGAACGATTCGAAGGCCAGGAGGTCACGATTCAAAGCCGTGCGTGGGCCCCGGGCGATGCCGCGCCGGTCGATAACGGCCTGGAGTTCGACGTGCTCGGCGGCCTGCCCGAGAGGCTCAACCCTCTCCCCGGTGAAGGCCAGAACGCCACTCTCGGCGTCATCGGAGGCGAGTCGACGGAGGGCGAAGTGATCGCTCAGTTGTTCGCGACCACTCCGAACGGCGCTGACACTTTCATCGACGAACTCACCGGAGAGGTGCAAGGCGTGTACGGCGGCGCGACCGCCATCGCGTTCGACTTCCCGCAGACGCGCGTTGGCTTCGCCGTTACCGCACCCGACCAGTTCGTCAACAGCTACGCCAACCTGACCGTTTCCCTCTACGACACCGACGCGCAGCTGATCGATAGCTTCGAGATCAACGGCGACGCGCAAGGCGTCTGGGCGGTCTTCGAGACGGGCGAGCCGGATGTGACGATCGGCGGAATGACGATCGAGTCACCCCACGCGCGATCCTTCGTTGCGCTGAGCTACAACGACGTTCCGGCCCCGGGCGCCTTCGGCCTGGCTCTGCTCAGCGGAGTTGCCTCGCTCCGCCGTCGTCGCTGAACACCGCCTTCGGGTCCGACACCCCTCACCCCATCATCAAAGGATGCAGCCATGCGATTGTTACACCCCGCCCTGCTCGCGATCCCCCTCGCTCCCGGCCCTGCGTTCGCGCAGTTGTACGTGCCGGGAGCCCCGGAGCCCACACCCTTCTCAGTGAACTTCGACTGGGGCACATTTCAGCCCGGCAACTTCGTGTATCAAACCACCGGGTTGATTGATCCCGACGGAGACAACATCAACGAGATCGCGGTCCTGTTCGACCAGGCCGGCTCGGTGGTCACCGCCGCGGAGGACACCTTCTCCACCCCGCTCGATGTGGCGGCAACGACCATGTTTGACGGCCTCGGCCCCGGTACGTACTACATCGCCTTGTCCGCGACCGACGGGACCGACGACTCTTACACCTTTCAGTTCGAATTCGCGGATGCCGCGCCCTTCGCCGTCCTGCTCGAAGGCGGCGCGCAGGAAAACTGGTTGCCGGAAACGGCCACCCTTGAAGGCGAATCAGAGTCGGAAATACGTGTCTTCAGCGACGGGCAGTGGGGACCGGGGTCGGTCGACTGGTCGCGTTTCACTGTTGTGCCGACACCCGGGGCGACTTCGGTCGTTGCGCTCGCGGGACTGCTCGCGAATCGTCGCCGTCGTTCGGCATAAGCGATCGTCGATTGCCATTGCTCATTCCTGATAACGCCCGACTGCAAAGATCGGGTGTTTTCGTTTGCTCGCCTTTCGCGCCGACTGGACCGTCGCGGGAACCAACTTCGTGCGCGCGGACAGGGAGCGTTGGCTGGACGCCGATTGTGGTGATTCGCTTGATGGTGGCTCAGTTGATCGCCCGCATGCGCCCGAAGTCCGGGACGGGGATCCGCCCGAAGCC
>CAYTSW010000009.1:0-40007 GCA_964440605.1 uncultured Phycisphaeraceae bacterium | reverse complement strand
CGAGCAACGCCGAAGGCTTCGGGGCGCAGGCCTTTGCGTTCGACGCCTCCGACGCCGATCCGGAAGACCTGCGGTCCCTGGGCATCCGCCCCGTCGACTCGATCGCCTCGGACCACCTGCCGCTCGTCCTCGACCTCTCGTCCGTGGACCGTCCGCGCACGATCGAGTCGCCGGCCTCGAGGCGCTAACGCGGCCCGACGAGCATCGCGGCGTGTGTGCGCGGCGGCACCAGGGTCGGCATCATCCGGAAGACGATGTCGAAGCGCAGCCGACCGTGCTCGATCACGATCGTGAGGCGACCCTTGAGCTCGTGCTCGACGAAGCCGCGCACCAGGCGCAGGCCCATGCGCTCGGCGAACCCGCGGGACGGCCCCTCAAAGGGCTCCTCCCAGTGGACCGCGAGCGTGTCGTCCGGCTGGAGTTCCCATCGGATCTTCACGGACTCGCCGCGTTGCAGTGCGCCGTGCTTCTGCGAGTTCGTCGCCAGCTCGAAGAGCGCCATGCCGAGCGACCGCCCCTGCTCGGAGCTGAGCTGCACGCGCGGGCCGTTGATGAAGAGTTGCTCGGCGTGCGTGCAGTTGATGGAACGCATCTCGCGCAGGAAGGCGCCGAGGTCGATGCGCTCCATCCCGTGCGCACGCAGAGCGGTGTAGATGACCGTCATCGACCGCAGGCGCTCGCGCACGCGGGCGGCGAGGTCGTCGACGTTGCGCGCATCGCTGGAGAGCAGGCCCACCATCGCCTCGAGCGAGCCGAGGTTGTTCCTGACGCGGTGGTCCAGCTCTTCGAGAAGCATGCGCTCCGTGCGGGCCTGGGACCGGAGCCGGTCGCTCAGGCGACGCGATGCGTTCACGCTGCCCAGGACGGCCTGCGTCGTGACGGTGATCACCAGCAGGTACGCCGCCAACGCCAGCAGGCCGTGCGCGCCCGGCTCCATCGCGAAGGGCCCGAAACCGCTCATGCTCCCGGCGATGATGAGGGCGGCGAAGAGCACCAACAGCCCGTGGGCGTGGAGCGGCGGCACGCGCAGCGCGCCGACGATCGTGACGGGGATGAGAAAGAACACGAGCGGGTGGGTGTGCGTCGCGCTGAGCGTGTCTGCGGTCATGGCGGTAAGCCACAGCACGAGCAGCCCGGTCGCGCCGACGAGCGCCGTCCGCAGCGCCATGTTGCCGGCGATCTCGGGCGCGCGGGTGCGCTCCGACCACGCCAACAAGGTGCCACCCACCAGAGAGGTGCCCAGCGCGTTCGTGAGCCCGAACCACCCGACGTGCTCCGCGAAGCCACGCCACGTGGTGACCAGCTCCTGCGTCCACCAGATGGCGCCATCCGCTGCGCCCTCCACCAGCGGCGCAAGCCCGCAGGCGACGTAGAGGAAGGCCATCATCCCGGTGACGCTGGTGGTGACGCCGCGCCCGCGCGCGATGCGGCGGACGAGCGTCGCCGACCCGAGCGCGACCAGCGCATCGACGGCCGACAGCGGGACGACGAACGTCCACAGGCGGTCGTCCACGAACCCGACGCCGACCGCCTGGCCGAGAAAGACGGCGATCGCACCCCGCCACCCCAACCGCCAGCAGGCAAAGAACGTCAGGCCCGTAACGGGCCACACGACCGCGCGGCGGTCCAAGCCCGCGAACGGATCCTGTAGGAACAGCCAAGCCGTCAGCCCGACCGCCACACCCGCGGCCACCAAACGGATAGCATCGCCTCGGTGCATGCATCACGCCCTTCCGGTGTGATCACCGGTATTCCGATGGATCAATCGGCGTTGCACGCGTCAAGGCGTGATTCCCCAGTATACGTGTGAGTTTTGAGACGCGAAAGTGTCATGACACAGCAGCCACCATCGACAAGCAGCGGCGAGCCGGGCGTCTGGTCGCAGATCCCGCTCTGGAAGAAGGTCACGGGGTTGCTGGCGATCGGCGTGATGGCGCTGGGGGTTACGCTCAACATGATCGCTCCCGGCGATGCCGACGATGGACCGACTCCTCGAGCAACCGACGCCGACACCGCCCGCGGCACCGATGGCTCGCCCAGCGTGACGCCTCGCGGCTTCGGACCGGCGGGCAGCCAGCCCGGCATCGACCTGCCCTTCCCCCCCACCACGCCCGAAGAGGACGACGATCCGGATGCCGACCGAGACGATCGGGCGGGCGATATTGACGCCGAGCAGCACCCGCTGGACCTCTACTCACCGGCGATTTTCCGCCTGGGCTTCTCGTTCTTCCTGGGCTTTGCGATCGCCACGGCTCTGCGCATGGTCGTGAAGCTCACGCTCGTCGGCGTCGGGCTCTTCGCGATGGGCCTCTTCGGGCTCCAGTACGCGGGGTTCGTCGAGGTGAACTGGACGGCGATCGGCGACCGCTACGACTCGTTCGCCGCCTGGTTTACCGGACAGTTTGAGTCATTCACGACCTTTATCGCGGGGTACGTGCCCTCGATCGGTGCGGGGCTGGGCGGGGCGTTTCTGGGGTTCAAGAAGAAGTAACTGCTCTCCCCATCCTTCATCCGGCGTCCCCGATCCAGCGCGTCAAAGCGGGCGAACGAAGCCGCCGAGCACGTCCCGAACACCGTCCGGTAGGAACAGAGCGCTTGCGTCAAGCGTCGTGATGACGCAGACTTGCAACCGTCGGGCCGCCCCGGCGAAGAGGAAAGCAACACGTCACCCCCGCGTCGCCCGGGAAGCGGCGCCCTGAAGAGAGAGATCCACCATGAAGCTCCCCGCCTCCCTTGCCGCCTGCGCGGCTCTGGCCATCGCTCCCGCCTCGCTCGCTCAGGTTGCCTGGGACGAGGCGATCGACGGCGACCTCTCGGATAACGAGCTCGCCCCGACCGACCTCGCGCAGTTCTCCGAAGGCTCGAACATCGTCAGCGGCTCCTCGGTCCCCGACCCTGACCTCGACCGCGACTTCTTCACCTTCGAGATCCCCGCGGGCCTCGAGCTCGACCGCATTGTCCTGCTCCAGTACGACACGACGCAGACGCAGTCGTTTATCGCTCTCGAGAACGAAGCGTTCTTCTCGCAACTCCAGGACCCCTTCCAGTGGCTGGGCGCCACGCTTTTCGGCGACCCCAACCTCGGCAACGGCGTCGGCGATGACATCCTCGACGATCTCGGCATGCCCCTCTTCGGCGGCGAGGGTTTCAGCGGCAACCTCGGCCCGGGCGTCTACACGATCTGGTACCAGGAAACCGCAGCGCCCGTCGATTACAGCTTCGACTTCGTGCTGATCCCCGCACCCGGCGCGATGCTCTTCGGCGTCGCGGGCCTCGCGGCGCTCCGCCGCCGGCGCTAATCGGGCGACCATCCCCGCAACACGCCAGCCCCGGGCGCACGCCCGGGGTTTTTCATGCGCGTACTGCGCCCGTGATCTACATCCGCTCCTGCGGCCGCTCGGGGTGGAGCCAGTCGAGGTGGAAGAAGACGCCCCGCGGCTCGTCGGTACGCTCGTAGGTGTGGGCGCCGAAGTAGTCGCGCTGGGCCTGGAGCAGGCTCGCGGGCAGGCGGTCGCGGCGGAAGCTGTCGTAGTACGCCAGCGCCGATGAAAAGGCCGGCATGGGCACGCCGGCGCGTGCGCCGGCGGCGACGACCTGCCGCCACGCGTCCTGATACTCCCCCAGCACCTTGGCGAAGTACGGATCGAGCAGGAGGTTGGCCAATGCGTGGTCGCGCTCGAAGGCCTCGCGGATGCGCTGGAGGAACTTCGCCCGGATGATGCACCCGGCCCGCCAGATCATGGCGATCGCGCCCATGTCGAGCGTCCAGTCGTAGTGCCTGGCGGCCGCGGCCATGAGGCCGAAGCCCTGCGCATAGCTGCACACCTTCGCGCAGTACAGCGCCTTGCCGACGGCGTCGATGAAGGCATCGTCCGAGCCGAAGAACTCACGCGTCGCGGTGCGCGCGTCCTCGTCAGTGACGCCCTTGAGGATGCCCGAGGCGGCGACGCGCTCTTCCTTGGCGGCGCTCATGTTCCGCGCGAAGACGGCCTCGGCGATCGTCGCCGCCGGCACGCCCAGGTCGAGCGAGCTGATGCTCGTCCATCGGCCCGTGCCCTTCTGGCCCGCAGCGTCCATCACGATGTCGACGAACGGCTTGCCGGTGACCGGGTCGTCTTGCTGGAGGATGTCGGCGGTGATCTCGATAAGGAAGGAGTCGAGGTCGCCGCTGTTCCAGGTCTTGAAGACGCGCGCGAGGTCTTTGGGCGACATGCCCGTGCCGGTGCGCAGGAGGTCGTAGGCCTCGCAGATCATCTGCATGTCGCCGTACTCGATGCCGTTGTGCACCATCTTGACGTAGTGGCCCGCACCGTCGGGCCCGATGTACGCGGCGCACGGTTCGCCCTCGGTGATGGGCTTGCCGGCCTCGGCGCCTTCGAGGGGCTTGCCGGTCTTCGGGTCGACCTTGGCGGCGATTGCTTTCCAGATGGGCTCGATGAGCGCCCAGGCTTCGGGGCGGCCGCCGGGCATGAGCGATGGGCCGAAGCGCGCGCCCTCTTCGCCCCCCGAGACGCCCGAGCCGACAAAGAGGATGCCCTTGTCCGACAGCGCGCGTTCGCGGCGGATGGTGTCTTCCCAGTGCGCGTTGCCGCCGTCGACGAGGCAGTCGCCCGCGTCGAGCAGGGGCACGAGGCTCTCGATGACGGCGTCGGTCCCCGTGCCGGCCTGGACCATGATGACGATGCGCCTGGGCCGCTTGATGGCCTTGACCAGCTCGTTGACGGATTCGCAGCGCACGAGCCCGCCGCCGAGGTCGCCGAAGGAGCCTTCGGGATGCTCGGCGACGAAGTCGTCGAGCTTGGAGGTGGTGCGGTTGTGGACCGCGACCATCGAGCCGTGGTCGGCCATGTTCAGGGCGAGGTTCTGACCCATCACGGCCAGCCCGATCAACCCGACGTCGGCAACAGCTTCACTCATGGCACGAGGCTCCGTAAAACAGGTGGGGCCTCGTACTGTACAGGGAGGGCCGGGGGTGGGCGGGGCGACGGGCTAGGGGATGGTGAAGGTGGTGGTGATGTCGCGCGTTTCCTGCCACAACGCTCCGGGGATCGTCACCGCGTCCCCGTCCGGCGTAAAGAACTGCCACGGCCAGCCCTGGCTTCGGGAAAGGTCCTGCGCGAAGAGGCGGAAGCGGATGGTCAGGGTGTGCTCGCCCGGAGGGAGGTCCGCCGGGAGCGGGATGGGCTTGAAGTGCGGGGCGTGCTGCCCGAGGTCATTGAGGAACTGCTCGGTCTCGGGCTCGGTATCTCGCCAGAAGTTGTCGTATGCCTCGTAGGTGTGCGCGATGCGCTTGGGCTCGGTGGGCCGGCCGAGGGGCTGTTGCCACGGGCCGTCGTTGATGCGCACGCCGAGGGCGACGATGTCGACGCCCCTCATGGTGATGGAGGCGAGGATGCGCGCGTGCAGCGCGGGGCGGATGACGCCCGCCCCGGTGTCGACTTCCACAACGAGTTCGAAGCTCACTTCCTCCTCGAACCAATGATCGACCAGCGCCTGCGAGAACAGGCTCTTTTTCATGGCGTCTTCGATCGCCATTTGCGTATCGAAGGGCAGCGCACGCGGCCGACGCCGAACGTCCATCGCTCGCGTGAGTAGCTCGTCGTACTCCGCGGTTGTCAAGTGGCCGCGGCGGACGAGCTCCTCGAAGGCTGCGCTGCCCGACCGGGTCGTTGCGAACCCGGCGACGGTACGCAGCACGGGCGTGGGCGTGTTCGCGAGCACGGGGGAGAGCGACAGCACGACGGGCGCGGCGAAGATCGCGAAGACGACCGAGCCCGCCACCCCGAAGCACATCGACTGTCGCCACGTGCGCTTCGGGTGTCGCTCGAGCGAGCGGGCGCCCAGGCGTGTGCGGTCGCCCGCCTTCTCGGGCAGCCACCACTGGTTCGCGCACTCGGAGCATCGCTCGTTGTGTTCGTTGCGCATCGCTGGGCGCTCATAGCCGCACCCGCCGCAGGCGGCGCGGCCGATCAACTCCGGCGGCGGGAAGCACGCCCAGATCACTTGGAAGCCCGCGAAGAACAAAGTCCAGACGGTGAGCATCCACGCATCGAAGCCGCCGCCGAAAGCGAGCTCGCTCACGCCGAAGATCAGCGTCATGAAGGCGATGAACGCGAGGGTGAGCACGCCCGCCATGACCAACCGCTTGCGGATGCTGCGCTCTTCTCGAGCAAAGATGACGAATCTGGGCGCCAGCGCGCCGTTGAGGCCTCCGAGAATCGCCGCCCCGACGACGATCAACGGGACCCACCACAGGTCGAGCGCGTTTCCCCCGAGCCTCGCCGCCGGGAGCGCGGCGGCGACGACCCACAGCACCGAGAGTCCGAGCGGGATCGCGGCCCCGAACAGAACACGCTTGTTCAGCGGCCAATCGACCCATGCCGGCCGCGGCTTCTTCCAGTTCATGTCTCGACTCCGTAGTGGTCACGTCACCAACCGTGGCTGTGGTTCAACCGCCCGAGTTCCACAGCCGCATCGCCAACCACCACCCTATCACCACCGCCCCGATTCCCAAAGCAAGATGCAACGCAACATGGCCAGCGGCGAGGCCGGGCTTGCCGTCCTGCGCGTGGGCCATCGCGTCGTAAGCGAACGTGGAGAAGGTCGTGAGCCCGCCCAGGAAGCCGACGGTCAGGGCCAGTCGGTGCGCCTCGCGCAGCTCCACCAACCGCTCGGCGGCGAGCGTCGCGAGGAGCCCCAGCAGGAAGCAGCCGATCACGTTGGCGGCGAGGATGCCGAAGGCGTAGCCGCGACCAAACAGTGCGACCGACGCCTCGTGGAGGCCCCACCGCACGAGCGTGCCGAGGCCTCCGCCCAGCCCGATCAACAACACCTTGAGCCAGAGCATGCCCCCACCTTAGCGGCTCACCCTTCCCCCGCCCGGGCGAACCGAGGTCGTCTGGCACGCATGAACAAGGCCGGCACGCCGCCGCGCGCCGGCCTCTCCTTCACGCGAGTCGTTACATGCCGAGTACGATGTCGGCGAAGTCGTCGATGATCTGCTCGATCTCGGAGCCGCCGGCGCTGAAGAAGCTGAAGGTGTTGTTCCGCGCACGCGGCGCCGGGCGCGGGAAGAACGTCACGGTCGCGACGGGCACGTCGAGGATGACGTTCTGGTCGTCGATGCGTGTCGACGCGCCGGCGGCCTGCAACTCCTCGATGAGCTGGGCGACCTGCGCCTCGGTCGCGAAACCGACGTCGGCGTCTTCGATCTCCTGCGGCGGGCCGGGGAAGACGATCCAGTCCTTGCGCGCGAAGCTCGTCAGGCCGTCGTTGTACACGACGATGTTGGTGTGGAACGTTCCGACGAGCGTGCCGCCGGTGAGGTCGTAGATGAGCACGGGCTCGCGCTTGATCGGGTTGAGGTCGAACGCGGGCACGGGCGCGGGCGCCGGCTCGATCGGGCCGGGCACCGGCTCGGGCTTGAGGTCGCCCGCCTCCGTGCTCGGCATGGCGCTCCCCAACCACGCGCCGGCAAAGAGGAAGGCCACGCCGCCGACCGCCATCGTCATCGCTCGCTTCATCGATTGGTTCCTTTCGTGCGAGAGGGTGGGCTCGCGAGGTGCTCCGCGCGATCGCCCGCACCGTCGTGTGCGCATTCCATCATGAAGGGCGATCCAACGCAAGACGCGAACACAAGCCGACCGCTCGGATCGAAGGTCGGAGTGAATGCAAGCGCCTCGAAACAAAGGTCTCGGAGCTCAATCGCCGAAGGGTGCGCTTCAAACCACACAAAAACACCCTGTTCGGGCACGTCGCCTGTGATGAGCCGATCGCGCGGCGTGCCGACCCGGCGCAGGAAGACACCGGGCTCGCGCCCGGTGCTGGTTGGATCGTTCTGTTTGTAGCGTGTGACGCTGCTTAGCCGAAGCCCTTGGCCATCGTCATGAGGAACTCGGCGTTGGTCTTGGTCTTCTTGATCTTGCCCTTGAGCAGCTCCATGGCCTCGACGACGTTCATGTCGCTGAGCACCTTGCGCAGGCGGTAGACCAGCTCGAGTTCCTTGGGATCGAGCAGCAGCTCCTCGCGCCGTGTGCCGGAGGCGGAGATGTCGATCGCGGGGTAGACGCGCTTTTCGATGAGCTTGCGGTCGAGGTGGAGCTCGGAGTTGCCGGTGCCCTTGAACTCCTCGAAGATCACTTCGTCGGCCTTGGAGCCGGTGTCGACGAGGGCGGTGCCGAGGATGGTGAGCGAGCCGCCGTCCTCGATGGCGCGGGCCGAGCCGAAGAACTTCTTGGGCCGCGTCAGGGCGCCCGAGTCGATGCCGCCGGTCATGATCTTGCCGGAGTTGGGCTGGTTGGCGTTGTAGGCACGGGCGAGGCGCGTGATCGAATCGAGCAGGATGACGACGTGCTGCCCGAACTCGACGTACCGGCGCGCCTTCTCCGAGACCATCTCGGCGACCTGCACGTGCCGCGAGGCCTGCTCGTCGAACGTCGAGGCGATCACCTCCACGCCCTCGGTGGTGTTGCGCCGGAAGTCGGTCACTTCTTCCGGTCGCTCGTCGATCAGCAGCACGAGGATCTTCACCTCGGGGTAGTTCGTGCTGATCGCCTGCGTGATCTTCTGGAGGAGCACCGTCTTGCCCGTGCGGGGCGGGGCGACGATCAGCGCCCGCTGGCCACGCCCGATCGGCGCGACCAGGTCGACCACGCGCGTCTCGACGATCTCGGCTTCGGTCTCGAGGACGAAGCGGTCTTCGGGGTGCAGCGGCGTCAGGTCCTCGAAGATCGGGAGCGTCTTGAGGACGGAAGGGTCCTGCCCATTGACTTCGTCGACACGCAGGAGGCCGAAGAACTTTTCGCCGTCCTCCGGCGTGCGGATCGGGCCCTTGATCTCCATGCCCTTGCGCAGGCGCATGCGGCGGATCTGCGAGGGTGAGACGTAGATGTCTTCGGGCGAAGCGAGGTAGCTGGCTTCGGGGCTGCGCAGGAAGCCGTAGCCCTCGGGGAGGACCTCGAGCGTGCCCTCGCCGAACATGAGCTGCCCGGTCTCGGAGCGTGTCTTGAGCAGCTCGAAGATGAGGTCCTGGCGCGGGACCTTGTTGGGCTCGTCGATGCCTTCTTCGCGCGCGAGCTCGTGCAGTTCGCCCAGCTTCATGCGCTGGAGTTCGGAGATGTGCAGCGCCTCGGCTTCGGCCTTCTTGTACTCCTTGCCGGTGATCTTCTCGAGCTCGGCGGCGGCGCGGTCGAGCTCCTCGTCGTTGGGGAGGTAGTGCTGCGGGATGGAGCCGGGCCCGCGGTTCTGCTGCTTGTTGCGCTTCTTCTTGCGCTTGCCGCCGCCCTGCTGCTGGTTGTGGCGCTGCTGCTGATTGCGGTTCTGCGGGTTGCGGTTCTGGTGGTGCTGGCGCTGCTGCTGTTGGCGATTATCGCCGCCGCCGCCACCCCCGCCTGATCCTGATGCGTTGTTTGAGGAGGACGGGTGGCCGCCGCGGCGGTCGTCGGACCGCGACGCGTCGGAGCCCGACGAGCCCCTCTCGGCGGACCCGCGTTCACCCGAGCCCTTGTCGGATGTCGGGGGCGATTGCTTGGCCTCACCCGCCGGAGCCTTGGACTCGGGCGCTTTGTCGGCCGACGTCGATTCCGCCGACTTGCTCGAAGCCGCCTTCTTGGTCGTCTTGCTCGTCTTCTTTTTGGTGACGCGCTTCTTCGTGGTCTTGGGCTCGGCGCCGGAGTTGTCCGCACCCTCGGCAGTCGTTGATTTGGCCATGTCGGCGTGTCTCTCTGTTCGCGCTCGCGCCCCGAGCCAAGCGCACCGCTGGAAGCCGTCAGTACCGACATCCGCGCGGATTGCAGGAGGGGAACGCGAGAAGCTGATCGAAGGCCGCGTGCCGCGGCTACAGGCATCTGCCCCGTGCGGGAACCCGCCACGCACACGCGGCCGGCCGCCGATTCACATTGACGTTGCAAGGGGGGGGAGCCCGGCTGGTTCGGCACACCTGCGCGCCCGCCGAGCCCTCTAGTAGTAAAGCCCCGGACGGTCCGTGTCAACCGCTCACCCGCAATCTTCACTCACTCCGCGGGCCGGGCTTCGCGGCGATCGGCTCTCCGCTCCCGCATGGAGTCGAAGACCCGCTTCACCGCCGCCCGCGTCCGGTCCTCGCCGCCATCGTCGTTTGGGATCACGAAGTCACTCCGCCGGCGCTTCTCCGCGACGTCCATCTGTGCCGCTTCTCGCCGGCGCCACTCGTCCTCCGTCCAGCCGCGCGACCGGCGCACGCGTTGCAGCCTCGTGCCCTCCGTCGCTTCGACGAAGACCACGCCGTCACACTCGCGCTCCAGCCCCGCCTCCAGCAGCAGGGGCGCATCGACGATCACGCCCGGCGCGCCATCGCGGCGAGCCGCCTCCACCACCCGCTGACGCTCCTCCAGGATGAGGGGGTGCGTGAGTGCTTCAAGCCGACGCCGCTGGGCGGGGTCGTTAAAGACGATGCCCGCGACGGCAGATCGATCCACTTCGCCCGACTCGTTCACCACACCCGGTCCCCACCACTCGACCAGCCGCTCGCGCACCGCGGCGCGCTGGATCACCTCGCGGGCGGCCCGGTCCGAGTCGGACACGATGCACCCCAACTCCCCGAACACACGCGCGACGAAACTCTTCCCGCTCCCGACACCCCCGACGATGCCGAGCATGAAGAACTCGTCGCTCTGGTCGCTGTGGTCACGCATGCCCGACTCTCCGCCGAGTCCGAAGGAACGCGTCGGACGTCCTCGGCCCGGTCCAACGTCGGGCGAGTCTACCCCCGCCCGCTCGCGATTCGTGGGCCCCGGGAAACCGGCGAGCGGTCCGGGCGTCCTACGTCCCCCCATCGCTACACTGGATCCCGGCCTACTCAAGCGGTCCGGCCAAGCGCGTACACGTCCTGAAGCCGGCGCTGAGAGCCGCTCCCCATCCCGACACCCGGCCTCATGCAGCCCATCGCCCTCAAATCCAACTCGAAGCGGCTCGGGGTGATCCGGCTCGCCGCGAAACCCATCCGCATCGGTCGGCATCCTTCCAACGACGTGGTGCTCAAGGATGATCTGGCGAGCCGTTTCCACGCCGTCGTCGAGCCCGACGATCACGCGGACCGCTGGATTGTCCGCGATCTCGACAGCCGCAACGGCATCAGGGTGAACAACGAGCGCGTCGATTGCGCGTGCCTCTCGACGGGCGACGAGGTGCGCATCGGGCAGCATGTCTTTACCGTCGCCCCGGTGCCCGCCACGCCCGATGCCGCCAAGGGCTCGGGCCATGACAAGCAGGCGTGGGCCCGCGAGCTCTCGGCGCTCATCAAGGAGCTGCCGTTTCCCGAGGATCGAGCCGACGAGTGGCCCGTGCTGATCGACGCGGGCGGCGATCGCTCCAAGACGCTCGAGTCCAAGGCCGTTGGACCGGTCGCGACACGCCTGCTCCTGCTGGCGTCCAACCGCGCGCGGGCGACGGACCTGCACGTCGAGCCGCGGCCCGAGCACTACATCATGCGTATGCGTGTGGACGGCCAGATGGTCCACATCGCCGACATGCCCTCCGACGTAGGCCGCAACGTGATCCAGCTCGTGCACACCGCCTGCCGCATGCCTCCCGAGGGTCGCGACGCGGTGCTCGACGGTTCGTTCGGACTCGAAGTGGCGGGGCGGCGGGTCGACTGTCGAGCCAGCCTGACGCCGACGGTGCACGGGCAGAAGCTGGTCGTCCGCTTCCTCGACGGGCGCACGGCGCCGCGCTCACTATCGGACCTCGAGATGCCCGCGTACATGGAGCAGCGCGTGCGCAAGGTGTGCGAGAAGGACACGGGGCTCCTGCTCGTCTGCGGCCCCACCGGCTCGGGCAAGACGACGACGCTCTACAACGGCCTGCGCGAGATCGACCGCCAGCGCCGCAACGTCATCACCATCGAAGATCCCATCGAGCACCACCTCGACGACGTGACGCAGATCCCCGTCACGAAGGGCCACCGCTTCGACCAGCTCCTGCGCTCGTGCCTGCGGCAGGATCCTGACGTGATCCTCGTGGGCGAGATCCGCGATGCCGAGACGGCGCGCACCGCCATGCAGGCCGCGATGACCGGGCACGTCGTCTTCACGACGGTGCACGCCAAGGACACCATCGGCGCCGTCTTCCGACTCCTCGACCTGGGCGTGGAGAACTACCTGGTCGCGAACGCGCTGGATGTGATCGTTGCGCAACGCCTCATCCGCCTGCTCTGCCCCGCGTGCAAGCGGCCCGTGCGCGTCAGCCCGGGCCAGGCGACGCGCATGGGCCGCTTCCTGGGCAACAAGGATCGTCTGTCAACCGCGACCGGCTG
Source organism: uncultured Phycisphaeraceae bacterium (assembly GCA_964440605.1). GTDB lineage: Bacteria > Planctomycetota > Phycisphaerae > Phycisphaerales > UBA1924 > CAYTSW01. Next base: position 27,718 of record CAYTSW010000009.1, on the reverse strand, counting down.
CGGGCGCTGCCTGCGCACCGGCTACCACGGGCGACGCGCCCTCTTCGAGATGCTCGACTTCAACGAGGAACTCCGCGACCTCGTGCTCTCCGAGCCGTCCATCCATGCCATGCGCACGGTCATTGAGCAGGGCGTCTTCACGACGCTCCAGCAGGCGGGCTGGCAGCTCGCGGCGCAGCAGCTCACCTCGCTCGACGAAGTCGATCGCGTCGCGAGCCACGCCGGCCGCTGAGGGACCGGCTAGCGCCCCGCGAGGTGCAGCACGACGTCCGCGAGTGACCCGTCGTCGAAGATCGCGTACCCCTCGTACCGCGCGAGCACCTGCCGCGTCTGCGCATCGCGCGCCTCCACTTCCGCGCGGATGAGCGACGAGGCGCCGAGCGTGAGCTTCGCACGCAGCTCGTCCATCGTCGCGGGGATCATCCGGTCGAGCGCGTCGGCTGTCAGCTCGCCGCTCCGGCGGGCGCGAACGATGCGCTCGGCGATGTCGGCGTTCATCCCGGGCAGGCTCATCAGCACCGCCCGCGACGCCGAGCCCGCGTGGATGCGCGAGCGGGCAGCCGTGGAGAAGTCGCGCCGGACGTGCGCGAAGACCTCGTCGGTCATCGCGGGTACGAAGCGCAGCTCGTCGAGCGAGGTCACCGCGTCGTTGCGGGGCGTCACACCGCGACCGACGTACGCCGAACGCTCGGCGCCTTGTTCGCGCGGCTGATCATCCTCGTCGATCCAGTCCAGCACCTGCTGCGCAAGCACCATCGCGTCAAAGGCGTTCATCTCGAGAGCGCGGAAATACGCCGTAAGCTGGCGCTCGTCAGCGCGGTTGATGTCGATCACCGCACCAGCGTCGCTCAAGGTGATGGCGTAGTCGCGCGTCTCGAGTCTGACGCTCAGCGGCTCCTCCGGGAAGCCCAGCTCGCCGATGACGTCGAAGGCCGACACCGCGGACGAGGAGTTGATCCCGCGATCGCGCGCCGCCCGCTGAGCGCGGCGCTGCTCTTCCGCCTGGCGCTCACGCTCTTCCTCGACCTCGTCGAGCATCCCGTCGAGCAGTTCGATCAACTCCGGCGGGAGCTCGGGCGGGCCGTCGTCGTCTTCCTCCGGCTCATCGCTCGGCTCGCCGAGCCCCCCGCCGCCCGACGCACGCCGGGCGTTGTCGAGCCCCTCGCGTCCGTTTGTGGGGATCAGCCCGCGCAGCGCGAGCACGACCGCCGCGTGCGCCTCGCGCTCGGTCTGCGCCACCCGCTCGAGCGTGTGCGCTTCGATCGTTGTGCCGCGCGACACCACGGCGGCGCGCATCGCCAGCGCAAACACCGCGGCGGCGGCGATGAGTACGATGATCAGCGCGAACCCGCGATCACGAACAGACATGTGAACGCCTCCCCGTCGTGCACGCCCGCCAGCCTGAGGGCATCGATGGTCTCGTCGATCTCACTGTCATACACACGCCACCGCAGCGCCCGCTCCTCGTCGACCTCATCTTCGTCGTCACGCTCGTCCCTCGATCGCGACCGCTCGTCCGCGTCTTCCGGCGGCCGCTCCAACGCCGACTCCTGCTCGCCTGTCAGCGTGCCGAAGCGCTCGAATCGCAGGCCCGTAACGCCCTCGAGCAGCACCGTCTCGCCCGAACGCTCGCGCGAAGCGTCGTCGATCAGGGGCGAGAACTCCGGCGGCATCACGCCGGGCTCATCGACGCGTGTCTCGGCATACACCAGCCGCGCCGTCCACGAAGACGGATCGTCGCCGCGTACGACGTCGATGCGATAGGTCGCACGCACGAGCGGCCAGTCGGGAAAGAGCAACGGCTCAGCGGTGACGAACGCCAAGTGCCTCGGCCCATGCTCCACGCCCGTGTGGAGATCGTCCTGCACCGCCAGCCGAACGCGCCGCTCCCACTGCGTGTCCAGCGTGTCCAGCGCCCGCTGCAAGCGGAAGACCTCGTGATGACGCTCGGCATCCTCGGTCCAGCCCCTCGCCTGGGCCCAGATGGCGGTCACCGAGCCCATGATCGCGCCGAGGATCGCCAGGGCGATAAGCAGCTCGAGCAGCGTCAGGCCGCGACGCGCGTCAGGGATTGCTCGCTTCATCGGTGCCACAGGAAGACCCGCTCCGTTCCGGCGATCTCGACGGTGTACTCGAGCATCAGCAGCTCCGAGCGCGCTTCGTACGCGAGCTGCTCCGCGACCGGGTTGCTCACGGTCACGGAGCGGACGACGACCCGGTACTCGTGTCCGTGATGCGTGCCCGTATAGACCAGCGCGCCCTGCTCCGGGCGCGCCTCGGGCGCCGCGACGAGCCGGGCGTCGACGTGCTCGAAGAGCGAGGCGTGGAGGCGTTCGACCTGCTGCGCATCCACCGCGTCGCTCGTTGCGCGCAGAAGTTGTGTACGGATCTGGAGGCACACGCCGAAGAGCGTCGCCACGATCGCCAGCGCGATGACCGCCTCGATCAGCGTGAAGCCGCGACGGCCGTATCGGTTCCCGGTGCCGCGGACCCGGGTCTTCGGGTCCGGGCTCACCGCGCTTCGTCTCCGACAGCCGACACCGGCTCCACCCGGATCGGCTCACGCGTGCGCGTCTCGACCACGCGCTGGGCGGGCAGCGTCCATACGCCGAAGGGCATCACGAAGTCTCCCTGCGTGCCCCGCATGGCCGGCGCCTCGGCGTCTTCCAGCAGGCGGCGCAGGTCGTCCATCGGCCCGGGCTCGGGGGGGGCGGCGGGGGCGGGCGTCTGCTCGGGCGGGCCGATGATGATCGGATCGGTGAACCCCCGCTCGTTGGCCTCGGAGTTGAGCACGCCCTGCTGATAGTCGGTGTGGTTCAGCGAGATCGCCGCCCGAACGCCGCGGGCGGCCTCGAAGAACTCGCCCAGCGTGCCCTGCCCGTTCATCGGGTCGTTGATGATCCGCGGCGTGATCGCCAGGAACAGCTCGCGACGCTCCTGCACCTTCTCGATGTTCTGGAACGCCAGGCCCACGAGCGGGATGTCGCCCACCAGCGGAACCTTGCGCACGTTGTCGCGTGTCTCGGTCTCGATGATGCCGCCCAGCAGCAGCGTGCGCCCGTGCGGCACCGTCACCTGCGTCGTGATCGAGCGCGTCGTGAACTCCGGGCCGAACTCCGTCTGCCCGCCCACCTCGTTCACCTCCTGCTCGATCTCGAGCGTCACCTCGCCGCCCTCGTTGATGCGCGGCGTGATCGTCAGCGTGATGCCCGTGTCGCGGTACTGCACGTCCTGCTCGATGCCCGTCGTCCCGCCCGTCTGCGTCGCCGAGTCGCGCTGCGTGTTGATGATGGGCGTCTCACCGCCCACCTGGAACTCCGCGGTGAAGTTCTCACGGATGACCACGCGCGGCTGCGAGATGATCTCCACGTCCGACTCGCTCTGGAGCGCCTGGATGATCGCCAGCCCGTCGGTCGCCAGCAGCGAGATCGTCCCCGTGGGCGAGGCGACCAGGCCCGGCGTTGCGAAGAGGTCGAGCACCGTGCCGTCCTCGTCCAGCGCGTTGAGAAAGTAGTCAACGCCGAACTCCAGCCGATCGTTGAGCACCACTTCGGCGATGATCGAGTTGAGCAGCACCTGCTGGCGCGGGCGGTCGAGCTGCGCGAGCAGGCCAAGCAGCTCGGCGTAATCGTCGGGCGTGGCGCGGATGAGCAGCACGTCTTCCTGCTGATCGAGCGTGAGGCGCATCTGCCCGGGGACGGGCGGCTGGGCGCCGGGCGTCCCCGGCGGCGCGATGCGGTCGCCGAAGAACTGTTGCAACGACTGCACCAGCTGCGTGGGCTGCTCGTAGTGCTGAATGCGGTAGACGTACGCGCCCATGCGTCGGTCGGCCTGCGGCGTGTCGACGATGCGGATCAGGTCCCGCACCACCGGGTCCACCGAAGAGTCGCGCGAGATCACCATGAGGTCGGGCGTGCCCGGCACGGGAATGAACGCGGCCAGCGGCTCGGCACCAGTCGTCAGGCGCGCACTCGTGAGCATTCGCTCGAGGATCTCCGCCGCCGCGGTCGGCCTGCGGTGGGCCAGGCGGAAGGTTTGCATCTCCACGCCCTCGAAGGCGGGGACGTCGATCGCTTCGAGCAGGCCCGCGAGGCGGTTGATCTGCCGCGTCGTGTCGATGATCAGCACGGTGCGCCCGATGTTCACGGTCGCCGCGCCCGGGCTCTGGAGGCGCTCGATGGCGTTCACCGCGTCGCCGGCGGTGATGAAGCGCAGGCGCTGAACACTGACCGCCGGCAGTTCGCTCTCGAACGCCGCCTGAGCGGCGATGATCGGCGCCGCGGGCGTGTTGCCCATCGCGACGCCCCCCTGCCCGCCGCCGCCGCCCGCGGGCCTGACATAGAGCACGTCGTCGCGCTGTTCGACCATCCAGCCATACAGCCGAGCGATGCCCGCAAAGAGATCGCGCACGTCGGCGCGGGTCATCCGCTCATCGACGTTGAGCGTGAGCTGCTGGTTGGCGTTCACGACCGCGGGATCGAAGACGAAGCTCTGCTCAAGGTACGTTTCGGCGATCGTGCGCAGCACCTCCGTTGCGCTGGCGCGATTGGTCGCGATGCGCACGTCGAACATGGGCCCGACGCCGCCGCCCCGATTGACCGTCGCAACGCCCGCTTCCTCCTCTGGCGCGGCGCGGAGCGTGCGCCGATAGAGCATCTCGGGCTCGCGCGTCTCGCCCATGCTCGGGAACATCAGCGGCTCGGTGACCGGGCGGCCCGCCGAACGCCACTCGGGCGGCGCCTGAAAAGCCCGGGGCGGCTCGATGTCCGACGCGGTCAGTCCCTGCGCCGGCTCGTCAGGCGCCGAAGCACACCCGCTGAGCGCGAGCAGCAGGCCCGCAGCCGATAAGGCCGGCATGCCGGTCGAGAAGAGGTTGATCGTGCCCATCCGCAGGCTCCTTGCATCAACGAAGCGTCTGTCGAATCCCCGATTCGCCCGGCCACCCGCGACCGCTAGCCGAGCCCGCCGGCGTTGGTCACCGCGAGCATCCCGGCGACGAGACTGTACACGACCCACCCCACCGCCCCCGCCATGACCACGAGCACCGCCGGCTCCAGCAGCGTCAGCAGCCGCTCGCCCAGCGTCTCCTGACGCTCGAGGCACAGATCGGTCGCCTTGGCGAACGCCGGGGTGAGCGTCCCGCCCGTCACGCCCGCCTGGATGACCGTCCCGATCATCGGGGGGCAGACCCGGTGCTCGCGCAGCGAGGCGGCAAAGTCGCGCCCCTCCCGCACTTCGCCCCTCACCTTTGCCAGCCGATCCGCGATCGCCGGCGACGACACCACCTCCTGCGCCTGCCCCAGCGCTTCGAGCAGATCGGCGCCGCCGGCGAGCATGGTGTGCATGACGTCGCAGACGGTCGCGGCCTGGCCGTGCCAGAGCATGGAGCCGACCACGGGCGTGCGCATGAGCAGTCCGTCGAGCTTTTTCCGGCGCGTGGGCGTGAGCAGCGCATCGCGCGCGAGCACCAGGCCGAGGATGACCAGCGCGACGATCGGCAGCGCCCACGCCACGACGCCAGAAGCGACGAACGTCGCCCGCGTCGGCCAGGGCAGTTCGGCACCCATCTGCGTCAGTTGCTCGCTGATCGAGGGCACCACGTACGTCGCGAGGTACCACACCGCGCCGACGGCGGCGAGCAACAGAATCGCCGGGTACGTCAGGCGCGAGACGAGCACGCGCTTGATGCGCGCGCGGGTGGTGATCGCCTGATCGACGAGCGCAACCGCGTGATCGAGCCGGCCCGAGGCCTCGCCCGAGCGGATGAGCGCCACGTGCTGCGCCGAGGCCAGGCCCTCGACGCCTTCGATCGCTGCCGAGAGCGTGGTGCCCGAACGGAGGCCGCTGCGGACGCGTTCACAGACGTCGCGCAGGCGCGGGCGCGGGGCGATCTCGATCATCGACCGCATCGCCTCTTCCACCGGCACCCTGGCGTCGAGCAGCAGCCGCAGGGTCTGAAAAAACCACGCCGCGTCGGACCCGCGGATGCGTTCGCGGCTGAGCCGTGCGCGCACCGCGTCGGCAATATGCAGCGGCCGCACCTGCACCGCGATGAGCCCTTCGTTGCGCAGTTCGCGGCGCAGGGTGCGCTCGTCGTGGGCCCGCCGCGTGCCCGAGAGCAGCCCCGAAGCCGACCGCTCGGCCGACACCGCGGTGTACGCGAATGGCGTCACGCCTCGGCGTCTCCGGCGTGCCCGAGCCCGAGGACGCGGGTGATCTCGGCGCGATCGGTCACGCCACGCTCGGCGAGACGCTCGGCGTGGCCGCGCATGCTCTCGAAGCCCGCGGCATCGAGCGCCTCACGCAGATGGCGCTCGTCGGCGCCCGCGAGCATCGCGCGCTTGAGCTGCGCCGTCGTACGCGCGAACTCCATCACCGCGACGCGCCCGCGGTAGCCAAGACCCTTGCAGGTGCCGCAACTCTCGCGGCGGGCCGCGTCGTTTCCGCACCCGGAACAGACGCGGCGCAGCAGACGCTGCGCGCTCACGCCCTCGACCGCGGCGTTCACGAGGTAGGGCTCGACGCCCATGTCGGTGAGGCGCACGTAGCTCGACGGCACGTCGTTGGTGTGCAGGGTGGAGAGGACCATGTGGCCCGTCAGCGCGCTCTGGAAGGCCATCTCGGCGGTCTCGCGGTCGCGGATCTCGCCGACGAGGATGACATCGGGGTCGTGGCGCAGGACGTGGCGCAGCGTGGTGTCGAAGGTCAGGCCCACAGTCGCGTTGACCTGGATCTGATTGACGCCGTCCATCGCGTACTCGACGGGGTCTTCGACGGTGACGACCTTGCGGTCGGTCGAGGCGAGCTCGCGCAGGAGTGAATAGAGCGTGGTCGTCTTACCCGAGCCGGTGGGCCCGGTGATGAGCAGGATGCCGTGGCTCTTGCGCGCTACCGCTCGGAGCCGGTCGAGATGACGCTCCTCGAAGCCGAGGTCCTCGGGGGTGATCTCGGCGAGGCGCTGGCGGTCCTGCAAACGGATGGCGGCGTCCTGGCCGTACATCGTCGGGACGAGGCTGACGCGCATGTCGACCGCGCGGCCGCGCAGACGGAGCTTGACGCGCCCGTCCTGCGCGCGCCGGCGCTCGGCGATGTCCAGCCCGCCCATGATCTTCACGCGGCAGAGCAGCGCATCGTGCATCGACGCGGGAGGCGGAGGCTGTTCGATCAGCACGCCGTCGACGCGATACCGCAGCGACGTGCGCCGGTCGTACCGCTCGATGTGGACGTCCGACGCGCCGAGCTCCATCGCACGCTCGATCGTCTGGTTGAAGAACCGCACGACGGGCGCCTCGCTCGCCAGCTCACGCAGCGCCGACAGCTCGCCCGAGACGTCGAGCGATTCGGATTCGACGCCGCCCGGGCGATCGTCCGCCGACTCGAGCTCGCGTTCGCGGTCGAGCCACGCGAGGACCTGCTTCTGCGTCGCGAGGCGCAACGAAGCAAGCCCGCCGCCCTCGCCGCCCTGCGACAGCAGCGCCTGCCAGGTGTGTCGATCCGAGGGGTCGCTGACGACCGCCCGCAGCCCCCCGTCACCCTCGCGCAGGAGCAGCGCTCCGCTGGCGCGCATGAACGCCGGCGGCGCTTCTTCCGCGAGCACGCCCTCTTCGTCATCCGGCGACCATCGCGCGACGGCGAAGCGCTCGCTTACCGCGTCCGCCAGCCCCTCCTCGCTCAGCAGGCCCAGGTCGAGCAGGCTCTTGCACAGCGTCGACCCGTTGGACCGCGCCACCGCACGCGCCACCTGCACCTCGGCACTCGGCACCAGCCCCGACCGCGACAGGTGCTCGGCGAGGGCGGCCTCGTCGAACCAGTTGGGCTCCACACGCTCACGCACGACCGAGGCGTTCTCGACCGGGTTGTCTCGCTCGAGCTGCGTCACACGCGCTCCGGCGCTCTCAGGAGCGGTTATCGAGATCGGCGTTCAGTTCCTCGCCGCCGGGCTGGCCGTCGGCGCCGTACGAAACGATCTTGAACCCCCACCTGTCGTCCAGCTCGTACTTGAGCGGGCGTCCCCAGCCATCGGTCGGCACGCGCTCGGAGTCGAGGTAGGGCCCTTCCCAGCCGGTCGTATTCGCCGGGGCCTCGAGCAGCGCCTCGAAGCCCTCCATCTCCGCCTCGGTCGGGTAGCGCCCGACGTGGAAGTTGAATCGCTCGACGGCTCCGGCGACGGACTCGATCTGCGCCATCGTCGTCGCCTTCTTCGCCTGGCGATCCGCCCCGCCGATGTTCGTCAGCACCAGCGTCGCGATCAAACCGATGATCGCGATCACGATCAACATCTCGAGCAGGCTGAACGCCCGAACCCGGGCCGACACCGTCCTGTGCATCGCGACCTCCATGCGGCCATGCGGCGCTGCGTGACGCCGCGGGGTCGTACTGCCTCGCTCTACCGCGTGTGCGGCTCACTCGGCCTGGAAAGAAGAATCCGTTCACGCGGCTCCGACGCGGGCGTGCCCGGCGGCTCGAGCCGCGCCACGCCCGACAGCGGGTCGAAGCTGATGACATGCAGTGTATCCGCGACGCGCACGAGCCACCGACGCGAATCCGTCCGCCCAAGCACCGAGTACCGCGCCGCGAGCGCCGACTCCGCCGGCTCCCCCCACTCACGCCTCGCCTCGCCCAACACGCTGCCGAAATCAACAACCGCCCCGCCCGCTTGCCCCGCCGGCTCCGGCAGTGCCCATGACCGAACAATCCGCCCGCTCGCCTCCGTGTCGTCGTCGTCATCATTCAGGCTCAGGGCCGCTTCCAGGCGGCCGTCGCGCTCTTCGATGCGCACGCTCGTCTCGACCCCCAGCCGCATCGCGTCGTTGCGTGCCCGGTGCAGCAGCAACACGACGTCGCCCAGCGCATCACGCACGCCCCGCTCGCCCCGCGACACCGCCGAGCCTACCAGCACCGCCAGCGAACCGAGGATGACCACGACCACCACCAGCTCGATCAGCGTCACACCGCGAACGCCCGCCTCCCGAATGCCACGACGCCCCGCCATCACCCGCGCTGCTTGAGGATCTCGACGGCGTCGCGTGTGTCGATGTCGCCGTCGCCGTCCACGTCGCACCGGTTGCCCAACTCGTCGGCGGAGATCATCACCGCGTCGCCCGGATCCGGGGCGGTGCCCGACCCGCCCGATATCATGATGCCCAGGTCGCGGAAGCGGGTGGAGCCGGGCTGAACGCCGCCCCCCGCAATGAACCGCAGCACGATTGCCGCATCACGCGTGTTCACGTCGCCATCGCGATTGATGTCCGGGTTGCCCGGAGCGCCACCCCCGCCGCCGTCACCCCCTCCCCCACCGCCAGTACCCCCACCGTCGCCGTCGCCCCCGCCCGGGCTGGCCCGCACATCGAACTGGCGCACCGGCGTGAAGTCCAGCGGCAGGCCGGGCACCTCGATCACCTCCACGCCTTGGAATGTGAAGTTGAACGCCTCGCCCTGGCGGTTCACCACCGTCAGGTCCACGACCTCGTTCGTGCTCACATCGAAGTAGCGGAACTGCACCCGCTGGCCGGCTCGCGGGCCCTCCGTGACATCGGGGGACTCTGGATCGTCGCCAAAGATGGTGACCGAAAACGCACGGTTGCCGTCGGGGAAGGTGTAGACGCCCGCGAGCTCGTCCTCGAAGAAGGCACCGATCTGGTCGCCTTCCTCCGGCTGCGGGCCGCTCGCGCCGGGCAGGTAGTCCCCCACAATCCGCTCGCGAAACTGCGTTGACCCTGGCGTCCCGAACTGGCCCCACGCCGTCGGCGAGGCAGTGAAAACAAGGGCCGTCGCGACAGCCGCCCACGCCCACCAGCCCCGCAGCAATGCACCTGCCATGAGAAACCTCCGTGCCAACTGCGCCCGCGGCCTGTGCGGTATCGGACGTTCATGCTACCAGCGGCGGCGTCGTCGGTTCGCGACAGCGCCGCGGCGACGCAGGCGGTGCGGCAACAGGCCTCAAAACGAGAAAGGGGCCGGCCACCTTGCGGCGGCCAGCCCCGGGGTGGGGGGGGGTCTGTATCGGCCCGCTCGCCAGGAGCTCCACGGGCCGGTTGGGATCAGATGCCTCAGGGACGGACGTAGTGGACGAAGGGAGCGCTGCCGGCAGGCAGTACGTCGATGTCATTATTGTTGGCATCGGTCGCCGTTGGGTCCAGCGATCCGACGGAGTTCTCTGCGTCGGCGTCCTCGAGGCCGTTGACGTTGGCGACGTTGATGAGGTAGTCCGAGCCGGGGTTGGCGGTGAAGAAGCCGGTCGCCGGGTCGTACTCCTGCGTGTTGGTCACGAGGAGCCAGCCCTGGGTGGCGCTGGCGTTGGAGTTGGTGATGGGGTTGGCGGTGAAGACCGAGCCGCCGGGGAGGGCCGGGCCGAACTGGAAGACGCCCAGGTCTTCCAGGGCGCTGTAGTTGAGGATCGCGACCGCGTAGCCGCCGACCAGGGCGTTCATGCCCGTGCCCATGCGGATGCCATTGGTCGTGAGCGTGAAGCGGAAGTGCTTGAAGGTGTCGGCGTCGATGATGATCGAGTCGAACTGGCTGTCATCATCGTCGGCGGCGGTCCATTCGCCGTCGTCATTGATATCGTCGAAGTACACGAACTGGTCGATCGGCGAGGCCGCGAGCAGCTCGCCCACGATGACGTTCGAGCTCACGACGCCGCGGGGCAGCGTCGGGATGTCACGCGACGAGCGGGCGACACCCAGAGCGCGAGCGAAGGGCACCATGTTCCAGTTGTCGAACAGCGGCTCCACGCCCACGTTGGCGAGCGAGAAGTTCAGACGCGTGGCGTCCGAGGCGGTGTTGTTCGACTCCTGACGCAGGTTGTTGGGGTTGAAGACGATCGCGTCGCCGACGAAGGAGTCGCCGTCGTGGTCGTTGGTCGTCGCCGAGGTGAGCAGCGACGAGAGTGCGAAGCGGCGCCCATCGGGGAGTTCGACCCAGAAGATCACGGGCAGGCCGACGGTGTTGAAGATGCTGCTCTGGAAGGCGGACGCGGGGCCGGTGACCGCCATCTCGAAGCGGCCGTTGGCCTCGGAGATGACCGTCTCGGAGAAGATGATCTGCTCGCCGTCGACGTCGAAGCCGTCACGCTGGAGGCCGGCGAAGTCGCCGTCCTCGGTGGCGAGCAGACGCCACGCGAGGCCCAGCGAGCCCTGAGCGCGGTCACTGTTGCTGGCGCCCTGGCCGTTGAAGGAGATGTTCGAGAGGTTGTTGGCGTTGACCGAGAGGTCGATCGTGCCGGCCGAGCCGCCCGTGTCCGAGGGCTTGCGGTTGCTGAACTCGTGGTCGCCATCGCCGTTCTTGAAGACGTAGATGAACTGACGCAGACCCAGCAGAACGTTGGTGAAGGCCTCGAGTGAACCTTCGACTAGGTTCTGGCCGTAGACAGCGTCGTCGGACATGTACATCGAGTCGATGCCGTTCTTGCTCAGCGTGATGCTGTTGACGGTCGGCACCGCGATGGCGGCGTAGACCGACGTGCCGATCGGGAGACCCGCGACGCCGTCCTCGCCGAGGATGGTGCCGTTGACCAGCATGGTCGCGGGAGCCGCCGGGGCACCGTCGACCGGAGCGATCTCCTGGGCGGTGATCTCGGTGTTGACCGCCGAGACGGAGTTGCCGCTCGAAGCGCCGGTGATCAGGCTGTCGGCCATGATCGAGGCGCCGAGGTAGCGGAACATGGCATCGGAAGCCATCGAGATTTCGCCGTCGGTCAGCGAGAGCACGACGATGGAGTTGTCGGTGCCGGTGAGGGTATCGACACCGGTGATGGTGCCCATGTTGGCCCCGAAGGACTCGAAGTCGTCGTCCGAGAGGTCGGACTGGACGATGTTTTCGGTGAACTGGAGCAGCGCCTGGTTGGCGAAGCCGTCGTCATCGGTGTCCACGAGGAACGCCGACTCAACGACGCCGCCCTGGTTCTGGAGGTTGATATAGGGAGCTTCGCGGTCGACAACGGTGCCGCTGTTGGACAGGGCCATGACGATCAGCGGCGGATTGCCGTCGTCGTCGACGACGTCTCCGTCGAGGCTGTTGAAGGTGATCTGGACGCCCGGCTCGTACGAGCTGCCGTCCGCGTCGTCGAAGGTCGTCTGCTGGTTGGTGTTGAACACGTCGTCGTCGAAGGACAGGCCGTTACCGAACACGGCCGACTCGGGGTCAATCTCGCCCGCGTCGGTGTCTTCGGTGAAGGCCAGCAGCAGGCGGTCGTTGGCGCTCTGGTCGCCCACGTTGCCGTCCTGCTCGACGAGGAACTGATCGTTGCTGCCGCCGGTCTGGTTGTCGCCCGTGAAGAAGGCGGCGAGGGCCAGCAGCGGGTTGGCGCGGTCGCGGTTGATGTTGACGCCGGTCGCCGCGGCCACCATCAGCTCGTTGCCGGCGGTGTCGGTCACGGTGAAGGCGGGGTGATCGAGCGTGAGCAGGCTGTCGGGGCCGTTGGTGCCCGGGGCGTTCATGCCGGCGCCGTCGCCCGTCCAGTCGAACATGGTCGGATCGAAGGGCAGCACGGCCGCGTTGCTCGTCGAGAGACGCGTCACATCGTTGTCGACGTCGTTCTCGATGCGGACGCCGCCAAGCACGAGGCTCGTCGGATTGATCGTGCCCATCTCCGACTCGGGCAGGTCCGCCATGGCGGGGAAGTTGCCGAGCTCGTCGATGAGGGAGGCGGGCATGAGGTCCACCGCGTCGGCGACGTTGATCGTGAAGCCGCCCGCGCCGGTCAGCGACGAGGTGATGGGCTCGGAGAAGACGACCGCGACGGCGTCGAGCACGCCGTCCTGATCAAGGTCGTGGAAGGAGAAGAACTGAGCCGCCGGGTCGATGCCGTCTTCGACGGCCAGACCGGTCTGCTCGGTGTCGTAGTCGTTGGTGCCGAAGATCGACGAGGGCACGTCGCCATCGGTGTCGACGGAGACGGAGTACTGGTTGTTCGCCGAGGTGCCGGCGAGACCGTCGGCGAGGACGATGTCGTTGCCGGTCTGGTTGACCGAGAGGAGCACCGCGTTGGGGTTGTCGGGATCGACCGCGGGGTCGTTCGCGCCGCCGGTGCCCGAGTCCACGATGCCGATCGAGGAATCCATCCCGTTGAGCGTCAGGAAGGCCGGGTAGAACCCGCCGGCGCCCGTGTCGACGTCGCCGAGGTCGGCGGCGTCGAGGGGCAGGTTGTACACCACGCGGATGGCGTTGTTGGTGACGCCAGGGGTGTCGTCAATCGTGGCGAGCACTTCGACGCGCTCGATGGTGAGGGCGGCGACGGTCGAGATTTGCACACCCGTGGTTTCGGCGTTGCCCATGGCGTCTTGCTGGAACGCCTGGTTGCCGACGACGTCGAAGATGTCGTTGGCCGCGACGGGGTCGCCGTCGTCATCGGCCACGGCGCGGATGAAGTCGCCGGCGTCGATCGTGGTCGCCGGGGCCATGCCGCTGATGTCCACTTCGATGGTCGTGTTCGCCGCGTCCGTGAACGCGCCCGCGACCGTGAAGGGCAGCGAGGGGTTCGGGGTTGCGTTGTCGAACATGTTCGCCATCTCGTTGATCTGGAAGTCAGCCGCCGAGACATCGCCGAGGTCGGTGTCGTTGGTGTTGGTGCCGGCTGCCAGGGCCTCGGAGAAAGTGAGGAACAGCGTCTCGCCGTCGGTGCTGACGAAGGCCGAAACCAGCTCGGGGCTGGTGTTGTCGAGCACGAGGTTCTCGTCGTTGGCCTCGTCGGCGTCGAAGTCGGTCTGAGCGACGGCCGCGCCGGTCGCCGACTCGCCGTTCTTGGTGAAGCGGAGCTGCCAGTTCGTGACGTTCGCGTTGTTGAGGAACGAGGCGGTCAGGCCGGAGGCGGCGATATCCACGACGATGTCGTCGCCGTCCTGCCCGTTGTCGGCGTCCCAGTTGGGATCACCCGTGATCACCAGCGGAGCCGCGACCGTGAGCACGTTGCCGTCGGCGTCGAGGCCGACGATGAAGCCGGTGACGGCGTCCGTGTCGTTGGTCGCTGCGTTCACCCCCGCGGCGCCGCGAGCGACATCGGGCAGCGTGACGCTGATGTTCGTGTTCGGACCGAACACCTCTTCGTTGGTGTTGATGATCGGGCTGGTGACATCAGCCGTCTCGCTCACGCCTTGAGCGAGAGCGGCCGAGGCCGGGGCCAGCATGGCACACAGGCCAAATGCGAGTTTCGACGTTCGCGTGTTCATTTCTATCGCAGTCCTTTCTTCAGCCCTTCACAACTGTGAAGCCGAGTCGGAACGGGCGAGGTGCTGGCTCTGGGCCGGAGCCGGTCGCCCTGGGAATGGAGCCAGGCGAATCGGGAACCCCCCGACCGCTCCGGCCGAACGCGATGCGACACGCTGCCGCGCCTCGCATCCTCTACAACGGGTTATCGGTTGCCCAACCAAGTTAGCGTCACATGTACAACGGTGTCAAAGGCAACGCCACAGCGCCGCCTCGTTTTCAACCCGATACACACCCCCTCGACCACTTCCACACCCCGGTTTGTTTGCGGCAACTTATTTCCTCCAAAGGTCCATCACGCACGAGCTTGCGCTCCCTCATCGCGATGGTCGTCAAACTCTGTTGAGCGGTACACTGACCCTGCCGCACCCCGCGCGACGGTGCGATAACTCTCCAGCGCGGCAGAGCCTACACCCGGGACAACCCGCTTGCAACCGGGCCTCATCGCCTAAGCGCAGATTCCGCCCGGTAATCCGATGAGTCGGTTATCGGCTCACGTCGCCCCCACCCTCGAAAAGAAGGCCCCGAAAGTCACCATTCCCCGGTCACCTCCGGGCGGGTTCGTCAGCGTGCAGCCGCCCGGCGCGATATCCCTGCATCAAGGTGTGCAGCACCAGGCGGACAAGGTCCGCTTTTGACGAGGTGCCCAGCTTCTGATTCAACCGCATCAGGTGGGTCCGCAGGGTGGGCAGCTTGACGTCCATCCGCTCCGCCACCGCCTCGTTGGTCCCCCCCGCCACGATCTCATAGAGCACCTGGCGCTCGCGCCCGGTCAGCTCGGGCAGGTGGGCATCCACCCACCGCACCTCGATGTCACGGAGTTCGACGAAGGCCTGGCCCAATGGCTTGGCCAGCGGGCGCACCGGCTTGAACTCCGTTTCAGCGCTGGACTTGCGCCCGAGATCCGATTCGGGTCGTCGGGCAAAGTCGCCCTCCATCCCCGCATGTTCGTCAGGCGTCTGTTCAGACTCGCCTGCAACGTACTGGTTTGTCATTCCCAACCTTCACCTTTCGCTCAGGGCGACTCATCCATCCCGATGGTGCGACAGGCGCGCAAGGACACGTCCGCCCACCCATTCACGTTGCGCTCCCGGTCATGCTCCGCCACCGGGAAGCTGCGCAAAGCTGTGAATATAGCGAATCTTGGCAGTACGAAACGCGCGGCTCACCCAGACCGCGTGATCCCTCGGGATTCTCCAGCCGACCTGTTGAGTCTCATCTCTCCAAGGCTCGGGACGCAGGGTCGAGGGCGCAACGCCGCCGGTCGATGAGCGGGTGGCGTCCTCCGGGCCGCCCCGTTGTGGGAATGTACCCGACGCTTGGCCTCTCTTGGAGTCGCTTCAATGGACATTGACACGATTCTGCGCGCCGCTGCGCAGTCCGACGCGTCGGACATCCACATTGTGTCGTGGCACCCCCCCGTCATGCGCGTGCAGACGGAAATGTGCCCCATGGATTTCCCGCCCGTATCCCCGGAATCGGTGATGGGCATGGTCAAGCACATGGCCTCCAACGAGGCCCTGCGTCTCTTCGAGGAGCACAAAGACGCCGACTTCTCCTACGAAATCTCGGGCCTGGGGCGCTACCGCGTCAACGCCCACATGCAGCGCGGCGTCACGGGGATCGCCTGCCGTGCGATCAAGACCACCGTGCCCCCCATGGAAAAGCTGAGCCTGCCCGACGTGATCGAGCGCCTGACGTACCTCCCGCGCGGGCTGGTCCTCGTGACGGGCGACACGGGCTCGGGTAAGTCGACCACGCTCGCCGCGATGATCCAGGCGATGAACGAGCGCTACCGCAAGCACATCATCACGCTCGAGGACCCGATCGAATACGCGCTCGAGAGCCACCAGTGCCTGATCGAGCAGCGCGAGCTGGGGCAGGACATGCCGTCGTTCGCCTCGGCGCTCAAGCACGCGCTGCGTCAGGACCCGGACATCATCCTGGTCGGCGAGATGCGCGACCTCGATACCACGGCGCTCGCCATGACCGCCGCCGAGACGGGCCACCTCGTGTTCTCCACGCTGCACACCTGCAACGCGTCGCAGACGGTGGAGCGCATCATCGACATGTACCCGGCGAACCAGCAGAACCAGATCCGCGCGATGCTCGCGGACACGCTCCAGGCGGTCGTGTCGCAGACGCTCTTCCGCCGCCAGGACGCCTCGGGCATGGTGCCCGCGGTGGAGGTGCTGCTCTGCACGCCGGCGGTGCGGAACATCATCCGCGAAGGCCGCACCTTCGAGATCCCGAACGTGGTCGAGACGAACCGCTCGATGGGGATGGTGAGTCTGGATGCGGCGATCGCGACGCTCTACTTCAACGGGATGATCTCGAAGGACGACGCCGTCGCCCAAGCGGCCTACCCGGAGAAGCTGGAACAGCAGTTGGCGGCGTAAGACCCGAGCGAGAGAGAGCAGTGCGACGCGCGGGCCCGGACCGTCCGCCCGTCGCGCAGGGAGTGAGGACGCATGCCCGCGTACCGGTACCAGGCCCGCAGTTCGAGCGGACAGACGACGGTCGGTGTGTTGGAGGCGGCGAACGCCGCGGCCGCCGCCGCCGCGGTGCGCGCGCAGGGCGGGCAGGTCCTCGCGATCAACCCCGTCGGCGCCGGGGGCGGCGCCGACCTGATGGAGAAGATCAAGCAGCTCAACTCCGGCAAGCCCAACATGAAGCACGTGCTCGACTTCACCAGCCAACTGGCGGTGATGGTCCGAGCCGGCATCGGGCTGCGCTCGGCGCTCGAGGGCATCGCCGACCAGACCGAGCACGCGCAGTTCAAAAGGGTCATCAACGGGCTCAAGACCGACGTCGAATCCGGTAAGCAGTTCTCCGAGGCGCTCGCGCGCCACCCCAAGCTCTTCAACCCGCTGTACGTCAACATGGTCCGCGCGTCCGAGATGTCGGGCTCGTTCGGCAAAATGCTCGACCGCATCGCGGCCTACACCGCCCAGCAGATCGAGACGCGCAAGATGGTCGTCGGCGCGATGATCTACCCCGGCATCATCGCGACCATGGCCATCGGCGTGACCGTCTTCCTGCTCACCTTCGTGCTCCCGAAGTTCACGACCGTCTTCGAGGGCAAGGAAGACGCCCTGCCCTGGTCCACCATCTTCCTCATGGACCTCTCGGCCTTCGTGCGCAACAACGGACTGCTGCTCGGCGGCGGCGCGTTCGGCCTGCTCCTGGGCCTGTGGCTCGCGGGCAAGACCGATATTGGCGGGCTCTTCTATGACCGGTGCAAGCTGACCATTCCTGTGGTCAAGCGCATGTTCCGCGCGCTGTACATCAGCCGCTCGCTTCAGACCATGGGCGAGCTGATCAACGCGGGCGTGCCCATGCTCGACACCATCGCGATCACGGGAGACATCTCGGGCAACCGCCTGTACCGGCGCCTCTGGCGCAACGTCTACTCGAGCGTGAAGCAGGGCAAGAAGGTCACGCAACCGCTCCAGCGCTCGGACTACATGCCGCACGCAGTGGTGCAGATGATCGGCGCGGGCGAGGAGTCCGGGAAGCTGGGCGAGGTGCTCGACGAGATCTCGGACTTCTACGCGAAGCAGCTCCGCGACGCGATCAAGGCGGTTACCGGAATGATCGAGCCCCTCATGATCATCGTGATGGGTTCAGTCGTTGGTTTCATCGCCATGGCGATCATCCTGCCCATCTTCAAGATGAGCCAGATCGTCCAATGACCGATTCCGGGGATGATGCCTCACGCCGCCGACAAGCACGGGTGTCTCACTGGTGCCACTGACCTCGCTCTGGAGGTCAGTGCCTGCGCACCGCAACGCACTGACCCGCAGAGCCGGGTCAGTGGCGTCCAACTCCGCGGCTTCACGCTGCTCGAGACGATGCTCGCGATGACGATCGTGCTCGTCGGCGTGCTCGCGGTGATGCAGGCCCAACGGGCGTTTCTCTTCAACAACCTCTGGTCGTCCAACGCCGCCACCGCGAGTTATCTGGCGGGCGAAATCCGCGAGTTGACGCGGGCACTCCCGCGGCACGACCGTTTCGCCGGCGGGCTCTGGTTCGAGACGCCGGGCGACCCCTCGACCCTGCGTGGGTGGGGGCTCGAAGGCAACGAAACGATGATCGCCCACCTCGACGACCTCGATGACTTCGACGGGCTCGTCTTCGGCGACGCGACGACGCTGCCCGACGGCTTCACGCTCGCGCAACGCTTCTCCGGCCCGATCAACGCCTTCGGCGAGGTGATCGCCGAGCGCGACTGGTCGGGCGAGATCGTCGAGCAGGAGGTCGGCGAGGAGAGCGTGCCGGTGTCGATGGCGGGGTGGACGCAGGTGGTGGAAGTGGAGTTGGTGGACCCGCGCGACTTCTCGGCGTCGGCGAACCTGGCGGTGTACGACGAATCGGTCCGCGACATCAACGACTACCCGGTACGCGTCACGGTCACCGTCCTTTATCAGGGCGAGTGGTCGACCGAGGCGCCGGCGATCACGCGGGTGAGCTGGATCGTCCCGCCGTGATCCACGCGGGTGCGCACAGCGGCGGCCGGGTCGGCGCGACGCGGGAGGACAGCATCGAGCAGCGGAGTGACGAGATGAAACGGACGACGACACTACTCCGGCAAGCCTGCAAGCGCGTGACACGCCGGCGCGGCGTCGTCGGCGTGCTGGCGATGATGTTCCTCGTCATGTTCGCCTCCCTCGCCGCCGCCATGGCGGTCGCGACGCAGGGCAACCTGCGCTCGGCGGCGTCGCACATCCGCGTCGTACGCTCGCAAGGGGCTGTCGACACCGGGCTCGTCCTCGCCGAGTCGCGCCTGCGCCGGGCGGTCTCGCGCTTCATCGTCTCGCGCGGCGAGGTGGACGCGGAGTATCTCGACACCCTCTGGGTCGGCCCCGCGCCGAGCGACGTGACCGTCGCCGCGCCGAAGTGGGGGCTGACGGAGAGCGAAGCCCCGCGCTCGATCATGGCGGCGCTGTCGAACATCCACGCCGCCGACGCGAACGACAACCTGATCGACGGCAGCGACCCGGAAAACGCGCCGGGCCCGATCACCGTGCTGCCGCGCAACAGTCAGTGGCTCGTGACCCTCCCGATCGGGATCGATCGTGATCCTTCGACGGATCAGATCGTCACGGCGGTGCAGATCTCGTACGGCCCGCCCGACGCCCGCGGTCGGATCCGCGTCGTCGCGACGGGCTACGACTGGGACTTCTCGCGTGGGCGGTGGGTGACGCGCACGGTCGAGGCGCAGTACCGCGTCGCCAAGCGCGTGGAGTACGCGATCATCTCGAACGTGCCGCCGATCGTCGGCGTGGGCGGGCACGTCGACGGCCCGGTGGGCAGCTCCTTCGATTCCGATTCTCTCGACTCCATCGACGGGGCGCCGCTCGCCTCGCTCTCGGACTTCTACGGGCTCAACCCCGTGCTCGACCGCAAACTCGAAGACTTCTACGACGCGGTGCTCGAGGACGACGTCGACGGTGACAACCGCCTGCGCGTGCTCAACGGCATCGAGGGCGCCGCGCTGGCGACGATCAACGCGATCGACTACGACAACGACTCGTCGCCCGACAACGCCTTCGCCGACGAGACACGCGACGACACCGTCGACGACTTCGACATCTTCCTGCGCCACTACGACAGCAACGGTGACGGGCAAGTCGTCCTCAGCTCGTCGCTCACCGCGGGCACCGACGCGGCCTCGCGGTCGAGCGAGTTCGCCGTCAACAACGCCCTGGCGATGCTCATCGACTCGGGCGCGCCCGACCGCAACCGCAACGGCATCCGCAACGGACGCTTCGCGAACGGCGCATGGGACTACTCCTCCATGGACGACGCCAACGGCGACGGCACGGTCGACGCCGATGACCTCGACCTCGACGACATCAAGCTCGGCTACCGCGACGGCGTGCTCGACTACCGCGATCAGTACGCCAAGATCCGCGGCGGCATCCGGCTGCGCGCCTCGCGTGTGGACTGGGAGAACGCGAGCGACCCGAACGGCCTGGTCGTCTCGGACTACCAGAAGTTCGTGCAGGGGCCGATCCGCACGGCACAGGGCGAACAGGCGGTGATCTTCGACGCCGACGAGCAGGAGCTGCCGACGATCGCTCCCGGGAGCTTCGACGCCGCGGGCGATGCGCTGCGCGCGTTGCAGGACGACGCTTCTGACCCTGGCTTCTGGTCGCAGGTCAGCGCGCAGAACGGCGCGGGGTGGGAGCCGCCGGTACGCACCGAACCGACGCCCTTCGGGACGAACACGCCGGCGGACTGGTACGCCCGCCCGGTGTTCGAGGGGATGACCTTCCGGAACGTGACGATCCCGATGGGGCTCAACGCGCTGTTCATCGACTGCGAGTTCATCGGGATCACACGCGTGGAGCTGTGGAACGACAACACGCACCCCTCGTGGGTGTTCTACGGCGAGCAGGTGCGCACGGGCGGTGGGCTGGCGTACAAGTACCCCCCGCCGCCGGCCGAGAGCGACGTGGCGCTGGACAAGAGCTACGTGGATGAGAGTTACGAAGGCTACGACGCGTTGCCCGACCCGCTGGTCGTGCCGATCGATCTCAACGGCGACGGCTCGGCACCGGACAACTCCTACGACACGAAGCGGCTCTCGAACAACCTGCGGTTCCACGACTGCCTGATCATCGGGTCGGTCATCGCCGACAAGCCGCGTGTGTTCACGCACCTGCGCAACAAGATGCAGTTCACCGGTTCGACGCGCTACGCGCGTCGGCACCCCGACGCGCCGGACGACTCGGCGCTCAATCCCGACGCCGAGCACGAAGACGAGATCGCCAAGAGCTCGCTGCTGGCGCCGGAGTGGAGCGTGGACATCGGGTCGATCAACCCGCCGCCGGAGCAGGACGTGCGCCTGGAGGGGGCGGTGATCGCGGGCGTGCTGGACGTGCGCGGGAACGCGGAGATCCGCGGCGTGCTGATGTCCACGTTCACGCCCGTGCGCGGCGAGGCGCCCCTCGCGCTCTACGGCGAGGCGATCGGCAACCCGGCGCACTTCAACGTCACCATCGGGTACGCGACCGCCGAGAACGGCGACTTCGAGGCCATCGACCCCTCGGACCTCACCGACCTCGACGGCGACGGCACGCTCGACATCGGCTGGGATACCGCCTTCGACAACGACGGCGATCCCGTGCTGCTCGCGGGCTTCGACGGGACGCACGAGGAGGCGTGGTACGACGGCGTGCCCGATGACGTCGCGGACCCGGCGCTGCACGTGCGCCGCGCCATCCCGTACAACGGCGTGGGCGTCACGCGGCTCGAAGCCGACCCGGACATGATCCTCCCCGACGGGCTGGCGCTCCCGCTGAGCGTGGTGCCCGTGCCCGGCAGCTACAAGGAGGGACCGTGATGCGCCAGGCGAGTTCTGTCTTGCGTCGCTCGGCCCGGCGTGCGTTCACCGTGCTGGAGATGCAGGTGGCGACGCTCATCAGCGCGCTGCTGATGAGCGCGACGCTCGTCGCGCTCGACACGACCTTCAAGGCGTACGAGATCAACGCGGACGCGGCGTCGAGCAACGTCGTGACACGCATCGTTGTGAACCGCGTGCTCGCGATGGTGCGCACGGGGCGCGACTTCCGCCCGCTGCCCGACGACGTGCTGGCCAACTCCGAGAACCCCGTGCTCTCGGACTACATGGAGTTCGTCTCGGCGGTCGACGCCGACGGCATACCGACGGAGGTCTCGCGCATCGAGTACCGCTACGCGGGCGAAGGTGCGCAGCTGCGCGTGTGGGGCAACGGGGAGCCGGAGCCCGACCTGGGCTTTGAACCGACGGGGCCGGGCGAGCTCTGGCTCGTGCGCATCACCCTGTCCGACGACTCGACGCAGGAGGCGATGCTGCTCGATCAGGTCCGCTCGTGCCGCTTCGTGTTGCGGTATGGGATCGGGCCGCGCCTGGAGCGGGCGACGATGGACCTGGTGGTGGAGCCGGACGCGCCCGAGAGCGTGCGCGTGGCGTCGGACGCGCCGCCTCGCGTGACGCGCCTGGTGGCCAGCGCCATGCCGCGGCGCATCGGGGAGTGACGCGACTCAGCGGTCCCGGACGAGTGGTCACTCCGCGGGCGTGAAGTCGAAGTCCTGACCGCCCAGCGAGGCCTCGAACATGAGCCCGCGATTGGGCATCGAAAAGACGGCGACGCCGCCGGCGTAGTCGGCGGCCCGAGCGGCGCCCTCGTCGGCGGCGACGGCCGAGGCGTTGGCGCTGAACTCGACATCGCCGCGGGTGAAGCGGCGGAAGGCGTCCTGATCCTCGAAGAACATCAACTGGGCGTACGACTGCCCGCCGAGTTGAAGGCCAACGTTCACCTGCGTCATCTCGGCGTAGCCGATGACATCGCCCGAGCGGTAGACCACGCCGTCGCCGTTGGCCGCGCCGATGCCCGCGGCTCCCTTGGTGATGGAGGGGAAGATGGCGTAGGCGTAGGCCGAGTCGAAGAACCCCGCGAGGCTCGGATCGCGATCGCGGAAGTCCTGGAGGGCGGCATCGGCCTCGGTACGGAGCTCGCGAAGCGGGCGGTCCGGGTCACCGCGCGTCTCGCGGTAGTTCGAGCAGGCCGGCAGGGCGACGATGGCCGAGAGGGCCAGCAAGAGCAGCGTGGCACGGGCGATTGCCTTGCGGGGCATGGCGTCGGTTTCCTTCCGAGAGCGGCGGACGGGCGTACAGGGGCTGGATTCGGGCAAGGCTAGGCCCGTCACTCGACGAAGGGGTGGCGACGAGCCGATGACCCATTTCTCATACCATCCCCACGCGCGACCCTGCACGCCCCGCCACGCGTACACCCCCTTTATCGGGACTCGTTCGCCGCGGCCCCCACTTGTTTCTGGAGCGACTGCCTTGCATCACTTCCCGCCCGCCGCTCGCATCGTGACCCTCGTCGTCCTGGCGTCGCTCGTCTGGCTCGTCGGCTGCGCCGGCTCGGAGCGGGTGACGAGCGTCGAGACGCCCGAGGACCTGCGCCTGCTGGCGGTGGAGGTGGAGAACTTCCGGGGTCAGGTCGAGGTGCGCGTGGACGAAGGCCGGAACGACGTCGCGGTGGAAGGCCGGGCGTTCGGGGTCGCGTTCGAGAACGATGTCGACGCGGATGGCGAGCTGGCCCGGGCCGTGACGCTCGACGCGATGTACGACGAGTCCGAGCCGGGCATCGGCGTGGTGCGTGTGCGCACGCGCTCGCTGCGCGAGGTGGAAGACCACGCGGTGGCGCTGCGTGTGCTCGTGCCGCGGCTCGATGGGGTGCGGGTGGTGAACCGCGGCGGGCTCGTGGAGGTTGTGGGCGGCCGGGGGCGCGTGGAGATCGAGAACCATCAGGGGCCGGTGGAGTTCCGCACGGATCACCCAATGCGTGACGAGGCACAGGTGCTCGTGACCGATGGCAGCGTGTACTGGCAGGTGCCGCCCGGCTCGACGGGCGTGTACGACCTCGAGACGCTCGACGGCGAGTCGGTGATCAAGAACCGCGTATCCGATGCCGACCGCACGTACGCGTCGCGCGACGTGGTGCAGACGAACGTCGCGGGTGGCAACAACCGCGTCGTTCTACGCACGAATCGGGGCGACCTGCGCGTCTGGTTGATGGAGGATCCGGAGGCTTTGACACGGGTCTTCCGCGGGCCGGTGTTCGACTTCTCCGAAGGCCTGTTCCTCAAGGGATCACGCCGCTTCACGCGCAACCTCCCGGACGACACGCCGCGGGAAGGACGGTCGGGCGTGAAGCCTGACTGACCGAGTCTCTCCGTGCCACGGGTTGATTGCGCGGCGGGAACCCGTGCATTCAAGCGCCGACCTCGCGGAAGACCCCGACACGCCGCCCCGCCCTCGTGTGGGAGCACAGCTTGCGAGACAAGCCGTGGCACAGGCCCAGCAAGCCTGTCAGAGCTTGTCGATCGTCGCGGCCTCGCTGAACTCTTCGACGTCCTCGTGGCTCAACTCGCCGGGCACGCGGGCGACGGCGTTCGCGGTGGCGACGGCGACCCCGCTGCGCAGCACGGCTTCCCATCCCTCGTTGGCGGCCCACGCATGCAGGACGCCGGCGAGCAGCGCGTCGCCGCAGCCCACGGTGTTGGCGATGCGTCCCGGGTGGACGAAGGTGTAGCCGGCGAGCGCGAGGTCGTGGGTGACGAGCACGGCGCCCGCGGGCCCGCGCGTGATGATGACAACCTGCGCCGGACCCCCGCTGGCGACGAGGAGCGAGCGGGCGGCCTCGACGGCGCGATCGGGCTCGATGTCGACCGCGACGCCCGTGAGTTGGCTCGCCTCGCGGGCGTTGAGCTTGAGCATCCAGACGGGCTCGTCACGCACGGCGTCGAGAGCGTCGCTGTGGGTATCGACGATGATCTTCGCGCCCATCGTCTGGCAGCGATGGAGCATCGTGCGCAGGTCCCCGGTCGTGAAGCCGGGCGGCAGGGAGCCGGAGAAGCACACGACCGCGTCGTCGCGCGCGAGCATGCTGACCTTGCTGGTCAGCCTGCGGGCGTCCTCGTGCTGGATGGTGAAGCCCTCGTCGCGGATGTGGGTCTCGGTGTCGTAGACGGGGTCCACGATGGTGATGTTGTCGCGCGTGCGCCCGCGCACCGTGAGCAACTGCATGACGACGCGGCCCTGGCCCGCGCGTTCGAGATATTCCTCGAACAAGCCGAGTTCGCCGTGCCCGACGAAGCCGGTCGCGACGACGCGTGAGCCGAGCGCGCCGAGGGTTCGCGCGACATTGATGCCCTTGCCGGCGGGATACCAGCCGAGCCGGGTCGCGCTCATATGCGCGCCGATGGTGAACTGCCGCGCCTCGAGGACGTGGTCGACGGCAGGGTTCATGGTGACGGTGACGATGCGTGGGTGCGGCATTTCGAGGCTTGGAACGGTTCGCGCCGTAATCGAGTTCGGGATCTAGACGGATTCTGACCGAGCGGAACTGTAGGGCTTACCCAAGAATACCAACATTACGCATCTTTCCCTGACGCGCCCCCTTGCCTAGATCCACTAAAGTGTGCACCTTAGCGTTTCAAGCGTGCCAGAGTATGCGTTGCGACGTAGGGCGCGGATAGAGACGCCCTGGCTTGGCAAGCGGATACGCGAGGTGAACGATGAGCCGCTTGGCTCCCGACAACGGTCGACTTGGCACCGCGATCATGTTCGTGCTCGCGCTTCTCGGCGCCGCCTCCATCCCGGACGCGTTGACCGCGACGCGTCCGACCACAGACGCGACCCAAGTCTCGCCTGCCGTGCCGCAACGGATGTACGCGCGGCTGTGGCAGGATCCGTTCCGCGCCATCGAGAATGCCCGGCCCTCAGGCGGCCAAAGTCGGACGATCACGGGCACCTCGGACGACACGCGGGCCCAATCCTCGGCAGACAACAGCCAGGCGTCGCGGCCTCAGGCCCCCGCGCCGGCGCGGCTTCAACAGGGTTCCAGCCCGGCGAACGCTAGCACGCCTGCCGCGGCCCTCGCACGGCTGGCGGAGGAAATCAAAAACAGGCGCTGCGCGGCATGCCGTTCTGAGGACGGCGAGTCGCACGGGCGGCGCGACTTGATCCTGATGCCTGTCCTGGTCGACAACACCCCCTGGCAGACCGACGCGGATGCACGGATCGATACGCGTGTGGCGGTCATCGCGGGGCTCGCGGCCAATGGTTTTTACCCGCGTCTGAACAGCCAGATCGAGTACGTCGTGGTCAGGAGCCTCCTCGGGCCAGATCGGGGAGCCACTAAGCTGCCTTACGAGTGGTTCGACGGCGTCAGGGACACGGAGCAGACCGGCTGCCCCCCGTCAGTGCTGGTCTTGTGGCTCGACCAGATGCAGATCGAACCCTTCGGCACCTTCCTGCCACGCCTTGCGGCGTTGATGCACGAGTTGTGCGGAGCCGGAAAGCAGTGCACCGGCGAAGCCTGCACGAGCGACTGCGCGGCGGAGCTCGCGCCATTCACGCGCGTCTGCGTGCTGGGCCCGACGAACTCGGACGCACTGATCTCGCTGCTGAGGGCTCAGGATGATGAGTGCCGGGTGTCCTGTAAGGCCGCCGCGTGTGTCTTGTCGAAACGGACCAACATCTACGCCAGCCGCCCGACAATCCCCAAGACTTCCCTCTGCAAGGCTATCTGTCCGTCACAGCTCAACTCAACCGACTGTACGGCGACCCGCTTCACACAGATTCGCCTTCCGATGGGCGGTCAAAACGGCCCGCTGCTCCACCGCCTGATCGGTACGGACGACATCCTTCTTCGTCTTCTCGCAGATGAACTCTTGCGACGCGGGGTCATCACGGCGGCGACAACAAAGGGCGAGGGCGGACGCATCCTGCTCATCAGCCCGTTCAACAGCGCGTACAGCCGCGCGATGGAGAACACGTTCAAGGACGCTCTCGTCAAACGTCTCCACAACCGATATTCTATGAAAGAGGAAGAGATCCGCGGGAACTTGGAAAAAGTGCTCCGCTTCAAAGGCTACTCGTCCGGTCTCGCGGGCTCGCTGCCGCGGCAGGAGGACTACGCATCCGGCTCGTCGGCGTTGAGCCGGATGCTTCAGCCCGAAGTGCGCTACCGCCCCGAAGGCCGATCACAGATGGACTCCATCGATCGCCTGATGGATGAGCTCGCGAAAGACATGGGACAGGCCAGACAGGACAAACGGCCCATCCGGGCCGTCGGCGTGCTCGGGGGCGACATCTACGACACGCTCACCATTCTCCACGCGGTGCGACAGCGGCTGCCCCACGCGGTGTGCTTCACGACCGACATGCACGCCTTCTACGAACTCCCCGAACACCGCCGGGCGACGCGCAATCTGCTCGTCGCCTCTCACTTTGGGCTGCGCCTGGGTGAAAAGCTGCACGAAACGCCGCCGCTCCGCAACGGTTATCAGACGGGCACTTACTTCGCCACGCGCTACGCCCTAGAGACGCCGCACGCGAATGACGAGCACAGTAAGGAGCCGCACGCGAGTGACGAGCAAAGTAAGGACTGGTACAAGGAGCTCAAACAGACCGGACCGGAGTTTCGATGCCGCCTCTATGAGATCGGGCGAAGCGGCGCCATCGACATCACGCCGGACGGCTGGTGGGGTACGAACCCGCCGACGTTTAAACACTGCAACATCCTCTTCGGCAGCGAGGAGCGTAGATTTTGGCCCGATGTCATAGCGATGGTCGCGGCCCTGATCGGGCTCGTCATCGCAGTCGTGCTCGTCTGGCTCATGCGGCCGGCACGGCGCCACAACTCTCTCGACGAGGGCTGGCTGTCGGCCTTCGGAGAAGCGCGATGAAGTTGTCCAAACTTTCCTCCCTCGTGCCCAACTTTTTGTTCATCCTTGCGGTTCTGGTCCCCGCGGGCCTGGCGGTCACAGCGAAGATTGTGTGGGTCGATGACCGGGGCAATGAACCGGCGATCTGGTCGGAAGCGATCAGCGCGTGGCCCGGGCTCTTGATCCGCCTCGGGACGTTCTTCCTCGCGTTCGGCTTCATTTGGCAGTATGCGCGGTCGCTGCGAGAGCAGCGGCATCGTCTACAAGAGTTGCTCCACATCCCTAA
>CAYTSW010000008.1:32401-42934 GCA_964440605.1 uncultured Phycisphaeraceae bacterium | reverse complement strand
CCCGCCGATGGGGCCCGAATCAACGATGCCGCCGCCCCCGCCACGGCGACCGCCGCCCCCGCCTTGAGCCGACGAAATCGGCGTCCCGGGGGGCAGGTACGCACTATCGAACGCGAACACGCGGTACGGGCGCGTCTCAGTCCTCGCCACCTCCCGGGCGCGCTCCATCATCTCCCCCACGTCCGCCAGCAGATACGCGAACAGCGCCTTGTTTTCCTCGGCGTCCAACGCGAGCACGTTGCCCGGGTTGAACTCCAACGCCAGATCCTGCTCGGCCTGGCGCCACTTGCTCTGCAACTGGCTCATCACCCGCTGCACCTCCGAGACGCTCGATCGGCTCGAGATCTCCTGCGCGAACGGGCTGTCGAGGATCGGACGCACGAACGTCGCGCCCGCGCCGGCGAGCAGCAGCACCGCGGCACCGACGAACCAGGGCGTCTTCTTCCGCCACAACGCGTCACGCGTGATGGTCACGGGCATGAGGTTGGCGTCGATGGGCGTCAGGCCCAGGCCCTGGAGCGCCAAGCCGTAGGCGGTCGCCATGTTCAGCGCCAGCCCCTCGAACTCGACCGACGCCGAGCCCTCCACCCCGATCTGCTTGAACCCCTCGAGGCGGTAGACCTCCATCTGGAGCTGCTGGCTGAGCATCTTGCGCAGCCCGAGCAGCTTGAACGTCGAGCCGAGGCCGATCACGCGCTGCAGGTTCGCCCCGGGATGCGTGTCCTGATAGTAGCCGATCGAGCGCTGCACGTCCTGCACGAGGTCGCTCAGCACCGGCTTGATCGCCTGGAAGACGTGCCGCTTGTACTTGCTGGTCTCGGCTTCGGCCTTGAGCTTTTCCGCCTTGGCGTAGCTGAGCTTGAACGTCTCGGCCAGCACCTCGGTGAAGTGGTGCCCGCCGATCGGGAAGGTGCGGATCCACACACGCCCGCCCTCGGCGACGATCAGGTCTGTCGCCTGCGCGCCGATGTCCACGATCACCGTGCCCGGCGTGTTCTCGGTGAACCCGAGGTCGTAGGCGATCGCGTTGTAGACCGCGACCGGGCCCAGCGTGATCTCGTCGGGCGTCAGCCCCGCCTCGCCCCAGAGGTTCAGCTTCTCGGTCACCCGGTCGTTCGTGACCGCGAAGATGCCGACCTCCACCTCGGGCGAGTCTTCCGAGACGAACGCCTGGTAGTCCCACTCCACCTCCTCGATCGGGAACGGGATCTGTTGGATCGCCTCGAAGCGCACGAGGTTTTCCACGCCCTTGGCCTCGACGGGCGGCAGCTTCGCGAACCGCGCAAACGAGGCGTGACCCGGGATGTGGCACACCACCGAGGCGCCGCGAAGCTGCTCGCGATAGTCGCTCATGAACGCGCCGAGCGCGACGCGGATCGCGTCCGATTCGTTGATCTCAGGTGTCGAGAGCACGCGCTTGTGCGGCACCACGACGAAGTCCGCGACGCGCACGTCCGACCCATCACGCTCCAGCCGAAGGGCCTTGATCGCCCCGGCTCCAATGTCGATGCCCCACGAGACGTTCGCTGACGCCATGAACACTCCTTGGTCGGGACCGCCGCTGCTCGGCCAGATCGCACGCGAAGACCCAGACGGGGGCCGACGCGCGACGGGCATGCTAACGCCCGCACGCCGCTCTGCGACGCACCACCACATACGACGCCGCCGTCGGGGGGGTTCGAGGCGAGCCTCGCCCGCTGCTTTCCGCGTCACAGCGTGGTCCGTCTCTGGCATCCCACACGCTTTGGGCTACACTCGCGTCCTGCGGGAGCCGATCGCCGGTGGTGGACGGGCGATTTCACCCCCGCAACACTCGTCACCTCACTTCGGGTCACTCCACCCTCTCGCACGCGCTCCGATACCCGCGATCCCACGCCGGCCGCAGCCGCCGACAGATCCGCGAGACACCCCATATCCAAGCGATCACCCGACGCCACCCCCCCACAACCTTGTTCTGAGACACCGATGAACGCCACCCCGCACGAGCAGGCGCCCCGCCCCGAGGACCCGCGCGAATCCGATCAGGCCAACGCCGCCTCCGCGCCCGATCAGCAGCAGGCCGATCAACCGCAGACCGGCGAGCAGCCCAAGGCCCCCGCGATCTCCGACGAGGACCGCGCTCAGGCCGAGCGTGAGGCCGACGCCCAGATCGAAGCCGCCCGCGCCGCCGACGAAGCCGAGAAGAAGGCCGCCGCCGACGCCCAGCTCGAGCGTGAGAGGAAGCCCGAGGGCCCGTCGACGCCTCCGGCCGAGACGCTCTCGCAGGACGCCGCCGACGATGCGCTCAAGGCCATGGAGTCCGCCACCGCCGCCCCGCCCGCGGGCCAGGAGAAGGATGACGCTCCGGGCGCCCCCGCTTCAGGTGGCGCTCCGGGCGGTGCTGGGGCCAAGGCGCCGATTCGGGGGCCGCGGGTTGTCCAAGGCGGCCGTGAACACCGCTCCGGCACCGTTGTCTCCGTCGGCAACGACGACGTCTTTCTCGAGTTTGGCCCCAAGCAACTCGGAGTGCTCTCGAAAACCCAGTTCAAAGAAGGCAAAGAACTCCCCAACAACGGTGACCCCATCGAAGTGGTTGTCGACCGCTTCGACGCCGACGAGTCCATCTACATCTGTTCCCTGCCCGGAGCCGTCCAAAAGGCCGAGTGGGAGCTGCTCCAGCCAGGCCAGGTCGTCGAGGCGCGCGTCTCCGGCACCAACAAGGGGGGCCTCGAGCTCGAGGTCGCCAACCACCGCGCCTTCATGCCGGCGTCGCAGGTGGACCTCCACCGCGTCGAAGACCTCTCGGTCTTCGTTGGAGAAAAGGTGACGTGCCAGGTCATCCGAGTCGACCGCTCGGGCCGCGGCAACATCACCCTCAGCCGCCGCGAAGTCCTCGCCAAGGAACGCGAGCAGGAGACCGCCAAGCTCAAGGACACGCTCAACGAAGGCGACGAGATCCAGGGCACCGTGCGCAAGATCATGCCCTTTGGCGCCTTCGTCGACATGGGCGGCATCGACGGCCTGCTGCACATCTCCGACCTCCGCCACGACCGCGTCAACAAGGTCGAAGAGGTCGTCAAGGAGGGCGACACCGTCAAGGTGAAGGTCCTCAAGCTTGACTGGGAGAACAACCGCCACTCGCTGGGCCTCAAGCAGCTCGAACCCGACCCTTGGGACGAAGCGCTCAAGGACGTCAACGAGGGCGAGTTGGTCACGGGCCGCGTCACCAAGCTCATGGAGTTCGGCTGCTTCGTCGAGGTCGCCGAGGGTATCGAAGGCCTGGTCCACATCTCGGAGCTTGCCTGGAAGCGTGTGAACCGCACGAGCGACGTAGTCCAGCCCAACAACATCGTGAAGGTGAAGGTCCTCAAGGTCGACCGGGACCAGCGCAAGATCAGCCTGAGCATCAAGCAGGCCCTCGACAAGCCCGCCGCTCCCGCCGGCAGGGGCGGCCGCCGCGGCAAGCGCGGCGAGCAGGACAAGGACACCCGCTCGCCCGACGAAATCCTCAAGGAGACGCCGCAACTCCGCCGCCTGCGCGAGCAGGCCAAGCAGCGCGAGAACGAAAAGAAGCAGGCGACCAAGAGCGATTCCGGCGGCGGCCTCGGCGGCCTCGACTACCTCGGCGGCGGCCTGGGCGACCTGAAGCTCTAAGCCCGGGACAGGTCGCGTGCCACGGGTTTCTGGTAACCCGTTCCTCCCCCCTCTCGCGTGCCACGGGTTACTTGCAACCCGTGATTCCCTTCGAGCAGGCACCACTCCGAGCAGGGCTTGCAAGCAAGCCGTGGCACGTCCGCCCGTGTTACGCGATCGCCGTCCCCTCACTCGGGTCCGGCAGCGTCCGGGCCGTTTCCAAGTAACGCTCGCAGTTCCCCATGAACTCCGTCACCGTGTCGCCGCCGAACTTCTCGAGCGCGGCTCGGGCAATTTCGAAAGCGACGACATTCTCCATGACCACGCTGGCGGCTGACACGGCGCAGACGTCCGAACGTTCGTAGTCCGAGTGCTCGGGCTGTTGCGTGCGCAGGTTGACCGAGGGCAGGCCGCGCAACAGCGTGGAGATGGGCTTCATGGTGCCTTTGACGACGACGGGCATGCCGTTGGTCATGCCGCCCTCGAGCCCGCCGGCGTTGTTGGAGGGGCGCGTGTAACCCAGCGAGTTGGTGTACCGCTTGTCTTCGTCGAAGGCGATGGGGTCGTGAACCTGAG
This sequence comes from uncultured Phycisphaeraceae bacterium, assembly GCA_964440605.1. Lineage (GTDB taxonomy): Bacteria > Planctomycetota > Phycisphaerae > Phycisphaerales > UBA1924 > CAYTSW01. The sequence goes on along the minus strand of CAYTSW010000008.1, from coordinate 38,746 downwards.
AGCCCGTCAGGTGCGCGCAATCGCGCCCCATCCCGATCTCCACCGCCTTGAAGGCTTGGATGCCCATGACGGCGTACGCCAGGCGGGCATCGAGCTTGGTGCGCCAGTCCATCGAGCTCCCCAGCCCGATCGGGCAGTTGAAGACATGGGCCTCGACGATGCCGCCGACGGTGTCCTTGTCCACCTTGGCCTGGCGGATCGCCTCGCGCATCGCTTCGGACGCCTTGGGGTCGGGGCAGTAGACGTCCGAGGCGTCGCGGGCCTCGAGCATGGTCTGGTGGTTATCGGGGATCACCTGCACCCCGCTGGTCACCTGCGCGATGGTGCGAACGAAGCCGAAGACCTCGATCTCGATCGTCTTGAGCAGGCAGCGCGCGACGGCGCCGGCGACGGTGCGCGCCGCCGTCTCGCGGGCGCTGGCGCGTTCGAGCGTCTCCCGGCAATCGTTCGTGAGCCACTTGATGGACCCGGCGAGGTCGGCGTGCCCCGGGCGCGGCCGATGCACAGGCGGCGTGCGTTCGAGGTCGTCCAGGCGTGAGTCCTTGTTGGCGATGCGGATGGCGATGGGCGAGCCGATCGTCCGCCCGAGGCGGACGCCCGAGAGGAACTCGGCGCGGTCGGTCTCGATGCGCTGCCGCCCGCCGCGGCCGTACCCCCCCTGGCGTCGGCGGAGCTCGTTGTTGATGAAGTCAAGATCGAGGTCGACGCCGGCGGGCACGCTCTGGATGAGCGTGATCAAGGCGGGACCGTGCGACTCCCCTGCGGTGTGATACGTGAGTTCGGGCATAGAGAGAGGATATCGGCCGACGGGGCGTCCTCCGCGCGGGGGATTACCGCGCTACAGACGGATCGGGGTGTCTAGGGAAGTCCCGTCTACTCAGCGTCGAAGGGGGAGAATCGCGGTCCTTCTCCCGATGACCTTGTTCAACGCCGGGATCGGGAGTTCAGCATGAGCGACGACACGACGGGCCGCATCGAGCGACGCAGCGCCCAACGCGAGACCGGAGTTTTCCCCGCTGAAGGCGTGGTGACGCGCCATCTCGGGCGTCTCGAACGCTTCGCCACACGCCTGGTCGACCGCTCGCGGGCCGGGTGCAGCTTCTTCGCGCCGTGGCGTCTGCCCATCGGCGAACGCGTCGTGCTGCTCATGGACTTTCGCGAGGATGGGCGCGAGTGGGAGCTCGCGGCGGGACGCATCTGTTACACGATGGAGCCGGCCGACGACGGCTGGTGCCGCGTGGCCGTCGAATATCAGGCCGCGACGGAGGACGAAGAAGCCTTGATGCGTCGCCTCTGGCCGGAGATGTTCCTGGACGCGGGGGTCAGCCGCGCGGCGTGACGCGCTGCCGGCGTTCACCCCCGCTAGCGGGGCAATCGCTCGGCACTCCGCGCCCCCGATCAAGTCCCGCCCGCCCGTCGCCGAAGCGACCGTTGCACACGGGTGGTGCGCGGCTTGGGGTACACGGAGGTCGGCCAGGTTCGGCATGCGCAGCTTCGGGGAGATCCTGATCGACGCCGGGCTCGTCACACGCGACGAGCTCCAGCGCGCCCAGACCGTCCAGCGACGCACCGGCGAGCGCCTGGGCGCCATCCTCGCGGCGATGGGGATCGCTGACACGAACGCCATCGATCACGCCTGGCTCGATGCGGTCCTCAAGCCCGCGATCGTCGCGGCGGTGGACCGCGCGTGCGCCAATCGCTTCTCCCGCGCCGGGCAGACGCTCGGCACCGGCATCCGCTACCTCAACGCGGTCCGACGCGACGAGGTCGTCGAGAATCTCCTCGACGGCGGCAAACTCGTGGAAGCGGGCCAACGGATCGAGGCGACCATCGCCCTGCGCATCGGGAAGGCCGAGTCCATCCCTTTCGAGGTCGGCATGGACCTGGCGTCCGGCTTCATCGTGCTCGATGACCGGGCGGAGGCCATCGTGCGCCGATGGGTCGACCTGTGCGAGCGGGGCATCGCCAAGGGTGCCGCCTGAAACGACAACGCCGGGCCGAAATGGCCCGGCGCGTCGCGATTGGGGACGATTCGTGTCGGTGCGTTAAGCGTCGGGGTGGCTCAGCAACCGGTGAGGAAGGCCACGAGGAACGCGCGCAAGTCGCGACGGTTCACCACGCCGTCTCCGTTCAGGTCAGCGGCGGGATTACCGAGGCTGTAGGCGCCTGAGAAGAGCAGGAAGTCGAAGATGTCGATGACGCCATCACCCGTGAAGTCCGCGGGGCAGGTGTCGACGACGTCGGGGACGCGGAAGGCGTCGTTCTGGAGTTCATCGCCGATCTCGGTGTTGCGGCGGATCACTCTCGCGAGCGACTGGCGCTCGACGAAGCTGCTCAGACCCGGGGGGAGGTAACTCTGATACCAGAAGCGGTCGCCGTCGCGCAGGCGCGTGAACTGGTCCACGAGCACCGCGCGCATGGTCTCGCCGACGAGGCCACCGGCGACCGGGGGCTCGGCGAGCAGGCCGGGCCAGGCGTCCACCTGTTCGATATCCGCGTAGACGGAGGCGAACTTGATGGCGACGTTGGGATCGGGGTTGATGTCGAGGAAGGTCTGGGCGCGGGGCAGGCCCATGGCCTCGCGGATGTCGTTGTAGGAGCCGATGCCGTGGTCGCGCCCGCGCTGGACGTTGAGCGAGACGAGGTCGAACCCGCCCGCGCCGGGAGGCCCGAAGAGGAAGTTGCGGACGTCATCGACGACGAACTGGTCGATGATCTGCTGGCGCTGGGTCGCCATGCCGAGGAGGATCGGCTCCATGCCGATGGCGCGGAAGGTGTCATCGTCGAAGAACATGTCGCGCAGGGCGATCGAGCCGCCGGCGACGGGGTTGAAGTCGGAGTCGACGAGCCTGATTTCGGGCGCGAGCATCGTGTGTCCGATGCGGAAGGCCGCCGTTGAGAACTCCGCGGCGATCGTCGGATCCACATTCGGGTTGTAGCCCTCGTAGGGCGGGAGCGGGTCGGGCCCGAGGATGGCGGGAAGAAACTCGTTGTACGTGATGACCTGCATCTCGGCCGCGACGATGGCGCGGGCGCGTTGGTAGATCTGCTCGCCGGACATGTTGGGGGCGAGCGCGCGGATGCGATCGGCCCAGTAGTTGTGCTCGCGGACCCAGAGGGTGTGCATGGCGGCGAGGGCGATCTGCTCGCTCGCGCGTGCGTCGCCGGCGATGAAGCGGTCGGGGTCGTTGCCCATCGCGTTGGGGAGCTGGGCGGTGTTCAGCGGGAGGAAGTCGTTCTCAGAAACCTTGAGGCGTCCCGTGCCGTCGCTGGTGCGCAGGAACGCGGCGCGGACGTCGTCCGAGCCGTAGACGTTCGAGGCATCGATGAAGGCGGTGATGAGGTTGATCTGCTCGCGCTTGCCGTCGACGACGGCCCAGCCCGAACGGTCGAGGGGGATCGACGCGGTTCCGGTGTTGAAGGGGTCGAACCACGCGTCGCCCGCGGGCACGACGATGTCGAAGCGCTCGACGGGGCTGGCGACCGGCGTTTCGGTGAAGTCGTGGTCGAGGAACTGCCCCCACTGCCACACGAGGTCGGACAGGCCGTCTTCGCTCGGCGTGGGCTCGAGCTGGGCGTGGATGACGTTGGAGACGGCGCGGGCGCTCGGGCGGTCCGCGCCCGCGGGCGCGCTGACGCCATCCTCGTAGGCACGCTCGGTGTAGCGGATGAAGGGCGTGCCCGCGGCGCCGGCCGTCGGGTTCATTGGGTTATTGCCGACGCCCGTGATCGTGCGGAACTCCTGCGGGAACCGCGCCGGCTGCATCAGGCGGTCTTTCTCGGTCCTCTTGCGGGAGTCCAACGCTTGTGCGTCGATCCCGTTGGTCACCGGCGCGTCGTCGCCCGAGGGCACGGACCGCTGCACGAGTGACGACACACGGTCAGGCGACGACGCCTTGCCATCCTCCCCCTTGCCCGTCGCGAGGACGATCGCCGGGACGCCGAGACCGGTCACGAGCCCAGCCGCGACGACCAGGCGGAACGCGGAACGTTTCATCTCTGCGAGATCCTTTCTCATGCTCGGTCGCTTTGCAGCAACCGAGTCGGAGGGCCCGTCTCCCAACGGTCCCGCCCGATGCTGTGCGCCGACGTCGATCAAACCGACGTCCTCCGCGTCCGGGGCGATAACGCCGACCGCCGGTCATGGGGACACGTGAAAGATACGTGAAGTACTGGGTTTGGGAAGCACGAGCCGCCGCAAATCCGCGTGGTCTTCGGCCTGCGCGGGTTCGGATCTACCCATATTCCCGTATCGACTTGCCCAGATTTACACGCCGACCGGTGGAACGTCGGATCGCACGTTCCAACGACAACCGCCCGACGATCAAGATGGATCGTCGGGCGGCGGCAAAGAACTGGCTACGCTGAGCGGCTCCTCCTCCGGGAGCCGCCCGGGTCAGCATCCTTCGAAGTAGGCCGTCACGAACGCGAGGAAGTCGGCGGGGTCGACCGCGCCGTCGCCGTTGAGGTCGGCCAGGGCGTCTCCGGTGCCGTAGGCCGCGGCGAAGACGACGAAGTCGAAGAAGTTGACGACGCCGTTGCCGTCGAGGTCGCCGACGCATGCCGCGCCCTCCTCGGGCACGCGGAAGGCGTCGTCTTGGAGCTCGTCGCCGATGCCGGTGTTGCGCCGGATCACCTTGGCCAGCGACTGGCGTTCGACGAGGTTGCGCAGGTTGCGGGGCAGGTAGCTCTGGTACCAGAAGCGGTCGCCGTCGCGCAGGCGCGTGAACTGGTCCGCCAGCACGGTGCGGAGGGTCTGGCCGACGAGCGCGTCATCGACGTGCGGCTCGGCGATCATGCCCGACCAGGGGTCGACGTCATCGATGCTGGCGTAGACCGACGCGAAGCGCAGCGCCACCTGCGGGTCAGGGTTGATGTCGAGGAAGGTCTGGGCGCGGGGCAGGCCGTAGGCCTGGCGGATGTCGTTGTAGGAAGCGATGCCGTGGTCGCGTGCGCGTTGGAGGTTGAGCGAGACGAGGTCGAACCCGCCGGCGCCGGGAGGTCCGAAGAGGAAGTTACGCACGTCGTCGATCACGAGATGGTCGATGGTCTGCGCGCGTTTGCGCGCGAGGCCGCGGAGGATGGGGTCGAGGCCGATCTCGCGGAAGGTGTCGTTGGTGAAGAACATGTCGCGCAGGGCGATCGAGCCGCGTTCGGTGGGCTCGAGGTTCCCGTCGAGAAGCAGGATCTCGGGCGAGAGCATGGTGTGGCCGACGCGATAGGCGGCGGTCGTGAACTCGTTGGCGATCGAGGCGTCGACCGTGGGGTCGTAGCCCTCATAGGCCGGGAGCGCGTTCTCGCCCAGCAGCAGTGGCAGGAACTCGTTGTAGGTGATCACCTGCATCTCGGCGGCGACGATGGCGCGGGCACGCTGGTAGACGCCGTCGCCCGAGAGGTTGGGGCGCAGGTCGCGGATGCGGTCGGCCCAGTAGTTGTGCTCGCGCACCCAGAGGGTGTGCATCGCGGTGAGCGCGATCTGCTCGTTCACGCGCGCGTCACCCGCGATGAAGACATCGAAGGTCTGCGGCGGCGCGCCGGGCAGCACGTCCTCGGCGTTGGGCAGGCCCTCGACGTTGAGTGGCAGCAGGCCGTTCTCATCCATCTTGAGGCGCCCGGTGCCGTCGTTCGTGCGCAGGAAGTGCTCGCGTTCGTGTTCCGAGCCATAGACGTTGGAGGCGTCGATGTAGGAGGTGATGACGTTCACCTGCTCGCGCACGCCGTCGACGATGTTGTAGCCCGAGCGGTCGATGGGGAGGCTGGCGGCGCCCGAGCCGAAGGGGTCGAACCACGGGTCGCCCGCGGGGATCTCGAGATCGAAGATTTCTCGGGGGGCGGCGAAGGGCGTTTCATTGATGTCGTGATCGAGGAACTGGCCCCACTGCCAGAGGTAGTCCGAGGCTCGGTCCTCGTTGGGCGTCAGCTCGTCCTGGCTGTGGATGACGTTGGAGACGGTGCGCGGGTTCGGGCCGTCGGGTCGCGCGGGGGCGGAAACACCGTCGGCGTAGGCGTTGGGCGCAAGCCGCAGGTGCTCGTTGCCGGTCGCGCCGCGCGTCGGGTCGATGGGGTTGTTGTTCAGGTTGTCGATCGCGCGAAACTCGAGCGGAAACTGCGCCGGCGTGAACGGGATGCCACGAGCGAGGTCCGACGGCACCTCGAGGCGCTCGTTGACCCGCTTGGCGCGTTGGACGAGCGACGAGCGACGCTCTTTGAGCGCCTCGGGCTTGGTCGGCGCTTTCTGTTGGGCCGCGACCATCGCGGGCAGCGCCAGGGCGGCGAGCGCAACGCCTGTCAACGCCAGGGTCTGTGGTAGCGAATGCGACATGAACGCGTCATCCTTTCTCGGGG
>CAYTSW010000008.1:1212-32301 GCA_964440605.1 uncultured Phycisphaeraceae bacterium | reverse complement strand
TGAGCAGGGCAAACCGGGGCCGCTCATGGGGATCGAGGCCGCCCCGGGTCAGGACCTCGTCGGCCTCCTCGCGCTGGTCGTAGGTGAGCGTCAGTTCGAGCGGGCCGGGCGGCCCGGCCTCGAGCCCGCGGGACCTGAGGAAGTGAGCGGCGAGGGCGTGATAGTAGTCGCAGGCCGGGAGCGGTGCGAACGCCGAGGGGTTGGTGCGAGATCGGCTGTAGGGCTCGGTGTCGCGTCGGCGGGGCGGCTCGATGCCGTCGGTCAGCAGCAGCGAGCGGGCATCCCGCTCGTAGCCCACGCGCTCAGGGATGCCCGCGATGCGAGTGATGAGCGCGGTCGAGAACGACCCCGTCAGGAGGAGGGCCGCGTCGTACCGACGGGGCCGGAGCTTCTGCGCGAGGCGTTTCGGGCCCATCACGCCGCTGGAGCGCCCCACGTGCAACTCGTCGAGCAGGTCCGAGCCCGCGAGGACGTCGTCGATGCCGGGTCGGCACAGCCCGCCGATGAACGATCCGGGCAGCAGCTCACGGAGCAATCGGAGTGTGGGCGTGGCCATGACCGCGTCGCCGATCCAGCTCGGCAGAACCACGAGGAGTCGGGCGGGTTTGCGTCGCGTCGGATCGGGCACGTGGACCCGAGTGTATCCGGGCCTCGAGATGCTCAGAACAGGCCGAATCGGCTGTCGAAGAGGTCCAAGCCGTCGTCGTCCCCGTCATCGTCTTCGGAGGCGTCGCCCTCGTCCGGGTCGCCCCAGAGGTGCGCCTCACCCGTGCGGCCCTCGTGCCAGCGCTCGGTCGCGCGGCGGAGCTCGGCCATGAACCCGAGCGCCGCGATCTTCGATGCATCGAGGGTGACGGTGATGGATCGCGAGGTGGTGCGCACATCGACGAGCGCCAGCCCGTGACGCTCGGCGAGGCCGCGGGCCGCCGCCACTACCGTCCGACGGATCAACGGCTCGGCGAGCGGCTGGCCCCTCAGCGCCCGGAGCGTCAGCGTTGTCCGCGGTCTCTCGCTCATGAGGGCGTGCCATCAGTCTGCTCGAGGATCAACGCCGCCGCCGAAAGCATGCCCGATGCGATGAAGTCCGCCGCCGGGTGCTCCTTGCCCGCTGCACCATCGGTAACGAGGATTGTCCGGCACCCCGCGGCCTTGCCCGCCTCGCAGTCGCGCACCGCGTCGCCCACCAGCCAGGACCGCTCGAGGTCGATCGGGTGATGCTGAGCAAGGTCCAGCAGCATTCCGGGCGCCGGCTTGCGCCAGGGGTGCTCGCGGGTGTACGCGGACACGACGCCGCGCGGATGGAAGGGGCAGTAGCGGTAGTCGGTGATCCGCCCTTCGAGCAGCTCCGAGAGGCGGCGATGGACGGCTTGGACGTCCGGCTCGGCGTAGCGGCCCCGGGCTACCCCCCCCTGATTGGTGATCACGAAGAGCGGGAAGCGGGCCGAGAGGCGACGACACGCCTCGAGAGCGCCGGGCAGGAGTTCGACGAGATCGGGAGCGCCCAGATCATTGTGCGGGGCGTGGTTGGTGCAGCGGATGAGCGTGTCATCACGGTCGAGGAAGACCGCGGGGTGTTGCTGGTGCGGGTGGTCCTTGGGCATGGCGTCGGCGGCAGCGTAGCGGGGTCGCGGGTGCGCCACGAGGCGCGAAATCGCGGCCCATCCGGGCTTGTTCACGGGGCGAGCGGGGGCTACATTGGTCGGCTCGCCCGCGGCGTGATCGCGCGGGTGGTGGCCACCGTAGCTCAGTGGTAGAGCACACCCTTGGTAAGGGTGAGGTCATGGGTTCAAGTCCCATCGGTGGCTCGTCGTGCCTCTTCGTCCGAGATTGTTTCGGGGGAGGTGCGTAGTGTTGTGGCCCGCGCGATCCGGTGGGACGTGTGGACAGCAGAGTGTCAGGCGGGGGAACAGCCAGGACCCGGTGCTGGGCGTGCAAGCGCGAACCGGGGCGTCGGCGTTGGTGCCGGCGTGGCGTGGTGCTTCGGCACCGGGTCGACCAGCGGCTCCAGTTGCCGGCGGAGGTCGTCGGCGGAGCGATTCGAGAGTATCGACGGGCCGCGAGGTGCGTGTCCGTCCGTCACAAACGGTGGAGGCTTCACCGAGATGGCCAAGGGCACCTTCGAGCGGACCAAGCCGCACGTCAACGTCGGAACGATCGGTCACATCGACCACGGAAAGAGCACCCTCACCGCCGCGATGGTCGCGCGAGCCGCGCAGAAGACCGGCGGCGCGGTGAAGTCGTACGCCGAGATCACCAAGGGCGGCACGGTGCGCGACTCGTCCAAGACCGTGACGATCCACTCGTCGCACGTCGAGTACGAGACGGACAACCGTCACTACGCGCACGTCGACTGCCCGGGTCACGCTGACTACGTCAAGAACATGATCACGGGCGCCGCGCAGATGGACGGGGCGATCCTGGTCGTCTCGGCGGCGGACGGGCCGATGCCCCAGACGCGTGAGCACGTGCTGCTCGCCCGCCAGGTCGGCGTGCCCCACATCGTGGTCTTCATGAATAAGGTCGACCTCGTCGACGACGAGGAGCTCCTCGAGCTCGTCGAGATGGAGGTCCGCGAGCTGCTCTCGAAGTACGACTTCCCCGGCGACGACCTGCCCGTCATCAAGGGCCAGGCCAAGGCCGCCATCGAGAACCCCGCCGACGACGCGGCGTGCAAGGGCATCGACGAGCTCTTCGAGGCTCTGGACTCCTACATCCCCGAGCCCGAGCGCGAGACCGACAAGCCCTTCCTCGTGGCCGTCGAAGACGTCTTCTCGATCAAGGGTCGCGGTACGGTCGCGACGGGTCGCGTCGAGCGTGGCACGGTGAAGGTCGGCGACGCCGCCGAGATCGTCGGTCTGACCACCGATTCCAAGACCACCACCATCACCGGTGTCGAGATGTTCAACAAGACGCTGGACTCGGCGGTCGCGGGCGACAACTGCGGTTGCCTCCTGCGTGGCGTTGAGAAGGATGAGATCAGCCGCGGCCAGGTCATCTGCAAGCCGAAGTCGATCACGCCGCACACGAAGTTCGAGGGCGAGGTCTACATCCTCTCGAAGGAAGAGGGCGGTCGGCACACCCCGTTCTTCTCGGGCTACAAGCCGCAGTTCTATTTCCGCACGACGGACGTCACCGGCTCGGTGGAGTTGTTGGGCGGCGCGGAGATGTGCATGCCCGGCGACAACGTGGCGATCAAGGTCGACTTGGGCGACAAGCCCATCGCCATGGAAGAGGGCCTGCGCTTCGCCATCCGCGAGGGCGGCCGGACCGTCGGCTCGGGTGTCATCAGCAAGATCGTCGAGTAACCAGACTCGAGCAAGCCATGCGCCGCGACGCGCGAGAGCGTTTCGCGTCGTTTCCCCAGCCCCTCGGGGCCAAACGCACCCGTCGCGGGATGATTCCCGACCCAACGAGGCACATCGCCATGGCCAAGAAGAAAGCCGAAGCCCGCGAGTACGTCTGGCTCCAGTGCACCGAGACGCAGGACCTGAACTATCGGACGCAGGTGAACGTCAAGGGCGGGCTGCCCGAGAAGCTCAAGGACGGGTTGAAGAAGTACTGCCCGCGTCTGCGTCGGCACACCGTCCACAAGATCAAGCGCAAGTGATCCGAGCCGCGGCCGGCGCATCCGACGCCCGGGGCACGCGCTACGATCCGTCCGACGTCGGCGCCCAGGCGGGTGTCCCGGTGAAGCAGTCCGTATACGCCAGTAGCTCAATTGGCAGAGCAGCGGATTCCAAATCCGCAGGTTGTGGGTTCGATTCCTACCTGGCGTGCTTGTCAACAAGGGGCGGGGGTTTCGAGAGAAGCGACGGTGGCCTCACGGTCGACGAAGGGAGCGCGACAGCATGGCGGGTCTGACCCCATACAAAGCCGGACAGGGCTACTGGACGCGGATCTTCAGCGCCATCGGCTTCGGCGCCGTGATCGCGTACACCGCCAAGTGGGTGGGCGACGAGTTGTCCACGGTCGCGACCGGTGAGAACGCACCGATCTACCGCGGTGCCGGCGCCCTGGGCGTCGTGCTCATCGGCGGCGTCATCGTTTACTGGCTCGTCTACGTGAAGCGGCGCTCCTCGGAGTTTCTGATCGCGACCGAGGGCGAGATGCGCAAGGTCAACTGGTCCACGCGCCGCGAGGTCGTCGGCTCCACGTGGGTGGTGATCGCGATGTCGCTGATCATCGCCCTGATCCTCTTTATCGCCGACCTGGTCTTCCAGGCCTTCTTCGGGGCTATTGGCGTGCTGGAATCGGGCTGAGCGCGACGGTCGTCGCCCTCGAGCTGTTACCGAGCGGCGTGGGGCGTGGGGCGATCCGGGCGAGAGAGATATCGCCTTCCTGCTCGCCTCGGGTCTATAGTCCTGCAGGGCCTGTCGTGGGGGGTGGTTCGTGCGACCAGCGGGCTCCGCTCCTGCATCGCTCCCGAACGCGTTTGGGGCGGGATCTGCCGCTCCGTTGTTGACTTGAGATCACGCGTCGCCCCGCGGCGGTTCGACACCTCCCGCATCGGCGTCTGATTCTCCCACCCTCACGACCCCGACGAGGTTGACTATGACCGAAGAGCACCAGACCTCCACGAACGGCGAGCCGCAGAAGCCGGAGGATGCGCCGCAGCAGGACGCCGCCTCGGCGTCACCCGCGCCCAAGGGCACCGTCGGCGAGGTCGAGAGCAAGGGGGCCGCGGCCGCGGTGCTCGACGGGCGGATCAACGAGCACGCCGACATCCTCGAAGAGGACGAGCCGGTCGTGACGCCGGGCATGAACTGGTTCGTGCTGCGCGTGGCCTCCAACAAGGAGAGCTACGTGCGCGACACGCTGCTGCGCAAGATCGAGATCGAGGGGCTCAAGCACCTCGTGAACCGCATCCTCGTCCCGACGGAGAAGACCAAGACGATCAAGGGCGGCAAGCAGAAGATCACCGAGACGAAGCTGTATCCGGGCTACGTCTTCGTCGAGATGCGCCTCGAAGACGACGGGCGCATCCCGCAGGACGTCTTCTTCCTCATCAAGGAGACGACGGGCGTGGGCGACTTCGTCGGAGCGACGGGGCGTCCGACCGCTCTCGAGACGCACGAGATCGAGAAGATGCTTCTCGACAGCCGTCGCCCTGAGGAGATCGGCGAGATCCGGATGGTCTTCGAGAAGGGCGAGTCGGTCATCATCAAGGAAGGCCCGTTCGAGAACTACGAAGGCACGGTGGACGAGCTGATCCCGGAGAAGGGCCTGGTGCGTGTGCTGGTGACGATCTTCGGGCGCCAGGCGCCCATCGACATCGAAGAGTGGCAGATCGCCAAGGCCGACGAGGCCTGAGCCGACGCCGACCCCCACCTCTCTCCACACTCCCGCTGTTCATTGTCACGCCCCCGTGTCCCGACGACGCGGGGGCGCCTTTGTGCGCGGGCTGGCCTGGGCGTTGCGCCGGCGCGCAAAAAACGGGCGGCTCGTGATGAGCCGCCCGTGAGCGTGTGTCGCCGGTTGTTGTCAGGCGATCAGGGCAGGCAGTCGGCCCGGCCGAACTCGGCGCCGAAGTCGCCGAAGTCGGCGCCGTCCACGACGCCGTCGGAGTTGGAGTCGGCCTGCTCGGAGTAGTCGGCGTCGCCGGTCGCGGAGCCGAACGCCGCGCCGAAGTCACCGAAGTCGGCGCCGTCCACGGCGCCGTCGTTGTTGAAGTCGAACCGGCAGATGTTCTCTTCGAGCTCCTCAACGCCGAGGAAGATGACATCGTCGATGTTCCACCCGTGGAACGTCACGGAGCCATCGGTGGGGCCCATGACCCAACGAACGAAGACGGTGGGCTGCTCGTCGGCGATGGGCGAGATGTCGTACTCCTGGGTGGACCAGCTCGATTCGTCGATCGAGTTTCCGAAGCCCGCGGGGTTGAGCCAGATCGTGCTCCAGTTCACGCCATCGTTGGAGACCTCGATAGCCGCCTCGTCCCACTGTGAGTGTTCGACGCCGAGCCAGCGCTGGAAGCGGAGGCTGACATCGGTCACGCCGGTGAAGTCGAGCGCTTGAGTCGTGAGATACCGGGGCGGGAGGTTGTTGGGGTATTCGCCGTTGAGGTTGTATCCGATGACGTTGTTGCCGGTGGCTCCGGATGACGGATCGCCGCTGAGGCCGGCGGGCTGTCCCCAGGCCCACTGGCCTTCGGTGGACCAGCCTGGGTTGTTGTCCATGTTGAAGGTGTAGATGGGCCCGTCGGCGCGGACCTCGATACTGACGAGCGCGAGATCCGACTGCTGGGAGCCGTTGTCAGCACGGTAGCCGAACGAGTCGTTGCCGTTGTACCCGGCGTTCGAGGTGTAGAACACCGTGTCACCGCCGGCGGCGAGCGTGTAGGGCGTGCTGAGGATCGGGCCTGCCAGCGGGTCCTCGAGCGAGCCGTTGCTGGGCAGCGTGGTGATGATGTGGTCGAGCGACCCGGCGGACGCGCCTTGGAGCACGACAGCGGTCTCGACACCCGCCTGAGCGACGAGACTGACGTCGTCGGCCTGGGGTGGGCAGACCGAGCCGCCGCTGGCGATCTGGAGATTCCACGAGTTCAGCGTGCCCTGGTCGGCGCCGGCGTTGTCGGTGATGGAGAGCGTCCAGACGCCCTGGGCGAACTCGCCCACGAAGTCGTCGAGGATGCCGGGGCCGTCGGGGAGGATTCCGGCGCCGTCGTCGTCGTAGGTCTCGAAGATGTCGTTGGCGCCGCCGCCGGTGCGGTCGTGCAGGACGACGGACACCCCGGTGGGCGCGGTCAGCACGACCTCGAGATCGCCGATGAAGGTGTGGCTGATGGCGACTTCGACGTCGACGTCGGTCACGCAGAACTGATCGCTGACGGTGATGGAGCTCGTCGTCGTGTTGAAGTCGGTGATGGGCAGGGGCGTGTCCATCGAGGGCAGGTTGAAGCGTCCGACGTCGAGGGTCACATCGCGGAGGACCGTGGGGGCGGTGCCCGTGAGGTCATCGATGGTGACCGTGCCCGAGCGCAGGCCGGGTGCGAAGCCCGAGGCGAGGGCGTTGTCGATCGCGACGGTGATCAGCTCGGAATCGCCCACGCCGTTGAGCGTGAACGAGGCGGACGACCCGCCGTTGACCACGATCCACGGCTCGCTGCGTGTCACCGACACGTCGGTGGGCGTCGGCTGTGTGCTGGTGATGGTGTAGATCGCGGTCTGGTTGAAGGGGCCGCCCTCGGGGCCGGAAGCGAGCAGGTCGAACTCAGGCGTAACGTCAAAGCCGGTCTGACCCACCTCGAGGGTCCAGACGATGTCGAAGGAGGCGTCGGCGTCGTTGCTCTCGAAGGAGACGGTGGCGGTGTAGAGGCCCGCGCCGAGGCCGCTGACGGAGGCGTCGAGCGCGGCATTGATGGTGACCGAGCCGCCGTCGGCGATGTTGCCGCTGGCCGGGTCGCCCGAGAGGTTGATCGCGAAGTCGCTCGATGGATCGACGCTGACGCTGTAGTCGATCGTTCCCATCGAGGTGTTGTCGATGGTGAAGTTCTGCGAGTCGTTCGTAAAGGGGCCGCCGACGACGCCGACCGAGGTGATCGGGGCGCGGGGCGCGACGTCGAAGCCCGAGGCGCCGAGCGTGTCGACGAAGAGCGTGCCGGTGTTGTTGGGGTCGAGGTGGTCGCGGAGGCGTGAGCCGGACGAGCCGCCGCCCTCCCACGAGACGTGGATGCGGCCGTACCAATCTTCGAGGTCGTTGCCGCAGGCGGCGAAGCCGCCGTGGAGCTGGCCGATCACGCGGCCTTCGGGGCTGAACAGGGGCGAGCCCGACGAGCCGGGCTCGGTCGTCCCAAGGTCCCAGTCCTCGACGCGGATGTGGGTCGCCGACGGAGAGTCGGCGGCGTCGGAGAGGTAGGGCGTCCGCGTGACGGGGTCGTCCTCGAAGCTGATGCGCTTCTCGTCGGTGCTCGGGTGGTGGATCGCGACGGCGCCGGGATACGTCAGGTTGCGGGCGTCCCAGCCGGCGTACGTCACCTCCCACGCGGGGTTAGGGCCGTTGTTGAGCTCGAAGAGTGTGACGTCCGAAGGCGAGTACTCAGCGAGCAGGGTCGAACCCGTGTTGAACTGGTTGAGCACACCGTTGCCGTTGCCGCCGGCGCCGACGCCGGGCGGGCGGCAGGTGGAGTTCTCGAAGTTCCAGTACGTCACCAGCGAGGGCGCGTCGCCCGAGCGCACGCCGCAGTGGAAGGCCGTGATGAACAGCGGTCGGCGATCGCCTTCCACGTTGTTGACCATGTAGCCCGAGCAGAACGTCGAGCCGCCGGTCGAGATGACCGCGACGGAGGGGATCTCGTTGCGCCAGTCGTCGACGCGCGGGAAGCCATCGGCGGCGTCGCATACGACATCGAGGTTGCAGGAGCCCGAGCCGCGCTGCGCCTGCGCCACCGGGTCACGGTCGCCGCCCAACGCGAAGGGCTTGTACCCCACGTTGATTGAGCCGAGCTCCAGCAGCACGTCGTCAAACAGCTCGTTGGGCACCGTCAGTTCGATGACCGCCTCGTCGCCGGGGAGCACGGGCGTCCACAGCTCGCGGTGCGCGTTGTTGTCGTTCGCGGTGAAGGGGCGGATGACGTGACGCTGGTCGGGCGAGTAGACGAACAGCGTCGCCTTCTCCGGCAGGTCGAAGAGGGTGAAGCCGAAGTTCAGCGACATCGCGCCGGGGGAGGCCACGCGCAGGCGCCACACCGCGTTGCCGTTGCCGGCGTCCTCCCAGACGCCCGCGTTGTCGGGGTTCAGAACGACGGCGTTGGGGATCGCGTAGCGCGGGGGCAGGCCCTGTGACTCGCGCACCGCGTCTTCATCGGCGCGCTGACGAACGTTCACCGGCGGCGCGGCCACTTCTTCGACGAACTTCAGGGGCGACAGATCAACGCGCTCGGCCGTCGGTCGAGCGGGGGCGTCCCCGGCTGCCGACACGCCCGAGCACACGAGCACAGCGCACGCCGACGCGAATCGCGCGGCACGGCGGATGAATAACTCAGACAAAGCAACTCTCCTTGGGGGTCGAGGCGGTGAACACGCGAGATGCGCGTTCACTCTCCCGAAACGCGCGCGTCGTCCTGCCGCCGTGTGGACTATTCGGTTCACCATACCCCAGCGCCGCGTTGCGACCAAAGAGAACGCCAGCGTTTTCGACCACGCGAGCGTCCGCGGGGCTTTTCGGGCGTTGTGTGCTCGGAGCGCATGCGGGCGGGAGGCGCAAAAAAAGGCGGGAAGGCCGAAGCCTTCCCGCCTGGGTGTTGCTCAGTTGGTGAGCCGGTCAGGCCGGCTCACCGGAGTGAGTCACTGCTGACGCATCAAGGCATCAGGCAGTCGGTGCGACCGAACTCGGCGCCCAAGGCTCCGAAGTCAGCACCGTCGACGACACCGTCGTTGTTGCTGTCGGCCTGCGGGTTGTAGTTCGCGTCGCCCATCATCGAGCCGAACGCGGCACCGAAGGTACCGAAGTCGGCGCCGTCCACGCTACCGTTGTTGTCGAAGTCGAACTGGCAGTCGTTGACGGGACCGGCCGGGCAGGGACTCGGCTCGACAACGAAGGTGCCCACGCGCTCTTCGCCGGAGGCGATGTCCGCGGGGCCCGAGACGATCGAGCCGTCGGCGTTCTGCACACCGAAGAAGAGGTTGAAGGCGGGGCTGCCGCCGGGAGCGATCTCGAAGGGATCGGGACCGTAGACGAAGGTGATGTCGCCCGAGGGAGACAGGATCGCCTGGTAGTTACCACCCAGGTCGTCGAGGCCCAGGAGGCCGAGGGGATCGGTATCCCACTCGATGACCAGGTTGCCACCGACCACCTCGGTCCAGGCCGAGACATTCTGCTGATCGGACCACAGCGGGGCGATCAGGTTGTTGGGCGAGGTGGCGTCGGCGTTGGCCAGGAAGAGGCTGTCAGCGGCGCCGTCGAGCATATCGAAGCTGGCGAAGCCGTTGGTGTGGATGTTGAGGTCCGCGCCCATCGGGATGGTGGTCCCGAAGAAGTCGAACGCGAAGGGCAGGGAGATGGTGGCCACGCCGTCGTCGGTCGCGCCGAAGCCCGAGCCGTCATCCAGGAACACGACCGGGGTGCCGGTCGCCTGGATCGAGGTGAACGTCGCGGCTCCGCCGGACCACTGGTACTCGGCACCACCGCAGTCGGTGTTGTCGCCGAGGTAGACGCCGCCCTGATCCATGCAGTCGGCTTCGGTCGTCACGACGCACTCGTCGGTGACGGCGCTGAGGCAGCAGGCGCCGACTTCAGCGCAGACCACGTCGGGCGTGCAGGCCACGCCGTCGCTGGTCGCCGAGACTTCGAAGTTGCCGGTCGCGGGGATGGCCCCGAAGCCGGTGACCTGGACGAAGTACGAGGTGCCCGCTTCGGAGCAGAACGAGACGGTCGACTGGAGACCGCTGAACTCGCAGTCAATGCCGGCGTCGTCGTTCGTGGCCACGAAGACGAGGTCATCGCAGGCGCGGCAGAGGACGTTGAGCAGGGTGTCGTAGTCCGTGTTCGCCGAGCAGGTGGTCACGGTGATGGTCTCACCGGTACCCATGATCTCGTACCAGACGATGCCGTCGGCGTCGGCGGCGTTGGAGCCGGCGATGGGGGTGCCATCGGTGGGCAGGGAGATCGCGTCGTCGCACTCGCCGTTGAGCGGGGTGACGGGGCAATCCACGCCTTCGACGGCGCAGGTGGTGCCGATGCCGGCGAAGCTCAGAGCGTTGGGATCGTCAGCGCAGGCGTTGAACGAACGATCTTCGCAGAGGCTCGTGCCCGGATCGCCCTGGAGGCAGCACGCACCGGTGCAGATCGCCGTGGCGCAGGTTTCGCTTTCAAAGAACACGCCGCCGGCGTCGAGGCACTGAGCCGAGTTGACTTCGGTGCACATGCCGTCGAGGTCGCAGCAGGCGCCAATCGGGCACGCCACGCCGCTGCCGGCGAAGGTGATGCTGTACTCGTCGAACTGCTCGCAGGTCGAGGGAGCCGCGCTCTGAACGATGACGAGCCACTCACCCTGCGGGAGGCAGAGCGAGATCTGGCCGTCGATGCAGTTCTCGGCTTCGCCGAGCTCGCCGCGGATGAAGACTGCGCCGTCGGCGTCGGTGGCGAGGTTGTCGCAGTTCACACCAGCGGCGGCGTCGGAGCCACCGTTGATGTAGTCGAGGACGGCGAAGACGAGGGGCGTCTCGGAGGAGACGTCGATGGTGACGACCTGCTCGGTCGGGTTGATCAAGACGATCTGATCGAGGTCGATCGCGCCGTCTTCCTTGTCGCCGATGTTGCCGCAGATGGTGTCGCCGACGAAGGCGAGTTCAGCCGCGGGCTGGGTCGGGTCGATCAGGTTGGGATCGAAGCAGCCCAGGTTGCCGTCGACGGTGCAGGAGTCGAGGGACTCGTCGGTGCCCGTGCACATGACGTCGCAGAGGACGCACGAGGTGGCGTCCATGCATTCGACGCCGTCGTCGTTGACGGTGATCTCGTAGGAGCCGTCGGCGAGGGAGCCGTCAGCGCCGCCGCCGCTGAAGGACTGCACGCCGATGACGTAGGCGTCACCCGCGTTGGAGCAGAACGAGAGCTCGGAGGTGAGGCCCGTGCCGCCGTCGTCGTCGAAGGCGACGGGGAAGAGGGCCACGTCGGGCGGGCAGAAGGGGCCGGTGAGGCCGACGTTGGGGCCGGAGCACCAGACGGCGAGGACGGTGTCAAACGCGGTGCCGGGGTTGTCGAGCGACACGGTGATCGTGTTGCCGGTGCCCTCGACGACGTAGAAGACGATGTCGTCGTTGGGGGCGGCGCCGTTGGGGGGGAACTCGTCGTTGGGGGTGGCGCCGAGGACGGTGCCGGTGTCGGAGAACATGCCCATGCCGTCGAAGGTGACGAGCGTCGCGGCGACGCAGTCATCGTTGATGGGGCGGGCGGGGCAGAACGCGGCGTCCTGCTCGGCCATGGTCAGGTTGTAGCCGAGGAAGGCGCGAGCCGAACCGCCGGCGACGAGGCCTTCGCAGGCGGACTGGGAGAGGTCGACGATGCGCGACATCTCGATGGGGTCTTCCTCGAAGAGGCAGCAGAAGCCCACGCAGGTGAACGTGGCGCAGTCTTCGCCGGAGAAGAAGGTGCCGCCCATGTCGGCGCATTCGGCGGTGTTGAGGTTCATGCAGGTGCCATCGGGAAGGCAGCAGGCCGCGACTTCGCAGGGCGCAACCGACACGTCGAGGCAGTACTGCACTTCGGCGACGCCGCAGGCGCGATCAGCGCCGTCGGCGGGAACCGAAACGAAGAACCAGTACTGACCGGGGGCGAGGCAGGCGGTGCCCGAGATGCCTTCGGCGGCGGAGCCGAAGACGGTCTCGGAGCCACCGAAGGCCTCGACCGCAGCGGCGGTGGCGCAGTCGGTGACCGGGGTGCCTTCGCCGTCGGTGATGATGCCGAAGACGAAGTCGCCGTCGCCGGTGATGTTGATGGAGATGTCCGAGGGGTCCATGTCCGTCGAGGTGTCGAGGAGGTACCAGTCGGTATCGCGGGCGAGGCCGCCGAGGTCGGCCGACTCGTAGCTGGACAGGATGCCGAGGGTGACGCCGGTGTTCAGCGTCTCGAGGGGGGTGCCGGGGCTGTTGCAGCCGCCGTTGACCTCTTCGGCGTCCTCGGTGACGCAGACTTCCGACTCGTTCTGGTCGGGGGTGCAGGAGAAGGCTTCGAGCTGCTCGACGGAGAGCTCGAACGCGCCCGAATCGGTCGGGCCAAAGCCGTGGACGAGGATGTAGTAGGTCTCGCCGGGCATGGTGGTGAGCTGGGCGGTGGAGAGGAAGACTGAGGGGGGGCCGCCCGATTCGGTGCAGCTGCCCGCGTCGCCGTTGCCGCCGGCGCAGGTGAGCTCGGGGTCGCCGCAGCCGGTGAAGATGGAGATCGTGGTGTCGAAGAGGGTGTTGACCGAGCAGGTCGAGATGAGGTAGTCGTTGCCGTCGCCCGTGAACGAGTAGAAGAGGCCGGGGGCGCCGGAGAAGTCGGCGAAGGGCGTCGAGCAGGGAGCCGCGGGCAGCTCGGGGTTGGACGCTTCGTTGACGATGTACGAGCTTGTGCTCGTGTCGCCCGAGACGGTGGCCGAGCCCATGCCGGCCGCGAGGTCGGCATCGAGGTCGACGGCGGTGCCGCACGACTCGCCCGCGGGGGCGCCGCGAAGGTTGTTCGCGGGGGCGGCCTCGGTGTTCATCTGGGCCGGAGCCTTAGCGGGCGCGACGCCCGCTTCGTTCGAGATGGAGTTGAGATCGACCGGACGGGCCTTGGTGGCCTCGGCACGATCCAGAGTCTGGACCCGGATGCGATCCGGGGACTTGGTGTCAGCGGTCTTCTCGCCGGCCAGGCCGGTCGAAGCGAGAAGGGTGACCGCTGAGACAGCGCCGAAAGCGATAGCCGCCCGGCGAATACAGCAACCAACCTGCATGGGAACCTCCACAGTGTTCGGTTCTATCCCCCGGAGCGGGCTGCCCTCCACGACAGCACTCATCCTCCACGCTCGGGGGTCGTCAATCGTCAACAAATACTGCAACTGGTGGCCGTCCGCAAGGACAAACCCTCCAGATCGACCCATTTCGGGTGCCTCGACGAAACAGAATCTGCACCGAGAACAAATACCCTAATCCCTGTATACAGAAGGGGTGTTGGCACGGAACAAGCACCGCCCCTCGCGCACAGCTCAGGGAGGGCGACATCCGGGTACAGGCCTTCGCATCCCCGGACCTATCGACCCGATCCCCTACTCGATCGGGCGCCTCTCCCCAACAGGGGCACATACCCCACCGGGGGTAACAGCGCCATCCGCGCATCTCGGTCCCGTGTCCCACGTGCCCCAGACCGCCCTCGCTGCCCACTCCGCACGGTCGCTGCACGCGTCACATCCGGACCGGGGCCTCGATGCCGAGGGTTTCGAGGCCGTCGCGGAGGACGCGGCCGGCCAGATCGACCAGGGCGAGACGCGCGGGGCGTGCCTCGGGATCCTCGGCTGCGATGACCGGGCAGGCGGCAAAGAACGCGCTGAAGGCTGTCGCGAGGTCGTAGAGGGCGGTGGTCAGTCGGTGGGGTTCGGCGTGCTGCGCGGCTTCGCGTACGGCCTCGGGGTACCGCAGCAGGGCGAAGGCCAGGGCCCGTTCCTCGGGAGCCGCGACCGCGATCGAACCGGGCGCGATGCCCGCGCTCGCCGCCTTGGCGGCGATTGAGCCGGTGCGCACGCAGGCGTATTGGAGGTAGGGCCCGGTGTTGCCCTCGAAGGCGAGCATGCGATCGAAGGCGAAGACGTAATCGCGGGCGCGGTCCGACGACAGGTCGGCGTACTTGATCGCGCCGATGCCCACGGCGCGGGCCACGGCGCGACGCTCGTCGGCGTCGAGCGCCGGGTTCTTCTCAGCGACGGCGGCTCCGGCACGCTGCACCGCTTCGTCGAGCAGGTCCGAGAGCTTGACGTTCTTGCCGGCGCGCGTCCTGAAGGGTCGCCCGTCGATCCCGAGCACCATGCCGAAGGCGGCGTGGACGAGTTGCGCGTCGGTGCCGTCGGGCCGGCGCGTGTAGCCCGCCTTGCGTGCGGCGGCGAAGACCTGGCGGAAGTGCAGCGCCTGGCGGGCATCGACGGCGTAGAAGACGCGATCGGCGCCGAGCGTCTGGACGCGCCGTCGGATCCCGGCGACGTCGGTGGTCGCGTAGAGGAACCCGCCGTCGCGCTTGCGGATGAGCGCGGGCTCGCGGATGCCTTCATCGTCGACGCGGACGACGAGGGCGCCGTCGCTTTCCCGCGCGACGCCGCGCGAGACGAGATCCTCGACCATGGGTCGAAGCTCGTCGCGGTAGGAGGACTCTCCGGCGGTCGCTTCGTCGGTGACGTGCGCGCCCAGGCGGGCGCAGTTGGCGAAGCAGGACTCGAGCGTGACGCGGCTGATGCGTTCCCAGACGGTGCGCATGGCGTCGTCGCCCTCCTGGAGCTTGACGAGCGCGGCGCGGGCGCGAGCGCGGGCGGCCTGACCGGCGTCGTAGGCCTCCTCCCACTCGGCCCTGGCCTTGGGGCCGAGGCCGTAGCGCTCGATAGCGCGCATCTCGGCCCGCCCGCGCTCGCCCTCGGCCTGTGCGGCGCGGTATTCCTCTTCGAGCCGGTCGAGGGTGAGCGCCTCGAGGTCCAGCTCGCCCGCGTCGGCCTTGCGCTTGACCGCGTCGGTCACCATGGCGATGGGCAGGCCCCAGTCGCCGAAGTGGTTCTGGCGGATGACGCGGTGGCCGAGGCGTTCCCAGAGGCGCGCGATGGCGTCGCCGATGACTGTGGCGCGCAGGTGGCCCACGTGCATCTGCTTGGCGAGGTTGACGCCGCAGAGATCGACGACGACGGTTTCGACGGCGCCGGGTGGCTCGATGCCGAGTCGCTCGTCGCGCATCGCTTCGAGGGCGCCGGCGAGGGCGTCGTTGCGCAGGCGCACGTTGATGAACCCGGGCCCTGCGATCTCCGGCGGCTCGGCGAGGCCTTCGACATCCAGATGATCGACGATGGCCTGCGCGACGTCGCGCGGCTTGCGACCCATCTTCTTGGCCAGGCCCATCGCGGCGTTGGCCTGCACGTCGCCGAACTTCGGGTCCTTGGCGGGCGCGAGCAGAGGGTCGGCGTCGTCGGGCAACGTGTCGCCGAAGGCGGCGTGCATCGCCTTCAGGAATCGCTTGCGGAGCTGGATATGAGGATCGAGGGCCATCGGGCGGGAGTGTAGTGAAGCCCGCGTCCCGTCGGCGTCGCGTGGGCGATTGGCCGGCTCAGTCCTGTCGTCCCTCGATGGCCGCGATCAGCACGCCGCAGGCGAGGATGGTCAGCTCGTCGAGCTGCTCGTCGTCGTGCTGGATGTCGACGCCGAGCTTGTAGACGAAGGGGTTGATGCTGGTCTTGAGGATGGCGATGAGTGTGCCGTCGGTGCGTTCGATGTGGAACTTCTGCGGCACGAGGGCGGCGACCAGTTCATGGAGGCGGCGGGCGAGGGCGGCGCCCATGGAGTCTTCCTGGAGGATGGCGATGGGTTGCGGCTGGGCGCCGTCGTCGAGCTTCGGGCCGAAGATGGTCCAGGAGTCGCGCAGGAAGGTGCTCTTGAAGCCCTTGCGACGGAGGGAGCAGAGCACCTGGCCGTCGGGCAGTTTAACGTCGTAGGTGGCGCCGAAGTCGATGATCTGGCGGGTGCGGAGGCTGAGAAACTCCTCGGACTTGCTCTCGTCGGTGTAGAGGCGGATGTCCTCGCGCAGGCGGAAGCGCTTCTGGTTGCAGTACGCGACGAGTCGGCCCTGGCCGTTGTAGACGTGGAAGGAGTTGCCGAAGAGGCGCAGCACCTTTCGGCGGATGACGAACTGATCACCTGGGGTGGCCTGGACGGGCATGGTTCGACTCCTGGCGAGCGGGCGATGGAGGGGCCGGCGAGCGAGAAGCGCGCGTCATTGTGCGTCGGCGGCGGCTTCGTAAAACTCTCTCACGTCGTCCGTCAGCTTCACCAGCGAGGGCTTGTGCAGGTACATCATGTGCCCGGCGGGATAGACGATGTGCTTGACGTGGTCGCGCCGCACGTCGTCGAGCAGCATCTGGCGGATGACGTATTCCGTGGCGTAGTACGGCGTGGCGAGGTCGTAGTACCCGCTGACGAAGAGCACGCGCAGGTGCTCGTTGCGGTTCATCGCGTCGCGCAGGCGACCCGCGACGTTGAGGTAGCGCCCGGTGGCGACCTCGTCGTAGTTCCAGGGGCGGACCTTGCCAGTGAGGATCTCGTACACCTTTTCGGTCGTGACGCCGAGGTCTTCGCGCAGGTACTGGTTCACCGCGCCGGTGTAGGGGCCGAGGATGGTGCTGTAGCTGGGGTCGTACGAGGGGCTCTCGCCGGCGGCGTCGGCGTCGATGCCCTTGAAGCGGCTGTCGAGGCGGCCGACCGTCCGGCGCTCGTCGCGCAGCAGTTCCTTGGTGAATCGCCAGATGCTGATACGCGCGTCGGCGGCGCGGACGAAGTCTTCGCGCAGACCGGTCCACTGGCTCATGTCGTCGACGAGTTGCGCCATGTCACCCTCGTCGGTGGGACGGCCTTGGAATAACGCCGGGACGTAGGCGTTCTCGACCCACTGCTCAGCGCCGCGCGTGACACGTTCCAACGACATCTGTTGCGTCGCACCGCTGAGCATGTCGTGATACCAAGCTGTCGCGACGTACGTCGGGAGGAAGACCGCGTAGGGGAGCTGGTTGCCGTTGCCGAAGCGCAGGGTCGCGAAGTCGATGGCGGCCGAGACCATCACGACGCCGTTGAGGAACATGCCGTGGCGTGTCTGGAGGTAGTCGGCGACGGCGGCGGCGCGGGTCGAGCCGTAGGACTCGCCGCAGAGCCACTTGGCCGAGTCCCAGCGGTCGTGGCGGGAGACGTAGAGCTGGATGACGTCGCCGACGGACGAGGCGTCTTCCTCGACGCCGTGGAAATCTTTCTTGTCCACGCCTGGAGCGGGGCGGCTGAAGCCCGTGGACACCGGATCAAGGAAGACCAGATCCGTCCACTTGAGCCAGGTGTATTCGTTTTCCACCACGTCGTAGGGCGGGGCCGGGGCGTCGCCCTTGTCGTTGGCGAAGACGACGCGTTTGGGCCCGAGCGCGCCCATGTGCAGCCAGACGCTCGACGAGCCGGGGCCGCCGTTGAACGCGAAGGTGATGGGCCGCTCCGCGTCGTCGTCCACGTCGTCGAGCGT
Source organism: uncultured Phycisphaeraceae bacterium (assembly GCA_964440605.1). GTDB lineage: Bacteria > Planctomycetota > Phycisphaerae > Phycisphaerales > UBA1924 > CAYTSW01. Next base: position 14,607 of record CAYTSW010000008.1, on the reverse strand, counting down.
ATAGGCGATGTAGAAGACCTCTGCTCGAACTTCGCCGGTCTCGTCGTCGAGCACGGGCAGCGTGCCGGCGGTCGCGGTGTAGGCGAGGTCCTCGCCATCAACGGTGACCGAGGCACGGGTGGTGACCGCCTCCATCGCCATCGGCTCGGCGGCCTGCTCGCTCGCGCTCGACTGCGCTTCTTCCTCACCGAACGCCAACGGCGCACACCCGAGCATGACGAGAGCGAGCAGCCAACCACGCACACGAACACCACAGTCTCGAACCATGAGCGGGAGCCCCTTTCGGCGTTACCACAACGCGGTCGCATCGTAACGCCCCCACCCGAGGCGTCATCCAACGCCACCGGGCTTGCGCCCGGTGATCGTTGCATCGCGCTCGGCTTCCAAGTCTTACGCCCCTGTCTTCCCTCTGTGTCTCCCCTCTGTGTCCTGCGTTCCCTCTGCGCCTCTGTGTACTGCCCTGCTCTTCCGTCGCCTCGCTCACCACGCCCGCCCCGTCAACGGATCCACCTCCGCCTCCTCGACGGGCGTCCTCGGCTTCGCCTCGATCTGCGGACGCGGCGTGCCGCCGGCGGTCGGCCTCGTCCGCCTCGACCGCGCCGGCGCGGACAGGCGCACGCTCGCATCCACCAGCCCGCCCTCGAGCACCATGACGGAAGCCGCGGCGATCGAGCCGCGTGCGCTGCCGGTTGCCGCCACCACCACCCCGCCCTGGCACCGGAGGTCGCCTCGGAACACGCCGCTGATGAGCACGCCGGCGCCGGCGATGATTCGGACGCCCGCGGCGCTGCCGCCCGCGGGCACTTCGACGACGCCGGCCGCTTTGATCTCCTCCTCACCCATGGCGGGTGTGAGCGTGACATCGCCCGGGAGCTGGCGCTCGCCGCACGCGGGGCAGGCGATGAGGGTGTGGCGGCGCAGGGGCGAGACCTCGGGCATGGGCTCGCGGCACGCGACGCAGCGCGGCCCGAGTGGGATCGGGAGCGGCGGATCGGTCTCGGCGGTCCCGGGATCTGACTCGCGCATCAACGCCATCACGGTTCGGCCCTGGGCTCGTGCACGCCCGCTTGCGCGCGCGACATCGACAAAGCACGCCCCGCCCACCACCGTCGCGGCGGGCGGGGCCCGTGCCACAAGGAGTCCTTCATCCGTCGTTCCGGACGATCAGGCGGGCACGCAATGGAGAGTTCGTCCGTTACGACGCCCGGAGGCCGCTCGGGTTCACGAGGAGCGGGCGGTGAGCAGCGCTTCGGCGTCGCGCTTGGCCGAGCCGTTGCGCGACTCGCCCTTGGCCTCGTCGCTCGCGTCGTCATCCGACGCAGCCTTGGAGGAGGTCGCGGCGGCGGGGGTGGGCGACGAGCTCTTGGCTTCCATCTGGGACGAGTTCTTGGTTTCCATCTGGGAGGTCTTGGAGGCGGCCTTGCCACCGCTGGTCGTGTCGGCGCCGACGCGGCAGTACCCGACAAAGGTGGCGCCCTCGGCGACGGAGAGGGTGCGGGCGTTGAGGTCGCCCGAGATGTCGGCCGAGGCGTTGAGGGCGAGCTTTTCGTGGGCGGTGATGTCGCCTTCGACGGCGCCGTCGATGACCACGCGTTGGGCCTCGATGGTGGCCTTGCAGGTGGCGGTGTCGCCGATCTGCACCTCGCCGTCGGAGGTGATCGAGCCGTCGAACTTGCCGAGGATGCGGGCGGTGTTCGAGAAGTGCATCTGCCCGGTGATGTGGGTGTCGATGCCGATGACGGTGACCTGGTCGCTCTGGGTGTTCTGGGCCATAGCGTGACGCCTCCTTGCGCCGGCGGCTTCGCGGCCGCCGCGTCGGTGTGCCGGGCGTCCCGCCGATCGGGACGCGCCGAGGATCCAATCGGTGTGCGACGCCGAGGCTCCGCGATGCAACGGGCAGCGGGGATCGGCGAGGCGACCGGACAACGCGCAACGCGGGGCGCACTTTCACGCCGCACCGGTGCGCGATCGCGCAAATTGGAACTCTCCGACCCTGTTTCGTATCGCCGTCATCGAGCGGGCCCGGGCGCTGAGCGCCGCATGACCGCTCGAACGCGGCGAAAAACGGCGCGGGAGCACAGCATTGATTCCCGAATCGGGGGCGGCGGCGAAGAGTCGAGCTCGTCGCGTATCCGGGCTCCGTCTCCGCACGCGGGGGTGTGGGCTCAGCGTGTTGCCGGAGTCTTGGGCGTGGACGGCGATTCGCCTGGGCCCGGTCTCTCCGGGCGGCCCACTCGGAAGAACCCGCCGGCGATCCGCGCTCCTTCGTCGACGCGCAGGACCTCGGCCTCGCAGTCGCCCTTGAGGCTGGCCTGGGCGCCGAGTCGGACGGCTGGCCCGGCGACGAGGCGGGTGTCGACGTCGCCTTCGATCTCAACGCTCAGGCTCGAACGCAAGCTCTTGGCTGACAGACGACTGCGCCCGGCGACGGCGATGCGCCCGCACGTCTCGACCGCGCCACCGAAGCGCATGCCGCGCACGTCGACGTCGGTGACCTCGACGCGCCGGTAGCAGCTCGGGCAGGAGACGGTCATGGCGCGGGAGCCGACATCGAAGTCGGCCCGGCAGTGGTAGCAGCGCACGCGGCGGAGTGTGATGGCCCTGGTCATGTGGTGCGTCTCGCAAGCCTCCGGAAGGACGGCTGCGGGACAACGCGCGCCCGGGCGGGCTTTATCGGCGGGCATGCTGCGAGAGCATCGAGACGCCGACGACCGCGTCGGGTGCGGGGGGTCCCGCGTTCCGAGGACCAGCCGGGGGCTCTGCGTGTTGGGCTTTCCCGATTCTCGCATGAAGCCCGGCGACAACTCGGACGAGATGCCGAGACTGATGTCATGCAACGTCAGCCGTTCAGTTTGGCAAATGACGAGCGTGTCATCGCATCATCGGTACGGATCCCCGTATTTCGGGGAACAATCTTCGACTACCTCATTCGGGCAGAATCGGCCGTGGCGCTTGGCGAGGGCTGGGTGACCGCGATGGTGGACGAGCCGGCGAGCGGCGTGCTCCGCCGCGGATCGGAGATCGCGCTGGAGGTGCGGCGTGGATCCTCGCGGAGTGTCTGGCGGCTGCGGGTGACGGCATTGGACGCGCCGAGCCGCCTCGTGTTGGAGCAGGTCGACGGGCCCTACACCAAGTGGCGTCACGAGATGCTGCTGCACAAGGACGGAGCCGGGACGCTGCTGGAAGATCAGGTGTGCTACGCCCACGTCGGTGGCGGGATGGTGCAGCGGCTCTGGATCCAGCCCGACGTCGAGCAGTATGTCGCTCAGCGACAGCGTGTGCTGCTGGCTTGGGGCGCGCGGCGGGCCTGATTTTTGAGTTGGGCATTGTGCGAGCGTTCGAGTAGGGCAGAGGATGTCCGCGGAGCGCTGACGTCGCAGAGCCGAGGTCAGTGGCACCCGACGTGCCCGGCGCGTGGCGTCCGTCTGATCCGGTCAGGCGTTGACGAGTTTGCGGGGGTCGGTTCTCGAGATGATGTCGCTGACGCCCTGCTGGTTGAAGCCCTTGAAGCCGTCGTTGCGTTCGAGGTTTTCGAGGTGGGAGCCGATGGCGCCCTTAGTGCGGAAGTCGTTGGCCTGTTCGTCGGTGATGAGCTGTTCGTCGAGGAGTCGCTGGATGCGGTCGTGATGGACGGGCCAACGCTCGCCCTCGGTGAAGGCCTGGCGGAGGAAGGGGAAGGTAGTGAAGGGGTCCATCGTGCCGATGCCGGCTTCGGCCTGGAGCTGGTCCTTGAGGGCGTGCCAGTCGAACTGGCATTCGAGGTGGTGCATGCCCGCGGCGAGGATGGACTCGCCGTGGAGTCCGACCCAGAGGCCGACGGTGCCGAGTTCGGCTCGCTTGTCGTTGAATCCCTCGTGGGCGAAGTCGAAGAGGACTTCTTCGGGGGCCATGTCGACGTCGGCGAAGATGGTGATGCCGGCGGTGGGCTGCTCGAGGACCTGAGCGCCCCAGCCGGCCTCGGCGCCGGCGTGGAAACGTTCGCGGCAATGGAAGCCGAGGGTCTCGAGGACCTTGATGACCCTGGGGTAGTGGTCGCGTGAGCAGCGGTAGGTGTGGTGGTCGTGGTTGGCCCAGCCGAGGCCGAGGGCGTTCTGGCGTTCGTACTGCACGCGGGCGGCGCGGTTGAAGCGTTGCCAGTATTCGCGTTCGCCCCAGAAGAAGAGGTCGCAGGTCCAGTCGACGCCGATGGCGTCGACGGCCTGCTCGAGCATGTGGATGGTGGCGTCGAGGAGCTCGGGTTCGTTGAGCCCGGCGCGGGGGCGGGTGCGGATGGTCTCGAGCCAGTGCTGGGCGGTGATGATGGTGGCGTCGTCGTCGTTGGTGGGGGTCATGTTCCGGCAGCCGTGACGCTCGACGACCCAGAGCTCGGCTGTATCGGTGCACTTGCAGGCACGGACGAAGCGGACGCGGGAGCCGGGCTCGCCGAGGATGGACTCACCCGAGAGCTGATGGGTGGCGGCGAAGGTGGCGACGGAGTCGACCTTGATGCCGACGCGGGTGGCCGGGTCGTCGCGCAGGATGATGGCGGGGAAGATGGCGCCGTCGTGGACGTAGCGGTCTTCGGCGCCGGGGAGTGGCCTGCGGGTGAAGCCGGTGGCTTCGAGGCGAGCGCGGACGTCGTCGGTCGCGTCGACGGCGATGTGGTCGACCCAGTCCTTGAAGCGGGTGCCGGCCTTGTGCTTCATGTCCTCGGCGAGGTGGGCGGCGGTGGGGCAGGCGTCGAGGAAGGCGGTGAGGAGCTCGTCGACGAGCTTCTGGCCTTCGGGCTGGGGCTCCCACTTGAAGTCGGTGGGCGTGTTCGGAGCGGGGGCGTTGTGGTCGACTGTGGTCACGGCGGCACACCTTTCTGAGGCCCGAGGGGGGGCGTCTGAACACTACCCGCGTTCGCTGACGATTGGAAGGACAATGCGCTCGCTAGCCGAAGGAATGACGGGAAACGGTGGACGGGCGCTGCGGTCGGAAGGGATGGGCAGGGCGAGCGCGTCTTGGAACGGGGGCGCAACGGCCACCGGGCTCGCGCCCGGTGCTCGTTTCGAGCGAGCGTGCAAGCTGGGCGCGGCTCAGTCGTCGTCGAAGCGGAGCATTTCGACGAGCTTGCCCGAGCCGAGCAGAGGCGTGCCGGAGTTGGGCACGTCGAGGACGGCGCACTGACCGGTGCGCATGCGGACGGGCTTGGCGGTCGGTCCTTCGGTGAGGACGGCGACGAGGTGCTCGAGCTGGGGGTTGTGCCCGACGATGATCAGGGCGTCGGCCTGGCGCTGGCGTTGGAGCTGTTCGAGGATTTCTACGACGTCCGACGCGCGGTGTCCGAGGCCGAGGACGGGTTCGATGACGCGTTCGGCGTTGAGCGACTCGGCGAGGATGTCGGCGGTCTGCTCGGCGCGGACGAGGCCGGATGAGAGGATGAGCTTGGGCTTGTGTCCGTTGGAGCCCAGGTGTTTGCCGAGGCGCGTGGCCTGCCTGACGCCACGCTGCTTCAGCGGACGGTCTTCATCCCGGCCGGTGTCAGAGTCGGCCTCGGCTTTTCCGTGGCGGATCAGATAGAGGCGCACGCGGTGGGGTCTCCGACGTTCGAGGGCGGTGCGAGTGTAGCGGCGTTGGCATGCGCTTTACACCCTCTTTGCGAAGCCTGCGTCACTCCCGATTTCGGCCGGGGCGTTGCGCGGGCGGGATGGGCGAGCGCGCGGGCCTGGTTGATGGCGACGCGTTGATGGTGATAGCACCCCGAGGGTAGGGAGAGTGCCGATAACGGGCTCCTGACGGAAGGTTGCGCGACGGTTTTTGTGGCGGAATGTTGAAACCGGAGTTAGGTCCGAAACGGAGCCCGGTATGGAGCAACGGGTCGCACATCCCGTCGCTCCGACACCTTGCGCCATGTTTTCCCGGGCCCGGCCGTGTGGCGGGGCCGATTTATCGCCGCGGCGCGATCCGCGCTGCCCTTATGTCCCTGCGCAGGGGCAGAGGAGAGTTATTATGAATCGCTTGACTTTTGTTTCAGTCGGCCTTGTGGCCGGCGGGGCGGTGCTGGGGCTTGCCCCGACCGCGGAGGCGGACTTCCGCCTCCGCGCGGTGCACGCCTCTCCCGACGCCGGCACGGTGGACGTGCTCGCCAATGGCGGTCTGTTCATCCCCGGCTTCGAGTACGGCACGGCGACCGACTACGTTACGCTCGCGAACGGCGAGTACGACGTCGACCTCACGCCCGCGGGCATGATGAGCCCCACGTTCGACCTCTTCGGGCCGCAGCTGCTCGAGGACGCGGGCGATGTGACGCTGGTGGCGGCGAACCTGGTGTCGTCGTTGCAGCCGATCGTGCTGTTCGACGACAACACGATCGACCCGGAGAACGCTCGGGTGCGGATCGTGCACGCTTCGCCGGACGCGGGGAACGTCTCGATCCTGAGCGGTGGCGGCGAGCTCGTGCCGTCGCTGACGTTCAAGAACGACTCGGGGTACGCGACGCTGGCGCCGGGCTCGTACGACGCGTTGCAGGTGCGTTTGAACGACGGCGGCGGAGCCCTCGTTGACCTGCCGACGCTCGACCTTCAGGCGGGCTTCGTCTACACGGTGTTCGCGATCGGCCTGGTCGACCCCGCTGGAGGAGGCGAGGCGTTCAGCGTGCTGACGACGGTGGACATTCCTTCGCCGGGCGCGGCTGCGGTGCTGGCGGGAGCGGGCCTCTTTGGCCTGCGTCGTCGTCGCGCGTCGTGACGCGTCGTTGAGCCCTCACTGCAAAGCGTTGCCGGAGGCCTTGGCCGGACTCCACTTCCGGTGACACGACCGATGCCATGTTGCAAGGCCCGGCTCCACGCCGGGCCTTGTTCATGCGCGGATCGGTCTTTGTGCTCCAACCCGTCGAGCGCGATCGCATGCTTGACGACCGCGGGACCGAGGGTCTGGAGCTGCTGGCGGAAGGCGAGTTCGGCGATGTCCGCGGCGGGGTGTACGTCGTGCCGACGCCGGGGGCTGTGCTGGTGACGCTCGGGATGATCGGATTTGCGCCGCGGCGACGGAGGTGACCGGGCGGATGGTCTCGACGCTGGGCACCGACCCCGGGTTGTCGGCGTCGGTGGCGACGCTCGATGGTTTGGCGTGGTTGGTAGTGTGTTGTCATGGCCAAACCGCCCGCGACGCCCGGATCTCCTGCGCCCCCCTCCGACGCCGAGGTGGCGGAGCGCTCGGGTCCCGACCTGCGCGATCCGGCGATCCGCGTGGTGATGATGCCGCGGGACACGAATCCGCAAGGGACGATCTTCGGCGGGGTGATCCTGTCGCTGATCGACCAGGCGGCGTTCGTGCACGCGCTGCGGGTGGGGAGCCATCGGTATGTGACGGTCGCGTTCGACACGGTGGAGTTTCACAAGCCGGTGCGTGTGGGGGACGTGGTGTCGTTGTGTTGCGAGACGGAGCGGCTGGGTCGGACATCGGTGCGTGTGCACGCGGTGGTGTGGTCGGAGCGTCAGGATCGGCCCGACCCGATCAAGGTGACGGAGGCGACGGTGACGCTGGTCGCGATCGACGCCGAGGGCGCTCCGATCCCGATTCAGAGACGGTCATGAACGAGGCGACTGAGCAGGAGACGCAGGGCGCGCGGACGATCGAGCTGATCACCACGGGCGGGACGATCGAGAAGACGTACGACGTGACAACGCAGACGCTGTCGAACCATCGCTCGATCGTGCACCGGATGATCCGGCGGCTGGTGCTCCCGGACACGAGCGTGCAGGTGCGCGAGCTGATGTCCAAGGACAGCCTGGAGCTGACGGACGAGGACCGGGAGACGATCGTGCGCACGGTGGAGGCGGCGCTGGGCTTTGGGGACTCGGTGGTGGTGCTGCACGGCACGGACACGCTCGGGCGGACGGGCGGGTTGCTGCACGAGAGGCTGGGCGACCGGCTGACGGCCGGGGGGGGACGCGTGGTGTTGACCGGCGCGATCCGGCCGTACGAGATGAAGCGTTCGGACGCGTTGCAGAATCTGACCGAGGCGTTGCTGGCGTCGACGCTGCTCGAGCCGGGCGTGTGGTGCGTGCTGCACAGCAAGGCGCTGCGTTTCCCGGGGGTGGATAAAGACCACGGGCGGCAAACGTTCATCGCGAACGGTGCGTCGCGCTCGTGAGGGAGCGCATGCTCTGACGGGTTTACCCGTTGAAGCAGTCGGTGCGTCCGAAGTCGAGGCCGAAGCGGGCGAAGTTGGAACGGTCGATCAGGGCTGGACGCGGGTGGATGACCACTCGCCAGCGCTGAAGCCGTCGTCGGTGGGCGTGATTTGGCGGGTCCACTCGGCGCGGTCGTGGATGCGGACGGGCGAGCCGACCCAGAGTTCGACGCGTTGGGCCCAGACGCGGTAGCCGCCCCAGTGGGGCGGGCGGGGGATGTGGACGTCGCCGCCGTCTTCGAGGGTGTCGAAGTCGACGTCGAGCTGCTGCATGGCGGTCATGACCTTGCCGAGCAGGTCGTCGCGCGAGGTGATCGGCTGAGACTGGTCGCTGGCCCAGGCGCCGACGCGGCTGGCGGGGTGGCGCGACGCGAAATAAGCGTCGGCCTCCGCGTCGGACACGTGCGTGACCGGGCCCTCGACGCGGGCCTGGCGGTCGAGGTCGTCCCAGTGGAAGGTGATGGCGGCGTGCGGATTGGCCGCCAGCGCACGGCCCTTGCGCGAGTTCTTGTTGCTGTAGAAGACGACGGCGCCGGGCTCGGCCTCGAGAGACTTGCAGAGGACGATGCGCGACGACGGGCGCCCGTTGGGATCGACGGTCGCCAGCGCGATGGCGTTGGGGTTGGGCTGGATCTTCTCGCGGGTGGCGTAGTCGAGCCAGGACGCGAGCGTGGGCATGGGGTCAGCGGGCAGCGGGTCGGGGAGGGTCTCGTCGAGGGCGAAGGGCTGAGCGGGGTCGGTGGGCGTGGGCATGGGGAGTTGTAGAGCGTCGGCGGCGGGCGGGCACGCACCGGGCGGGCCGGACAAGGGGAGGCACGTACGGGAAGCGAGCGTGGTCCGGAAGCTGAGACCGTAGACTGCGGACGTGGGTGCAAGCGATTCGTCCGGACATGACGCGGGAGGCGGGCGTGACGAGGCGATGGAGCCGACGCTGCCTGTGTCACCGACGGCCGGGGACGCTGGCGTGGTGGGCGGGTCGACGGGCGAGGACGGGCGGGCGACGCCGCCGCTGATCCCGGATCACCGTCTGCTGGAGGTGATCGGGGAGGGCGGGTTCGGCTGGGTGTGGGAGGCGGAGCAGTTGCACCCGGTGCGACGGCGGGTGGCGCTGAAGGTGATCAAGCCGGGGATGGATTCCAAGGCGGTGTTGGCACGGTTCGATGCCGAGCGTCAGGCGCTGGCGATGATGAACCATCCCAATGTGGCGTCGGTGTACAACGCCGGCCAGACGGAGCGCGAGCGGCCCTGGTTTTCGATGGAGCTCGTGCGGGGGCTCGCGATCACGGCGTACGCCGACGAGAAGCGCCTGGACCTGCGATCGCGGATCGAGCTGATGATCCCGGTGTGCGAAGCGGTGCAGCATGCGCATCACAAGGGCGTGGTCCATCGGGACATCAAGCCCTCGAACATCCTGGTGGTGGAGCGCGATGGCAAGCCCGTGCCCAAGGTTATCGACTTCGGCATCGCCAAGGCGGTGCACGCTCCGCTGACCGATCGCACGATGCACACGGTGCAGGGCCAGATGATGGGCACACCGGCGTACATGAGCCCGGAGCAGGCGTCGGGGTTGGGGCTGGATGTCGATACACGGACGGACGTGTACAGCCTCGGGGCGGTGCTCTACGTGCTGTTGACGGGGGAGTTGCCGTTCGACCCGGAGGAGAGCGTATCGCGCACGCGGGACCGCACGCCGAGCCGTCCGTCGCACAAGCTGGCGCAGCAGCGACGGACGCGGAGCGACACGGTGGCAGCGACGACGATCGCCGACGGGCAACCGGGCACCGTCTTCGGCGTGTCGTACGCCCAGCTCAGCAAGCGGCTTCGGGGCGATCTGGACTGGATCGTGCTCAAGGCGTTGGCGTTTGAGCGTGAACGTCGGTACGCGACGGCGGCGGACCTCGCGGGCGACCTGCGCCGGCACCTGGAGGGGCGGCCCGTGCTCGCGACGCCGCCGAGCCTGCGGTACCGGACGGGGAAGTTCGTCGCGCGTCACAAGACCGGCGTGATCGCGGCGGCGCTGGTGCTGCTGGGCCTGATCGGGGGCGTTGCGGGCTTGGCGTACGGGTTCGTGCAGCAGCGAGCGCGTGCGGACGAGGTGTCGGCGGCGTTGGAGGAGTCGCGCACGGCGCGGAACGAGGCCCAGGCGGTGGTGGACTTCCTCGTGGAGATGCTCGTGGCGACGGACCCGAGCCAGTCGCTGGGGCGTGAGGTGACGGTGCGGGAGTTGCTCGACCGTTCGAGACGCGGGATCCCGGCGCGGTTCGAGGCTCAACCCGCGGTCGCGGCACGCCTGCACGAGGTGATGGGCTCGAGCTACGGCGCGCTGGGCGAGTATCAGGCGGCGGCGGACGAGCTGCGCGACGCGATCGCGTTGCGCGCCGAGCGGCTGGGCGATGAGCATCCATCGCTGGCGCCGCCGCTGCGACAACTCGGCGAGGTGCTGATGAACGCCGCGGACTTCGCCGAGTCGGAAGCGGCCTTCGCGCGAGCGAAAGTCATCGAAGAGACGCACGGCATCGGGCCGGTCTCGGACGACGGTGCCTGGGACGACAGCGAGGCGATGCTGCTGTACTTCACGGGCCGCTACGAGGACGCCGAAGCGCAGGTCGCGGAGGTGCTCGATGACTTGAACCCGTCGTCCCGGGCCGACGCGCTGGTCGTGCTGGCGGCGGTGTGCGAGACGACGAATCGGGAGGAGCGGGCGATCACGCTGTACCGGGAGGCGCTGGACCTGCGCCAGTCGTCGGCGGACGTGAACCCGGTTGATCTGGCCTCGCTGTGGAACAACCTCGCCAACGCGTACGAGGGCAATGGGCAGTTCTCCGCGGCGGAGGCGGCCCACCGCAACGCGCTGCGCATCCGGCGCGAGCTGCTGCCTCCGAACCATCCGCACGTGGCGACGACGCTGAACAATCTTGGCCTCGTGCTGACCCGCACCGACCGTCCCGACCAGGCGGAGACAATGCTGCGCGAGGCGCTGGCGATGCGTGAGGCACAGGAGCCGCGCTCGGAGTACCACATCGGGATCGTGCTCAACAATCTCGGCGGGGCGTTGTCGGCGCAGGGGCGGCATGAGGATGCGCTGGCGGTGCTCGAACGTGCTGTGGAGTCGGCACGCCTCGCGGTCGGCGAGGAACACGTGCTCACGCTCACCCTCGACGGCAACCGCGCCGCGGAGGTGGGCAAGGTTGGCAACCACGCGGTCGCGGTCGCGGAGCTGGAGGCGGTGTACCGACGGATGCTGGCGCTTGAAGGCGTGGGGGCGGCGCACCGGCGGGCGCGACGGGTCGCGGAACTGCTCGCTCAGACCTACGAGGCGTGGACGGACGCCCAACCGGGTGTCGCGCCGCGGGGGGAAGCAGAGCGGTGGGCGAGGCTGGCGTCGGAGGATGAGCGGTGATGGACGGCAGGGAGAGGGGCGTCGGTGATACTTGTTGTGCTTAGCCTGTCGGTTGCCGTCGGATAGTGTTGGTGAGTTGACCCGGGCGTGCAGGAGGCGCGCCGGTGTGGTGTAGTGGGCGGTTCGCATGGATGAGCAGCGCAACGGGAGTTCGAGGGGTGGGTTTGATCGGCGGCCGAGCCGGCCGGCGGTGCCGCTGCGCGAGCTGTTCGACCGGTTGCCGCCGCACGACCCGGAGGCCGAGGCGGCGCTGCTGGGGGCGATGCTGATCGATCCGTCGGTGACGGACGAGGTGGTGCAGTTGGTGCCGAGCGGGGAGGGGTTCTACCTCGCGGCGCACGCGACGATCTTCGAGGCGCTCAAGGAGTTGCACGACCACCGCCAGTCGGGCGACCTGGTGCAACTCAAGGAGAAGCTCGCGGGCAAGGAGCAGCTCGACGACGTGGGCGGGGTGGACTACCTGGCGTCGATCGTCGAGCAAACACCTTCGGCGGCGGCGGCCCCCCACTACGCGCGGATCATCCGCGACAAGTGGCAGTTGCGTCGCCTTATTGCCGCCAGCGAGCAGACGCTCTACGACGCCTACCACGCGGGCGAGCGGGGGGAGGACGGCGTGCGGGAGACGCTCGACGAGGCCGAGCAGCGCGTCTTCAAGATCACCGAAGACGCCAGCGAGTCGGACGAGGCGACGCTCCAGCAGATCCTGCTCTCGATCTTCAACCGGATCGAGGACGAGGAAGGCCGGCACATCACCGGGCTCTCGACCGGGTACCACGACCTGGACGAGCTGACGAGCGGGCTCCAGACGGGCGAGCTGATCATCGTGGCGGCGCGCCCCTCGATGGGCAAGACGGCGCTGGCGCTGAACCTCGCCGAGCAGATCGCCTTCGGCGGCCAGCCCTACGCCGAGCGGGGGCCGGCGACGCCCGTGGGGTTTTTTTCGATGGAGATGAGCCGCGAGGCGATCGTGCAGCGCATGCTGTGCTCGCGGGCGGGCGTGAACGCGCAGCGGCTTCGGCGGAACATGCTCCAGGCGGAGGACCACCGTCGCCTCCAGTTGGCCGCGGCCCAGCTCGCCGACGCGCCGATCTTCCTCGACGACACCCCGGCGCTGACGGCGATGCAGTTGCGTGCGCGGGCGCGCCGGATGGTCGCGCGACACGAGGTGAAGTGCGTGATGATCGACTACCTCCAGCTCATGACCGCGCCGCAGGCCGGCCGGGACGGTCGGCAGAACGAGGTGTCGGCGATCAGCCGCTCGGTGAAGGCGTTGGCGCGTGAGTTAAGCATCCCGATCATCTGCTTGGCGCAGTTGAACCGCTCGACGGAGCAGCGCGAGGGGCATAAGCCGCGCATGGCGGACCTGCGCGAGTCGGGCTCGATCGAGCAGGACGCCGACGTCATCGCGCTGCTGCACCGCGAGGAGTACTACCACACGCAGAACATGGAAGAGTGGCAGGCCGCGAACCCGGAGAAGGTCGGCCTGGCGGAACTCATCATCGCCAAGCAGCGCAACGGTCCGACGGACACGGTGAAGCTGGCGTGGGAGGGCGCAACGATGCGTTTCCGCAACCACGCGGGGTATCGGGAGGACGGGAGCGTGGCGTCGTCGTCGAGCCATCGCGGGCCGGCGGGCGCGGTCGAGCCCAAGGCGCCAGCGGCGTCGGCGTTCGGAAACCGGCCCAAGACCGGCCCGGCGGAAGATCACCGCGACGGCGGGGGCGGGAACGTCGAGGAGCGAGGGCGGGTCGACACGGGCGGCGATGACGCGGGCGACCCGGGCGTGCCGTTCTGATCTGACGCGCCCTCGCGAGCGGGCGTGACGCCTCGTGAGCGG
>CAYTSW010000008.1:0-1112 GCA_964440605.1 uncultured Phycisphaeraceae bacterium | reverse complement strand
GAGCGGGCGTGACGCCTCGTGAGCGGATGAACATGTCTTCACGCGCCGCTCGCGCGGGGGCATCGTGTCGGGGTGATGTCGGTAGTGTCGGAGGCGCGCCGTCTGGGTGGCGGGCGCGTAGTCTGGCGTGTCGACGTTTGTTTGTGATTGAATCGAGTCTCGCAGCATCGGCGCACCCCGCGCCGGAAGGGAATCAACGTATGTCCATTGCAGAGCAGCTTCGTAGGGTCGCGGGAGCGGCGGTTGTGTGTTCGATGAGCATGTCCGGCGTGGTGCTGGCGCAGGACGCCGGGCAGCCCACGGCGCCGGCGGCGGGCGAACAGGGCGGCGAGGCCGTCGATGGCGAGTGGGACCGGCTGCTGAAGCTGGCCGACTCGATGGAGGACCGGGGCGTCGAGGTGCTTGAGCGCGGCGAGGGCGAGCGCCTGATGCTCAGCTACGCGCCCGAGCAGGGTCGGCAATCACGCACGCGCATGACGGTGGCGATGCGGACGACGCAGACCATGATGGGCCGCGCGGGCCAGGAGATGGTCCTGCCCGTGATGATGATCGAGGAGATGTCCGAAGTCAGCGAGGTGCGCGACGACGGCGTGTTTGTCGTGACGACGACCATCAAGGACGCCGGCGCCGAGGCGGCGGGCAACGCCAACCCGATGCAGGTGCAGCAGATGTCCCAGACGATGGGGCTGCTCCCGGGCCTGGAGCTGCGACGCGTCATCGGCGCCAACGGGCGACTGAAAGAGTCGAGCGCGACGCCCCCCGCCGGCGCGCCGCAGGGGCTTAGCGAGGTCGTGTCCCAGATGACCTCGTTCACCAACGAGATCATCCTGCCCGACGCGGACATGGGCGTCGGCGGCTCGTGGCGGGCGAAGTATGAGATGACGAGCAACGGCGTCGCGCAGGCGCTGCTGGCGACGTACACCGTCACCGCCCTCGACGATCGCTTCGTCACGCTCGACGTCGACGTCGAGCAGGTCGCGCCGCGTCAGCAGGTTCAGAACGGGCAGCTCCCGCCCGGCGCTACGCTCACCCTCACGCGGATGAAGGGGCAGGGCGACGGCGAGATGCGCGTGGATCTCTCGAACGGCATGGCGATCGCGGGCACGCTCAAC
>CAYTSW010000007.1:0-50280 GCA_964440605.1 uncultured Phycisphaeraceae bacterium | reverse complement strand
GGCGGAAGTATCTCATCGCCGTGACCAAGCGCCGCCACCGCGCGCACCGCGACGAAGCGTGCCGTTACTTCGCAAGCAGGGTCGAGGCGAGGCTTCCAGGGGCCGAAGTCGAGCGCATTCGCTTGATCTTCTTCCGCCTCGCGACCAGCACCGAGGATTTGACTGTCTCCCCCAAACGGATCGTCTGCAAGACATGGGAGCCACGCAGGTGAAGCGTTACCACGATGGCCGTGCTCATGCTGCGTAGAACGAAAGGGAACTCACGCGGATGCACTACAGCGCCCCGATCCGGAACTTATCGGAAACTCGGCGCCCGCCCGGCAACGAAAAACGCCCCTCGAACACGCTGAGGGACGTTTTCAGTCGGCAAGCGGAGAGGGGGGGATTCGAACCCCCGATGACGCGATGCGCCATACACGGATTCCAGCCGTGCTCCTTCAGCCACTCGGACACCTCTCCGAATCCGGGCCAAGAGCGTAGCACGCGTGCCCGGACCGTTCCACTTCACCCGCTCTCTCGCGACGCGGCCGCAATGCCGCCGCTTTGAGGAGCGGGAGCCGCAGGCTCGGGGGCGGGGCGGCCTTCGATGCCGTACGCGTCATCGCTTGCCGCGCGGTCGGGCGATCGCTTGTCCGCCGCCAACTCGTCCGACAACGTCCCGCGCCACTGTTTCAGCTCGCCGTGATGGGCGGCCTTTGCGAGCAGGTGGCTCCCGATCGGCGCGGCGACGATCGTGAAGACGATCGTGATGATCGCCTTGCTGACCGTTTCGATGTCGGGAAGGTGCAGCACCGTCGCGAGCAGCATCCCCGTCAGCCCGAGGGTCGTGCACTTGGACGCCGCGTGCAGGCGCTGGTAGGCGTCGGGCATCCGCAGCACGCCCATGGCGCCGACAACCATGAAGAACAGGCCGAACGCCAGCACGCACGCCGCGAGCAGCGTCATGACCGCCTGCACCGTGAGCTCTGATCCGCCCGGCGCGATCGGTGTCGGATCGAGTGATGCGATCGTCAGCACGTGCACCGTTGTCATTGCACCGACCTCCGTCGCCCGATGAACTGCGTCACCGCGACCGTCGAGACGAAACCGAGGATCGAGACGATCAGCACGGCGTCGAACGCCACCAGCGTGTCGAGGCGGATCGTCATCAGGATCACCAGCGTCACGACGAGGACCGCCGAGGTGTCCGAGCCGATCGCGCGGTCGACCAGCGTGGGCCCCTTGAGCACCCGGTACAACACCATCCCCAGCGAAGCAAACATCAGCACTATGCCCACATCCACGACAGCGAAGAGAACCAGTTCAGCCGACTCTTCCAGCGGACTCGGCGGGCGTGTCGCGGGCAGTGGGGGGGGCGAGCCATGCGCGCCGGTGGCTCCTCTGAGCACGCCGCGGTCGGCCGCCATCGCCAAAATCGACGGTGAGACGTTCATGCGAAGACGCATCGCTTGAGCCTGACCGCCAGCTCGTCGATCTGCTCGATCTGCCACGCCCGATCCTCCGCGTACATGCAGTGCAGGTACAGCCAATCGCCGTTCGGGCACACATCGACTGTCAGCGTTCCCGGCGTCAGCGTGATCGCGCTGGCCAGGACGGTCTTCTGTGCTGCGGTCAGGTCGCTGACGTCGTACCGCACGACTCGGGGTTTCTGCGACCACCCGGGCGTGACCACCTCCGCCGCGATCTGGATGTTCGACTTCACCAGCACTCCAAGGAACCACGCGAGAAAGCGCAGCACGTTCAACAGGCGTACGGCGTACCGCGGCCCGCCGGTCGCCCCGCTGTAGATCGAGATCACCAGCACGGAAACCGCGAGGCCCGCGACCAAGTTCCACGCGGTGAACGAGCCCGCGAGCAGGCACCACACCACCGCCAGCGCGATGTTGAATCCCGCACGCTCGATCACGGCGTCACGCCTCCTGGTTCAGACTCCGCTCCGGATGCGCCGAGGGGCCACGCACCCTCGCCCAGCACCGCGTCGACTGCTGCCTCGGGTCGCACGAGATGCTCCCCGGCTTCGATGCACAACTCCGTGAGCACCCCCGCACCGACCGAAGTCAACACCACTCCGCCAGCGAACACCCAGAGTCCCATCGACAGCGTCGCAGGCGTCGGCTGTGCCGTGATCTGCTGACCCGACTCGCGAAGACGCCACATGGAGCCGCACCAGATGCGCAGCATCGCGAGGAGGATGAGCAATGCAGCCATCAGAAGTGCAGTTGTCAACGCCCAGTTGCCTGTCTCGACGCCCTCGCGCACGAGCAGCGCCTTGCCGAAGAACGCCGACGTCGGCGGCAACCCGGCGGCGGCGACGATGAGGATGAACACCCGTCCGGAGACGCCGCCGGCCCACGCGTGCCCGCCGCCGAGCGCGCGCAGGTCGTCTGTCCCCGCTGTGCGTTCGAGCACGGCGCCGAAGGTGTACAGCCCGGCGATCACGAACATTTCCTGCGCCGTTGTGAGCAGCGTGGCGCCGAGCGAAGTCGCCGTGCCCAGCGCGATGCCCATCAATAGATATCCGACATGCGCGATGAGCACAAAGCCCATGATCCGACGAACCGTGGGCACACCCAGCGCGCACACGCCCGCGATGACCATCGTCGGCAGCGCCATCGCCGGCAGGACGAGTTCCACCACGCCCCTCCGACATCCTGAACACGCACAGAGTGACCGAAGCGATAAGCCCCGCCACGAACCCGCCGCCCGGTTCCTCGTGCCCCTTGAAGAACACGTAGGCCGCGAAGATAAACGCGAGCGGCAGGACCAGACGCATCGCCGTGCGCAGCGGGAGCGACCGTAGGTGAGGCTGGGGCAGCGCGAACACCGCAACGCCCGATTCACGTCGCCGGCGGATCGCCTCAAACGGTCCCAGCATGTTCAGCACCGCCATCGACGCAATCGCCAGCACCGTGATCTCGCCCAGCGTGTCGTAGCCGCGAAAGTCCACGAGGATCACGTTGACGGCGTTCCGCCCGCCGCCGCCACGGCCTTCGCTCTCGTCGGTCCCCGCGTAGCTGTGCCGGAGAAACCACCAGCCCAGCCGCTCGCGTGGCGCTGGCCCCGTCGCCGCGGGGGTGTCCGCCTCGCGTACCGCAACATTGGGCTCGTCCGCCGCCTCAATCTCGGTTGCACGCTCGTTCAACACCTCCGCCACGCGTTCCGCCCGCGAAGCATCGGCCACCGATCCCGCATGCAGCACCGCCCACCCGACCACCAGCCCGGCGAAGGCGGCGAACGCCGCGCGCGGTACGTCGAACCGCTCACGCTCCGCCTTGGTGCGCTCGGGGATCAGACGCAGCACCAGCAGGAAGAGCAGCACGCTGATGATCTCGAACATGAGCTGCGTCAGCGCCAGGTCGGGCGCCCGATACAGCAGGTACAACACGGTCAGGCTGAACCCCACTGTCCCCAGCACCAGCACGCGAACCACACGCCGACGCACCTGCGGCATCAACGTTGCCGTCAGCACGACCATCGTCGTGACGCCAAGCGCCATGATGACCACCGCGGGTGTTGCGCGAAAGAGGCTCAGCACCTCGGGCATCACCCACGCCCGCCGGTCGCGCACGAACACCAGCAGCAACAGGCTGACAAGGGTCAGCACGGCCACGAACAGGTACCACCACAGGGTGCCCGGCTGGCTCAGCCGCGCCGCGCGATACCCGACTCGTTCCAGCGCTCGGTGCACAACCGCGAACAAGCTCGTGTGGGGATCGTTCATCGGTCGATGTAGACGCCGGGCGAGCCCGAGCGCCACACCCAAAACCGCCGCAACACCCGCGAGCCCACCCGAACATCGCCGGCGCCAGCACCGCACACGTCAGAAGTACCCCGACCAGATCGTCCATCACGTCCATGCGATCTGTCGCGCCATATCGAGTCTGTCCGCTCCTCGCGGCTTGCCGCTCGAACCGACACCATAAGTCGCATCCCGACCCATCCCGTGCGGACGATCAGTCCCCGCCCGTGCTGTCCTCGCTGCCCCCGCCCGATCCGCCCACTTCGCCCGAGCGGACCAGCCCCAGCTTCAGCAACGCCGGCCCCACCAACTCGTGGAACGCGATGACCGCCAGCGACACGTTGAACAACGCCGGCGACCATTCGAATCGCTCCTCAGGGAACGTGTCCACGACGATCGACGCCAACGCCAGCGACACCCCCGCTTGAGGCACGAACGCCGTCCACAGCCACGTCCGAGCCGGCTTCGCCACCCCCGCCAGCTTCGCCCCGCCCGTCGCCGCCACCCACACCGCCGCGAACCGCATCGCCACCAGCGCCCCGGCCATCAGCCACAGCGATCCGGTGATCGAACCCAGCTCTAGCTTCGCCCCGGCGACCGCAAAGAACACGCAGTACACCGGCAGGCTCAGCTCTTCCACCGTCTCGAACATCGGCTCCGAGCGCGACGGGTACGCGTTCTCCATCAACATCCCCGCGACCAGCCCGACGATCAGCGTCTCCAGGCCCAGCAACTGGCTCACCGTCGCCATCGCGAACCCGCTGAGCACCACGAACACCGGCACGTGTCGCCCCACCGCGCGCAGGTACAGCGTCATCCCCAGCCCCACCAGCACCCCGCCTAACAGCGACCCGCCAAGCTGTTGCGTCAGCGCCAGCGCCAACCCCTGCTGCTCCGAATCCCCCTCCGCCGTCAGCCTCGTCCCGGCGTACGTCATCACCACCGCGAAGAGCACCACCAACGCCAAGTCCTTGCCCACCGTTACCATCAGCGACGTTCGCGCGAGCGGCCCCTTGGCCCCCGTCTCCTGGAGCATCGCCATGATCACCGCCGGCGAGTTCGCCACCATCAGCGGCGCGGCGATCAGCCCGATCAGCCACACCGGCGTGCCATCCTCGCCTCCGGCGCCGGGCAATCCGCCAAACACCAGCGTCGAGCCACCCATGATCACCGCAAAGACGCCGCCCACGATGACTGCCGTCAGAATCAGCACCGCCTTGAGCGACCGCTTGAGTTCCGCGAGCCTGATCTCCGCGCCCGCGGTCAGCGCAATCAGCGCGATCGCCAGGTCGTTCACCAGCGTCAGGTACGGCAGCGACTCCTTGCTCACAACGCCCAGCACGCTGGAGCCCATCAACACCCCGAAGACCAGAAAACCCGTGATCTTCGGCAGGCCAACCTTGGTAAACAACACCCCCATCAACCACGAGCCGAGCAGCAGCAATCCCACGTTCGCCCCCGCGTCCACGAGCCCCAGGTCGCGCTGATCCAACTCTTCACCCAGCGCATCGGTCACCACAACGCTGGCGGCCTCTTCCCCGGCCCCGAGCACCGGCGCGCCTTCCTGCGTCCACCAGTGCCCCGCCATGGAAAGGCCCACCAGGGCCGCTAGAGCGATCACCACCGCCGTCACCCGCGTCATCATGACCCACCCTCTTCCTCGCGCCGCTCCCGCCGATGCTTCCGCTCCACCCCTGCGCTGACCAACAGCGGGATCGCGTCCGACGCCAGCCCCGCCAGCACCACCACGCCCAGCACACGGCTCGCCAGGGCCGAGGGCTCCAGCAGCACCGCGCTTACCGCGAGCGCCACCGCGATGGGTCCCTGCCGCACCGGCCCGATCGCCAGCCCGCGCAGCCGAGAACCGGTCTGCTCACCCACGACCATGCGCAACAGCCATGGCTTGACCACCAGCCGAGCGATCGCGATCGCCAGCACCAGCGCCAGCGCCGTCATCGGCAGGTCCAGCCCGAGCCACGCTCCGGCCAGCAGCGACACCAGAGTCGCAACCACGTGCTCAGCCCTGAGGATGAAGCGCTCGATCCGCCGCACGTCCGTGCTGGCCAGATTCGCCAAGACCACGCCCGTCAGCGTCGCGCCGAACAGCGCCGGCAAACCCATCTGCGCCGACAGCCCGGCCGTCATCGCCACCAGCCCCAGAAACACGACCAACTGCTGGTCCGGCTGCTTCGACGCCAGCTTGATCCCCAGGCGACCGACGTACGCCAGCGCCACCGACGCGACGACGCACGACCCCAGGCGCAGCACCCCGTCGAGCAGGTCGATGCCGAGCGTCCCGTCATCGCCGCGCCGCACCAACGCCCAGACCACCCCGAGCAGCAACGTCCCGGAGAGCGCGCCCAGCGAACCCGCCCCGCGCACGAGCAGTTCGATCGAGCCCTCCGCCGGGTCTTCCGCCGCACTCTTGAGCGACCGCGTCTCCATCGACCACCCGACGCTCCCGCACGCGATCACCGCCGCCATCCCCAGGACGCTCGCCATACTCGCTGGCTCCGCCCAGAGCCACAGCCCCGCCAGCGCCACCCCGCCGAACAGCACGACGCTCACCGCCGAGTCCAAGGCCCACAATCGGCGCACGCCACCCGGCAACCGCCGCAGCACCTCGCCTCGCGCCTGCAATCCCACCATCAGCCCCACCCAGCCCAGCGCCGCCTGCAAAATCGGATCGATCCGTCCCACCAACCCCTCCGCCGACACCACCCCCGTCGCGTGCGGCCCCAGCAGCACACCCACGCCCACCGCCAGCCAGCCCCCGCTCACCAGCACCACCATCGGTCGGCTACGCCGAAGCCGCAGCGTGTACCTGCTCGCCGACAACAACGCCAAAGCAACCAACGCGGCAAGCGTTGCCAGAAGCCGCAACCCCTCGACGCTCGCGTCCCCGCCACCCACTCCAAGCGTCCACGCCGGGCCCGCCAACATCACTCGTTCAGAGCCGTGACGCGATCGATTGGTAATGTAAACGCTAGCGGGCGCTGCGAACGCTTGAACTCCGACTCCAACAGATCAAACACCCGGTCGGCCAGGAAGCGTTGCGTCACCGAAAACACCACCTTGCTCCCCGTGTTCTCCGGCAGCATCGACGCCAGCCCGCCGAACACCGGCATCTCCTCGCGCAATAACGCCATCAGGCCCTTCGACTCGATCACTGTTCCCGCGACGCCGATGTCGAGCAGGCCCGTCAGCACGTCGTCGAACGCCGCGCTCGTGCCGACGATCAACACCAACAGGACGCGCTCCGACGCGCGCTCCGATTTCCGGTCGCCTCCGCCGCCCGCATCGGGTGCCTGACTCTCAGCCATGCGCACGATCCTCGGTGAGCACCGCCTCGTACAACGCCCGCGCGTCGCCCGCCGTCCGCAGGCGATCCAACGCGCCCGGTCCGCGACAGATCCGCGCCAGCCGCGCCAGCAAACGCACGTGCTGGAACGGCTCGGCCGACGAACCGATCATCCCGAACACGAGATCGATCGGCGGCACCTCTCCCGCATCCCGAAACTTCACCGCTGGACGCACCCCCGCCACCACGAGCACCGTCGACGCCACGCCCTCCAGCATCGCGTGCGGAAACGCCACCCCGTCGGGCGTGCTCGTCGGGTACCGCCGCTCGCGCTCGAGCAACGCCTCTTCCAACTCGCCCGCCGAACGCGAGTCCACCCCGGCTGCGGCGACTTCCGCTACGCGGCGCAGCACCCTCGCCGGGTCCGACGCCCCCTCGATCAGCACCACCCGATCCTCACTCAACAGGGGCTCGATCCGCATCACAACTCCCGGGCCTATGGCCCTTCACGCGGACCACTCGATCCCGCGCCGAGGCAGCCTACCAGACATCAACCGCACGAGGCCGCCCGTGCGCTCGGGCTTCTCGCGATCCGAGGCCGCTTTTCTCCACATGGACGCGTGAAATGAGTGAAAATACTCCCACACCCCTCCCAACCACACTGCCGGAGGACACCCACTCATGGACTCGACCGCCGCCACCCTCTTCGCCGAAGCTCTTTCCGATCACCTCATGTGGATCATCTTCGGCGTCGTCGCCATCATCGCGATCGCCAGCGGCACGCTCACCAGCGTCCTCAAGGCGAACGCCTACGAGCGCTCCCGACGCGAGATCGCCGCTTACATCGCCGAAGGCTCCATGTCCGCCGAGCAGGGCGAGCGCCTCATGAACGCCAAACGCGCCGACGACGACGACTGATCATTTCACCAATGCAACAACGCACGCCAACGCCAACGGAGCGACCGACATGGACAACGGAAACATCTTCGACTTCATCGCCCACAACGGAGACATCGTGATCCCCCTCGCCGGCATGGGCCTCGCCTTGGCGATCGTGGCGATCTCCATCGTCTTCGGCACCATGAAGAGCATGGCCCGCTCGAAGCAGGTCGAACAGTCCCGACGCGAGATCGCCGCCTACGTCGCCGAAGGCTCCATCTCGCCCGACGACGCCGAGAAACTGCTCGAGGCCAAGATCAAGCCCAACGAGTGCTGAGCTCCAAGCTCTTCGTCCCCCTGGTCCTTTACCCCATGACGTCCACGACCGAACCGCTCCCCACGAACACCTCGCGCCGGTACACCTGCTCCACCTTCGGCTTGACTTGGGGCTTCGCTGCGTCGTCCACGGGCGACACGTCACCCAACCGAGGCCACCCCAGCTTCGGCGCCCGAGCTGCCATCGCCGGAGGTCCGTAACGACCGTCTTCTGCCGTGCGAACGCCATGCGTCGCATGAGTTGGTCCGACGGGGCAATACACATCCTCCCGACGCGGGCAGCACTCCCACGTCTCCTTGGCGTGACCGCCGCACGCCGCATCGGCCCGCGGCCGCACGTACGACCGCTCCACCGGATGCACCACGCTGATCTTCGCTTGATCGGACACGACGCCCCACCCGTGCAAAGCCAAAGCCAGCTCTTGCGGCGCCGGACTGCCGATAATCCAAGCCCGCAACGCCGCGCCGCGAGACCCGGCCGAGCGCCTGTTGCACCAGCGCATCACCACGCGTTGCCAAAAGAAAACGCCCGCGGCCAACCGCCGCGGACGCTTTCAACGCTCCTCTGCGTTCTCTCCCGCGCTCAGTCGAGGCAGTCATTTCGCCCGAACTCAGCACCGAAATCGCCGAAATCGGCACCGTCGACCACCCCGTCGGCGTTGGAATCCGCCTGCGCGTCGTACGACGCGCCGCCCGTCACGGAACCGAAAGCCGCCCCGAACGCGCCGAAGTCGGCGCCGTCCACCGAGCCGTTGCCGTCGAAGTCGAACCGGCAGGCGTTGGTGCTCGGGTTGCGGAACTCTTCGAGGTCGATCTCGAACAGCACGCCCTCGCCCGGCGACGTCACGTTGATCGAGAAATCGCACACCTCCATGCTTGGTTCGATGCAGAAGGCCCAGTTGATCAGCCGGTCCCCGTCGGGCGAGAGGCTAAAGCCCGCCGACGTGTTGACGAGGTCCTTGACCACGAGCGTCGGGAAGACCGTGCCGTCTATGTCGACGTTGTTCACCTCGGTGACGCCCGCCTCGATGATCAACTCGTCGTTGAAGAAAATACCCTCGAAGATGCCGAAGTCCGAGCCGTTGTCCGTCTGGCCGGTGCACAGGTTGTCCTGGTTCCACGCGCCGTAGTAGAGCACGTTCCCCTCGCCGTCGAGCTCGAGGTTCGCCAGTGGGAACGTCTGCAGCGCACCGGTGATGCGCGTCCCCACGAGGTCGCCCTCCTGCGCGACGACCGACCCGTTCACGATGATCAGCGTGTCGTCGGACGAGCTCCCCGCCACGCGCCCCACGTACGCGATGTCCCCGGCGTCGTTCAACGCCACCGGCGTGTCGAACAGGCCCGCGTCGAAGGGGCGCCCGGGGATGGGCGAAGGATCACCCTCACGCGCGACGATCGAGTACGTGTCCGCTACCGCGTCATACAGCACCACCGCCCCGTCCTCGTCGAAGGCGGCGTTGCGGATGTCGATGCTCAGCAGGATCGAGCCGTCGGTGTTGAAATCGACGTCTTCCTCCGTCGCGCTGATCGACGACGCCGTGATCCCGCCGAGCCCGGGAACGGGGAAGTTTTCATCGGTGGTGAAGCGCAGGGTCGCCGTCTGCTGGGCCGTCCCGGGGTTGTTGATCTCAAAGATCGCCCGCTGTTGGAAGGCGAAGCTCTCCGTGCCGCCCATGCGCGCATCGACCAAGAACTTCGTCGCGCTCGCCGCCTTGATCGTGCTGATCTCCGCGATCGGCAGATCGCCGCTGGGCTGATCGCCCGGAGTGTTGGGGTCGATGTCGTCGACCGCCAGCACGTCCGAGACGCCCGGCACCAAATCGCCCGTCTTGAGCACCACCTTGCCGTCCACCAGCGCCGCGTCCAAACGCTCGGGCCCTCCGACCTCGAAGCCGGAGGGGTCGGGTGTCCCGTCGGCCAGCGTCGAGAACGTGTCGATCACACGCACCACCTGCGCCACCGTCCCATCCTGCGCGATCGAGACATCAAACAGCGGCGTCTGACTCGCCGTCAGATCGGCCAACAGCACAAACCCGGGCGACTGGGGCAACTGCAACCCTTCGCGGATGAACAAATCCCCGTCACGCAGAAACGCGCGGTCGCGCGTGAACTCGAGCGGGTCGTTCGGGTTCAACACGCCCAAGACGTACCCGCCGTACCACGTCCCGTCGTTCGCGATCCGGGGCTGACCCCCGAAAGCCACGAGGCGGCCCGAGCTGGGCGGCACCTCGAGAGGCCCCGACGCAATGTCCGCGGGTGTCGTAAACAGCACATCGGCTGCGACGACCGGTCCGCCCGTAGCCGTGCCAGCGGCTGCCGATACCGCGATCGCCGCCAGAGCCGTGATCCCCGTGCGCGCTGCCTTCTGCATGTGAGCTTCTCTCTTCCATTGGTTTGAACGAGCCCCGTCGCGTACGCCGCGCGATGGCCGCCACTATCACTGATTCGTCCGTCAGCAACCCGCCACATCGCGAGGTCCTGGTCAGTTTCGATTCTCTCAGAGAGTCTAAGACGTCGCTGGGCCTCTGCAAGCCGCGCCCAGGCCTTTTCACGAACCGCATCCCAGTTTTTGGTTCGCACCGGCAGCATCATCGACTGCGCAGCTTCAGTCCGGCTTTGGCGGCGACGTAAACGTCAGGTGCATGGACGTCCCATAAATCGGATACTCCACCCGACACCGATACATCCGGAACGCCTCCATGGGCGCGCCGAGCCCCGCCACGGCCTTCTCCACAAGCTCCGGATACGTCGGATGATCCGCCAGACGAATGCCCTCGCGCCCGCCGTCCAGACGTTGCACACCCGGTGACATCTCCAGCCGGTCTCCACGTCGATGCTCGTCGTTCACGCTCGGCAGACCCAGGAACGACGTGTCGAACACCGCCAGTTCCGGTTCGTGCCCCGGGTACAGATCGCGGTGCACCAATGCGTCGAACACCAGCGCTTTCAGCGGCAGGTCGATCTCCGCCACCGGGCCTCGGCGTCGCGGTTGGTCCGGGTCCGGCTCGTAGCGATTCATGCACCGGCGCGAGAACGCGTGCAGCATCACGTTCACCGCGGCGTCGTTGCCAACCGCCGGCTCATCCAACAGAAAGTGCAACGCTGAGCCCACCCTCTGCACACGAACCTGGCCCTGAGGCTCGGGGTTGAATCGGGCGAGTTCCAACTCGGGCCCTGCCACCCCGGGCTCACTGAGGTCCTCGCCCTCGGGGCCGAGCGGCGTATTGAGGTGCCGCGTCGCGAAGCGAACGCGTACGCCGGGCCTCATCCGTCGCAGCCCCAGCACCCCGATGATCCACATCATGTCGACGTGCGCGCCGTCGCGAGATGGCACCAGCACCGCCGTGGACACCTTCAACTCCCCGCTCGCCCCGCGGATCCCCATCATCCCGCGGTACACCGTCTGCCGGCACAGAAAGTCGACCTTCTCCCGAGCCTCGGGCAGCCAACTCGCGAGCATCGTGTCGAATCGCCCGCGATCGCCCGCCATCGAGCGGATCAGCATCTCCCACGCCTCGACCGCCTCCCTCGCCCGATCCAGCACCTTCGTGTCTTCGAGCCGAGCCGACGCCGCGTCCAGCACACGACGCAGCGCTTCGGGCCCGGGCATCTGATGCATCACTGCGATGGGGTCACGCTGTGCGGTGGCACGCAGCAAGCGCGAGGTCACGTCCTTTTTGAGCCCGAGCGTGCGGGCGAGCGCTTGCGGCCGCTGCGCTTCGCTCGGCATCGCCGAGAGCACCTCGAGCATCGCGCTGTGCAGCCTCCGCCCGGTTCGGCTCAGTCGCGGCTCCACCCCTTCGGCGTTGCCCGATCCCTTGCCCAGCCGCGCTTCGGGCGTGCCAACGGTCGTCTCCATAACGAGAGCCTACCACCAACCGGGCACGCAGCCTCCGTCCTCCACGATTATCTGAGAGAATTTCAGACGAAACGCTTGCACGCCCTTCAATCACCCATAACTTCTGCTTGACACGTCCACCCCTCAACGACGGGGTCTCACAAGGAAGGAAGATCACGTATGAACACCCGCACGCTCCTCGGACCCATCGCTCTCGGAGCGCCCCTCGCGCTCATCGTGCCGACCGCTGACGCTCAGGTCGGCCCCGATGTCTTCTTCGGCATCGAGGACGACGATCAGAACGGCACGCCCGACGGCTTCTCCTCTTCGGGCCTCGCCTCGGCCATCACCGATCGTTTCGCCGAACGACGCACCTTTGCCGAGTGGTCCCTCGCCATCGCCGATGGGCCCATCGTCCAGTCTGCCACCATTAGCGGCACGCTGACCGAAGGCTTCTCCTTCGGCTTCGGCACCGCACCCGCCGATCTCAGCCTCGAGCTCTACAGCGCCAACGGAGCCCCCGACCTCAGCGATTGGGACATCGCCGGCGTCCAGATCGGCACCATCGAAAACATCCAGGAAGACTTCGACACCCTCGACTTCTCGTTCGACATCACCGCCGACCTGCAAGCGCTGCTCGACGCCTCGGAGCCATTCGTCGGCGTGCGCATCCGCACCCTCACCCCCGGCATCGGACAGGTCGACGTGGAACAGGAAGACCTCTTCCTCACCGCGAGCTTCATTCCGGCCCCCGGCGCCGCGGCCCTGCTCGCCGCGCCGCTCGTCGTGCGTCGACGCCGGCGCTGAGCC
Organism: uncultured Phycisphaeraceae bacterium; assembly: GCA_964440605.1. Lineage (GTDB taxonomy): Bacteria > Planctomycetota > Phycisphaerae > Phycisphaerales > UBA1924 > CAYTSW01. The sequence continues at coordinate 37,377 of CAYTSW010000007.1, read as the reverse complement.
AGAGTCGTTGCCTTACTCGTGCTCGAGCGACAGGCGCTCGATCGTTCGTCCTCGGCGCTCCGTGCCGAGGATGAACTTGTTCACCGTCTCGTCGTACGCCTCGCGCACCAGCCCGTGCTCGCGCGAGTACCACCGGTCCGTCACCACCCGAACGCTCGCCGGCCCGAACGTGAACTTCATCACCTCGCGCACGACCACGGTCTTCACCTGTTGACCCGCTACGTCGATCGTCCGTGTGCCCACCAGCTCCAGCGTCTTCGTCACCGACCCACGGTGCTGCACTTCACCCGGCTCATCCACCGACGCTACCGACACATCCGCTTCCCGCTCCAACGTCCGCCCCGCCTCGAGCGCCCGCGGGAAATACAGCAGCGCCGGCTCGAACGTGTTGATCCGCTCACGATCCGCGTTCCGCACCCGAGTCACCGCCGCCCCGCCATCCTCGCCCACCGTCAACAGCGACACCTGCTCCGGCTCGCTCCCCACCTCGCCGACGATCCACGCCACCCGCGCCCCGCCATCACCCCGCCGCTCCACCACCCGCGTTCCCGTCTTCCCCGCATCCTCCCCCTCCGTGACCCGGAACCGCAACGCACTCCGCTCCGCCTCCCCTCGCAGCGCTGCCATTACCCCCGGCAGCGCCTCGCCAAACTCCAACACCATCGCTTCGCCCGCCTGCGCGACCCCATCGCCAGCGCGCTCGGCGCTGCTCCCACCTCCCTCCTGCACAGGCCCGCGGCTGCCTTCCACCCGCACCGGCTCATCTACTTGGGGCCGCGCCGGCCCCGACCTCGCACACCCACTCATCCCCAATCCAACACCCTGGCCAACCAAGACAATGCAGGCGCCCAAGTACGCTCTTCCACACCTCTTCTTTCTCATCTCCGTGTTCTCCGTCCCCTCCGCTGCTGCGTGTACCTGCTTCTGACGTGCGCGAGTGTGATCAGGCATGCCCCAGCGTAGCCTCGCCGATGCCGCTCGAGCGCGTATACTCTTCGGCGACGGGAGACTCTCATGGCAAACACACGAGGGGTCGTGGGTTCATCGCTTTGGCGGTGCTCCATCATGTATTTCACCGCCTTCGCCGCGACCGTCGGCCTCGGGTGGCTCGTGGGCTGCAACGGCAACGGCGACTTCCCCAACTCCATGGATGAACTCATCAACATGGCCGGTCCGCCCTCGCCCGCCGAGGCGGCGACCATGGCCGCCGACCCGTACTCCGCCGACAACCGAACCAAGGGCATGCTCCTGCTCGCCAACGCCCCATGGGGCGGCGAGCCGGTCTACATCCGCCTGTACGAAGTCGCCCTCGATGACGAGGATCTCGGCGTGCAGGCCGTCGCTGTGCGCGCGCTCTCGTTCCACGGCTCGCCCGAGCACGTCCCCGCGATCGCCGACAAACTCGACTCCTCCGACGACAACCTCCGCTGGGAAGCCGCCCGCGCCTTGCAGCGTCTGCACAATCCCGTCGCCGTTGGACCGTTGCTCGAACACACCGCGCGCGACAACGAAGAGAACGCCGACGTCCGTGCCGCCGCCGCGACGGCCTTGTCGCAATACCCCGAGCAGCGCGTCTTCGACTCCCTCGTCGCGGCCCTTGACGACCCCTCGCTGCGCATGAATCGCGCCGCCGCCGACGCGCTGACCACGCTCACCGGCCAGCGCCTTGGCGCCGACCCACGGCCCTGGTTCGCTTGGGCCGACGAAACGGACGACCTGTTTGCGAGCCGCGAGGTCTTCGAGTACCCCGTGTTCCGGCGCGATCGCCGCGTCGCCGAGTACATCGTCCCTTGGCTTGAGCCGCCCAACGAGACCTCGAGCATCCCAGTCGGCATGCCCGCCCCCGCGCGTCGCGCGGATGAGCCCGCCGAAGACGAAGGCACGGCTGCCGCCTCCCTGAACGACGACTGAGCGGAGCGAACCCCTGCCGGGTTGAGGACTGAAGGCCCCCGGCAACGCACGGGGTCTTTACAACGAGGCCTCCGTCACCCCAACCGCCGCGCCTCCTGCGCCGACCCGATCCGGCCCCAACATGACCGGCTCCTCCACCGCCCCCGGCCCGCTCAGGTTTACCACGCCCGCCCACACCAGCGACCCCATCACCGCGCACAGCGCCAGTCGGTACCAGCCAAACGGCGCCATGCCGTGCGTCGTCAGGAACGCCACCAGCCAGCGCACCGCCAGCACCGCGCCGACGAACGCCACCGCGATGCCCACCATCACCGGCATCAACCCGAGCACCTCGTAGAACGGCTCGACCCCCTCCGTCGCCGCCGCCTCCGACAGGTTCTGGTAGAGCTTGTAGACGCACGCCCCGCCCAGCGTCGGCAGACCGAGCAGAAAGCTGAACTCCGCCGCGTCCTTCGGCTTGAGCCCCAGTAGCGTCCCGCCCGCGATCGTCATCATCGACCGGCTCGTCCCGGGGATCATCGCGGCGCACTGGAAGATCCCGATCCCCAGCGCCTGCCACAGCGTCAGCGTGTCGAGCGTGCGATGTCGGGCCAGTTCGTCGTCCGGGTCGGCGTTGGCAAATCGCTTCTTTCGCCAGCGGTCGAGCCAGATCATCCAGACGCCGCCCAGCGCCAGTGCCGCCAGCACCGAAGGCGCGTTGAAGAACGTCGCCTCGATCACGTCGTTGAAGAGCACGCCCAGCACCGCCGCCGGCAGGAACGCCACGACGATGTTCACAGCCAGCTTCAGCCCGATGGCGTCCTTCCCGAACACCCCTGCGATCATCTGCAGGACGCGCCGCCGATACAGCCCCAGCACCGCCAGGATCGCCCCGCCCTGCACGACGATGTTGAACGTGTCGGTCGCCTGCTTCTGCGCGGGCGTGTCGTCGAGCCCCAGCAGCGAAGCCGTGAGGATCAGGTGCCCCGTCGACGACACGGGCAGATACTCCGTGATGCCTTCGACCAGGCCGAGGATGATCGCGTCGAGCAGGTTCATGGCGGCAGCATCATCCTCGTCCGAGCATCAGCTCTGCCGGACCCACTTGAGCAGCGTCCCGAAGGACGGCGGCTTGCCGTACATCAACACGCCCACGCGGAAGATCTTCGCGGCCAGCCAGACGGTGAAGAGCACGCCGGCGAAGCCGAGCACGCCCGTCGCCGCGATTTCCCACCACGGCACAACATGCGACGGCTGGCTCAACCGCATCACCATGACGAAGGGCGTCGTAGGCGGGAAGTAGCTCATCACCCGCGCCACGGGCGAACCGGGATTCTCGAGGATCGGGAAGAGGATGACGATCAGCACGAGGATCAGCATCAGAAGCGGAGCCTGAAGCGCCGACGCCTCGCGGATCTCCGTCACCGCCGAACCGATCGCGATGTACAGCGCACCAAAGAAGAGGTACGCCATCAGGAAGTAGGGCAGCATCCACACCAGCGCCTCGGCGGGAACGGCGCTCCAATAGTCGAACCGCTCGACCGCGAACAGCCCGATCGCGACGTAGATGCCCAACATGGTCAGCCCCACCAGCCCTTGCCCGATGATCTTGCCGACCATCAGTTGCATCGGTGAGACGGCCGAGAGCAGCACCTCCATCACGCGCGAGCCCTTCTCCTCCAGCGTGCCGTAGAAGAGGTACGTGCCGCCGGTCAGCACCGACATGTAGAGCAGGAAGAAGAAGGCCAGCGGCAGCAGTCTCGAGACGCCCGCTGTCGACTCTTCTTCGCTGCCATCCTCGCCGACCATATAGGTCAGCGCGATCGGCGACTGCGCCTCGAGCTGCCTCACCAGTTGCGGATTGATGTCCCGGCGTCGATACCGCTCGTCCTCCACCGCCCGAACGAACTCGCGCCGGATGAGCGAAACGTAGTCCGGGTCGAGGTCCTTCTGGTGGACGATGCGCAGCTCGCCAGCGCGCAGTGTCTCCGGGCCGCCGCCGAGGTCGGGGGCGGGCTCATCCAGACCCATCTGGGCGCGCAGCTCGTCGGTGACCTCCACGCCCATCTCCTTGATCGTCTGCTCGATCTGCGCCTTTGGTGGCGGCAGTTCAAGCGAACGCGTCCCCACGACCGCGTACGCCAGCAGGGGTTCCTCCGCGTCAGGGCTCAGTCGCTCACCGAGCGACGCGATCGTCGCGTCCGCTCCCAGAACCTCGACCTCCACCTTCATGTCCCGGTCCAGCCCGAGCGCTTTGAGCGCCGCCTCCATGCCGAGGTCGAGTTGCTCTTCCGGCACCATGGCCAAAAGCGGATTGGTCGCGCGTTGCTGCTTGAGCAGCGCCCGCGCTTCCTCCAGACGCTGCTCACGCACCTCCGGGTCCAGCGCGGCGGCGACCTGATCAGCGATCGCGCCACCCGTGCCATCCACGACGGCGATGCGGCCCTCCAGCGGCGGCTTCTCCGAATCGAAGATCCCCGACGCCGACGCGAGCACGATCGCCCCGAAGAACACCAGAGGAAAGACCACCGCGCCGAAGAAGAAGGCCTTGGTGAGAGCCGTCGCCTTGTACTCGCGCATCGCGGCGTGGAGCACCTTATTCATCACGCGTCCTCCCCGGTGAGCATCCCGCTCGAATGGCCGCTGAGCTCCGCCCGCAGCATGTCTTCAGAGTCTCCCGGCGCCACCAGCTCGACGAAGACGTCCTCCAGCGTCGCCCGGCGCAGCTCGATCCGACGCATCGGCGCCACGCGTGCGATCCCCGCCATGACCTCGCGGTGATCCGCGTCGGGTCGCAGGTACGCCTCGCTCACGCTGCCGGTCGTCTCGCGATGCCGATCCACTCCCGGCACGGCTTCGATCGCAGCCATGTCCACGGTCCCCTCGAAGGGCTCGAAGATGATCGTTCGCGGGTCAAACTGAAGGCGGATGTCCTCCATCGTCCCGTCGAGCACCTTCTTGCCGTTATTGATCATGAACACGCGGTCGCACAGCTGCTCCGCCGAGTGCAGCACGTGCGTCGAGAAGATGATCGTCCGCCCTTCCCGGTGCAGCTCGCCGATCAGCTCGCGCAGCAGCCGCGCGTTCACCGGGTCCAGACCCGAGAAGGGCTCGTCGAGAATGATCAGCTCCGGATCGTGGATCACGGTCGCGAGAAACTGCACTTTCTGCTGCATCCCCTTCGAGAGCTCCTCGTTCCGCTTCTTCCACACGTCGGGCAGGCCGATGCGCTCCAGCCGGTTCTCGATCTTCTTCTTGAGCCCCGCGCTGTCGACGCCCTTGAGCCGCGCGATGAACGTCAGGAACTCGCCCACCTTCATCTTGCGGTACACCCCGCGTTCTTCCGGCAGGTAGCCGATGCGGTCCTTGCTCTCGACCGCGCTCCTGCGCCCCAGCACGCTGATCTCCCCCTCGTCCGGGAAGAAGATCGACATCACCATGCGGATCGTCGTCGTCTTGCCCGCGCCGTTCGGCCCGAGAAAGCCGCAGATCGAGCCCTGTGGCACCACGAGGTCCAGGTGGTTCACCGCCACCTTCTCGCGGAACCGCTTCGTCACCTCGCGGAGTTCAATCGCCGGACCCGAACCATCCATACAGACGTCCCTCCATCGCCCCCATACACGCACCCAAACGCGTTCAATCGATCATCCCGGAACCAAACTGCACTCGCGTCGGCAGTAGGGCGGCGGATGGTATCGGCTTGTCGTCATCGCGTGGGCTCGCTGCTGGGAGCGGGTCGCCCAAACATTCCTCGAACAGGCGCGTGCATCACGAACGCCGCCTTTCGCGGCGCTTGGTTGAAGGTGACCCGGCGTTCGGGGTATACTCCTTCCATCCATTCATCCGGATGAACGGTTGGAGTTTCTCCGGAGACTCCTCGCCGATTCACGCCCTTCGGAGGTTCTCTTCGTATGCCAAGCAAACTCCTCGACCACCTTGCCAAGCGCGTCCTCGTCCTCGACGGCGGGATGGGCACCGCGATCTACGAGTTCGATCTCGATATCGAGAAGGACTACCTCAACTGCGAGAACTGCACCGATGTCCTCGTCAAGACCCGCCCGGACATCATCCAGTCCATCCACGAGTCCTTCCTCGAGGTCGGCGCCGACGCCGTGGAGACGGACTCCTTCGGCTCTAACCAGCTCGTGCTCGCGGAGTTCGGTCTCGAAGCGGAGACCTACGACCTCGCCAAGCAGGCCGCCGAAGTCGCCCGCGCCGCCTGCGACAAGCACTCCACCGCCGACAAGCCCCGCTTCGCCCTCGGCTCCATGGGTCCCGGCACCAAGCTCATCACGCTCGGCCAGACCACGTGGGACGCGATGCTCGAGTCCTACGCCGAGGAAGCCCGCGGCCTGATCGACGGCGGTGCTGACGCCCTCCTCCTCGAAACCTGCCAGGACCTCCTCCAGGTCAAGTGCGCCGTCAACGCCTGCCTCAAGGCGCTCGACGACAAGGGCAAGACCCACGAAGACATCCCCATCATGGTCTCGGTCACTATCGAGCAGATGGGCACCATGCTCGCGGGTTCCTCCATCGAAGCCGCCATCCACGCGCTCAAGGGCTACCCCATCGCTTCGCTCGGGCTCAACTGCGCGACCGGCCCCACCGAGATGGCCGAGCACATCCACCAGCTCTCCAAGCTCTGGGACCGTCACATTTCGGTCTACCCCAACGCCGGCCTGCCCGTCCTCGTCGAAGGCCGCACCGAGTACCCCCTCAAACCCGATCCAATGGCCGAGGCCGTCGAGAAGTTCATCGAGAAGGACGGCGTCGCGCTCGTCGGCGGATGCTGCGGCACCACGCCCGACCACATCGCCAAGCTCGCCGAAGCGGCCGATGGAAAGTCCCCCGCCAAGCGCACACTCGACCCCTACGCCCCGAGTTCCACCTCCCTCTACCAGCCCGTCGAGCACCGCCAGCAGAACTCGTTGCTGCTCATCGGCGAGCGCTGCAACGCCTCGGGCTCGCGCAAGTTCAAGCGCTTGCTTGAAGAAGAGGACTGGGACGGCATGATCTCCCTCGCCCGCGAGCAGATGCGCGAGGGCTCGCACGTCCTTGATGTCAACGTCGACTACGCCGGCCGCGACAACGCGCACGACATGAGCGAGCTCGTCAAACGCCTCGTCCGCCAGGTCGACGGGCCGCTGATGATCGACTCCACCCAGACCGCTACCCTCGAGGCGGGGTTGCGTCACGCGGCCGGCAAATGCCTCATCAACTCCGCCAACTTCGAGGACGGCGACGAAAAGTTCGACGAAATCTGCCGCCTCGCCAAGACGTACCACGCCGGCCTCGTCATCGGCACGATCGACGAAGACCCCGAAGCCGCCATGGCCCGCACGCGCGAGCGCAAGCTCTCCATCGCCACCCGCGCCATCGAACGCGCGACCGAGAAGCACGGGCTCGACGTCAACGACATCTTCATCGACACCCTCGTCCTCCCCGTGTCAACGGGCATGGAGGAGGACAAGCGCTCCGGCCTCGAAACAATCGAGGGCACCCGCCTCATCGCCGATAAGTTCCCCGAGGTCCAGACCACAGTCGGACTCTCCAACATCTCCTTCGGCCTCAAGCCCGTCGCGCGGCACGTGCTCAACTCCGTCTTCCTCAACGCGCTCCAGGAGGCCGGCCTGACCAGCGCCATCGTCCACGCCAGCAAGATCATGCCGTTGGCCAAGATAGAAGACGAGCACATCGAGGCCGCCAAGCGCGTGCTCTACTGCGACGACTCCCAGGGCGACCCCCTCCAGGCCTTCATCGAGCTCTTCAAGGACGTCAACTCCGTCCAGGAAGACAAGCCCAAGCTCGAGGACCTTCCCCTCGAAGAGCGCCTCCAGCGCCACATCATCGATGGCGAGAAGCAGAACCTCGAAGCCACGCTCGATGAGGCGATGGAGACCTACCCGCCGCTGGACATCGTCAACGAGCACCTGCTCGGCGGCATGAAGGTCGTCGGCGAGCTCTTCGGCTCCGGGCAGATGCAGTTGCCCTTCGTCCTCCAGTCCGCCGAGGTCATGAAGCGAGCAGTCGCCCACCTCGAGCCCCACATGGAGAAGAAGGAAGGCGAGACCAAAGGCTCCATCGTCCTCGCCACCGTCAAGGGCGACGTCCACGACATCGGCAAGAACCTCGTCGACATCATCCTCTCCAACAACGGCTACACCGTCCACAACATCGGCATCAAGCAGCCCATCTCCGACATCCTCAAGGCTTGGAAGGAGACCAAGGCCGACGCCATCGGCCTCTCGGGCCTCCTCGTCAAGTCTGTCAACGTCATGGAGGACAACCTCCGCGAGCTCAACGACCAAGGCATTCAGGTGCCGGTGATCCTCGGCGGCGCCGCCCTTACCCGTCACTACGCCGAGGGGCACCTCGCCAGCGTCTACGAGGGCGACCTCTTCTACGGCAAGGACGCCTTCGAGGGCCTCCGCACCATGGACTGCATCGCCCAAGAGCGTACCGACGAGATCTTCACCGAACGCGCCGAGCGTATGGAGAAACGCGGCAAGGCCGAGGAAACCATCGCCAACGCCCGCGCCAAGCAGGGCCGTGAGCAGGACGCTTTCGAAGCTTCCAAGGGCGCCAACGGCACGCCGGAGTCAGGCGATGGTGGCACCGCGACCGCCACACGCGTGCGCTCTGACGTCGCGACCGATGTCGCCGTCCCCGAGCCGCCCTTCTGGGGCTCTCGCGTGATCGACGAGATCGACCTCGACGGTGTCTTCCCCTTCATCAACCTCACCGCCCTCTATCGTGGCCAGTGGCAGCTCAAGAAGGGTGCCCTGAGCCCGAAGGAGTACGAAGCCTTCCTCGAAGACAACGCCGATCCGGTCCTCGAACGGCTCAAGGGCCGCGCCCGCAATGAGGGCATCCTCGAGCCCAAGCTCGTCTACGGCTACTGGCCCTGCCAGTCCGAGGGCGACGACGTGATCATCTACGACCCCCACGACCACGACACCGAGATCGAGCGATTCCGCTTCCCCCGCCAGCAAGGCAAGAAGAATCTCTGCCTCTCCGATTTCTTCAAGAGCACCGACTCGGGCGAGAAAGACGTGATCGGCTTCACCTGCGTCACCGTCGGCGACCAGGCCGCTAAAGAAGCGCAAAAGCTCTTCGCCAACAACGATTACACCGAGTACCTCTACCTCCACGGCTTCGGCGTCGAAACCGCCGAAGCCCTCGCCGAACTCTGGCACAAGCGCATGCGAGCCGAACTGGGCATCGGCAACGAGGACTCGCCCAAGGTCAGGGAGCTCTTCCGCCAGAGCTATCGAGGCAGCCGCTACAGCCCCGGCTACCCCGCCTGCCCGGACATGAGCGACCAGGAGATCCTCTGGCGCCTCCTCGAGCCCGGCCGCATCGGCTGCGAGCTCACGGAGAACTGGCAGATCGACCCCGAACAGTCCACCAGCGCCTTCGTCGTCCACCACCCCGAAGCCAAGTACTTCAACGTCTGAGATGTCCTCAGCGGGACGGCCGCCCAGGCCGTCCTCTGAGGGTGCCACTGACCCGGCTTTGCGGGTCAGTGCTGCCTTTGATGCCTTTCGTGGGGCGGCCTTCCAGGCCGTCTCGCCTTTAGGTGGCAGCGGTCTCCGACCGGTGCTGTCTTCATGCATGCAGAGCGACAGTTTCAAGCCCCGGCGCTCCGCTCATCACCGAATGAACAGCATCTCCCGGTACGCCGGAATCGTCCACAGGTCGTCCGGCGTCCGATGCTCCAAGGCATCGCATATCTCGCGCACGCGCGTCATCGGCGGGATCAGCTCGTCGCGGCGCTTCACCGCATCTGCGTGCTCGTCCTCGAGCGCTTCGGTGAGCTGACCCTCGATCTCTTCAATCCCGTCGATCAGGCGGCTGACAAGATCCGCGTACAACTCCAACTCATCGCGCAGGCGGCCCGCGTCGATACCGGCCGCCTCGGTCTGCGCCACGGCTTGAGCCAGATCGCGCTGGTGCTTCGTCGCCGAAGCGAGCACCGCCTGCCGCGCCATCTCCACCATCGTTTCGGCCTCGATGAAGAGCTGCTTGGCATACTGGCCCGAGTAGATGTTCAGCCGCGCTTCGAGTTCCACCTTGTTGAGCACCCGGTACTTCTTGAACAGGCGCGTCGCGTCGCGATCCTTCATGGCCGCCAGCGCGTCCGGTGTGTTGGCCATGTTGGGCAGGCCGCGCCGCGCGGCTTCTTCCACCCACTCGTCGCTGTAGTTGTCCCCGTTGAAGACGACCCGCTTGTGCTCCTTGATGACTTCCTTCAGCACCCGCTTGGTCGCCGAGATGAGCTTCGCTGGGGTCGGGTTCGCGTCGCCGATCTCCTCCTCGATCCGCGAGACCACGAAATCGATCGACTCCGCGGCGATCGTGTTCAGCACGACCAGCGGCCAGGAGATCGATCCGGAACTCCCGCACGCGCGGAACTCGAACTTGTTCCCCGTAAACGCGAAGGGCGACGTCCGGTTGCGATCACCCGCGTGCCGCGGGATGTCGGGCAACGAGTTGGCTCCCAGGTCGAGCGAGCCGCCCTGCTTCGTGCTCTTGGGCGAGCCCTTCTCGATCTGCTCGATGATGTCGGTCAGCATGTCGCCGAGGAAGATCGAGAGGATCGCGGGCGGCGCCTCGTTCGCGCCCAGGCGGTGATCGTTCCCCGCGGTCGCGACCGTCGCCCGCAGCAGCGGGGCGTTGACGTCCACCGCGCGAATGACCGCCGCGAGAAAGACCAGAAACTGGAGGTTCGAGTGCGTCTCGTCCCGCGGGTCGAGCAGGTTCACGCCCGTGTCCGTCGCCAGCGACCAGTTGATGTGCTTGCCCGAGCCGTTCACGCCGGCGAAGGGCTTTTCGTGCAGCAGGCACTGAAGCCCGAACTGCGGCGCCATCGACTTAAGCGTCTCCATGATCAGCATCTGGTGGTCGGTCCCGATGTTCGCGTTCTCGAACACCGGCGCCACCTCGTACTGCGCAGGGCTCACCTCGTTGTGCCGCGTCTTGATCGGCACGCCCAGCCGGTACAGCCGCCGCTCCGCAGCCGCCATGAACGCCAGCACCCGCTCCGGGATCGCCCCGAAGTAGTGGTCTTCCATCTGCTGGTCCTTCGGCGCCTTGGTCCCGATCAGCGTCCGACCGGTCATCATCAGGTCGGCGCGGGCCAGGTAGTAGTGCCGCTCGATCAGGAAGTACTCCTGTTCCGCCCCCGCGGTCGCGAAGACCCGCGAGGCGCCATGATTCGGCGCGAACAGGTCGAGCACCCGCAGCGCCTGCTCGCTCACCGCGTCCATCGAGCGCAGCAGCGGCGTCTTCTTGTCCAGCGCCTCGCCGCCGTAGCTCACGAACGCCGTCGGAATGCACAGCGTCACGTTGTTCGCGCCTCGCCGCAGGAACACCGGGCTCGAGGCGTCCCACGCGGTGTACCCACGCGCCTCGAACGTCGCCCGCACACCGCCCGACGGGAAGCTCGAGGCGTCCGGCTCGCCAACGACGAGTTGCTCGCCCGAAAACTCCGTGAACGCCCCGCCCTGCCCGTCCGGCAGGATGAACGCGTCGTGCTTCTCAGCCGTCGAACCCGTCAGCGGCTGGAACCAGTGCGTGTAGTGCGTCGCCCCCCGCTCGATCGCCCACTCCTTCATCGCGTTGGCCACCGTGTCCGCGACCGAGTGGTCCAGCGGCTGCCCGCGTTGAATCGTGTCCAGCACCCGCTTGAACACGGCCTTGGGCAGCCGCTCGCGCATCGTTCGGATGCTGAACGTGTCGTCGCCGAAGACCTGCGTCGTCGACTTCTCCGGCAAGTGGTCGTACGACGACGTGTCCTCGTACCACGACTTCGCAGCACGCATGGCCTCGAAACGCGAACCTGTGTCACTCATCATCCTGCTCCCGGATCACCGACCACGCGGGCCAGCGGTCAAAAGATGGGGGGTGGGGGGGCTTCACCAAGCAAGAGAGCCTACCGGAGCGCAACCCGCACGTGGGCGGCCCGCGACATCAATCCGACAGCTCATGAAATTCCCTTCAGCCGATCCGTGGGCAGCGATCATCCGCGCAGCCCCGATGCCAGTTCCCGGATGAACGCCAGCGCGGCTTGCCCCGCGTCCACGCCGCCCATGCGTTTGACCAGCGCGGTGCCCACAATCGCCCCGTCCGCTCCCGCGTCGATCACACGGCGCACCGACTCTGCCGAGTCGATCCCGAACCCGCACGCCAGCGGCCGGTCCGTCTGCCCTCGCAACGTCTCGATCCGTTCTTTCAGATCTACACCGCCCACGTCGGTCGCGGCTCCCGTGATGCCCGTCCGGGCCAGCACGTAGACGAATCCGGTGCACGCCCGCGCGATCGCCGCCGCCCGGTCGGCGGGCGTCGTCGGCGCGATCAGCAGCGTCACCGCCAGCCCGGCGCTGGCGAAGGCTTTCAAGTATCCCTGTGCTTCTTCTAGCGGCGCGTCGGGCAGGATCACGCCGGAGAAACCGTGGTCCGCCAGAAGCTTCGCGAACGCCGCCGGAGACCCGCGTAACACCACGCTCACCGACACCATCGCGACCAACGCCGGCGCCACACCGTCGCTCGCCGCGGCACCGACCCGCTCGATCACCGCCCGCGGCGTCACGCCCGCTGTCAACGTGTCGTGCATCGCGTTGGCGATCACCGGACCGTCCGCGATGGGATCCGAGAACGGCAATCCGATCTCGAGCACATCCGCCCCGGCGTGTCCCGCCTGCGCGACGACCTCGGCTGTCGCGTCCAACGACGGATACCCGCCCACCACGAACGGCACCAGCGCGCCACGCCCTTCACCCTTGGCTCGCGCGAACGCTTTGATAACGGGGCCGGTGTCTTGAGCCGGCGCGGTCAAGGCTTGACCCCTTCCACACGCGTCCTGTCCGTGTACTTCGTCAGCGCCTTCGTCAGGTCCACCCCGTTGATGTTCGCCAGCGTCGTGAGCCACGCCATCACGTCGGCGAACTCTTCTTCGAGATTCGCCTGCTGCTCCGGCGTCGGCGACTGCCCCGGCGCGTTCTCGTGAAGCGCCGTCGCCAACTCGCCCACCTCTTCGATGAGCCACATGAACGTCCCGGGTGTGCCGCGGGCCGCGTCCGTCTCCGAGTACCGCTCGCGGATCACGCTCTGAAACGCCGCCACCGTCAGACTCTGGTGCTCATCGCTCATGCGCGCAGCATACGCCCGCTTCCCCGCGGGCTCTCACGTCCCCGCCATGATCGACGACACCTCGCTCGGCGACAGCACGGGGTGCACCACTTCGCCGGACTGGAGCGTCAGCCGCACGTAGGGCTCGCACGTCGTGCAGCCCGTGCAGCACCCCGTCCGCCGGATCAGTTCGTCCATCCCGAGCCCCTCGTTGCGATGGAGCTCCAGCAGCTCGTGGAAGTAGACATCCATACAGACACAGCGGTCGACACCCATCAGTCGCGCCCACGCAGAGACCCCGCCCCACACGCTCTACGCACGCCCGGACACGAAGCCAAACTCAATGTCCCCTCTGTGGACGCTTGGCGTCCCGCTTAATCGTAGTCAAACATGGCATTGCTCGAAACGTCGCCGAACCAACCGATCTCGAACAAAGCGGGATCGAGCGTGTAAATACCGGATGCCTCAGAGAATGATCGGGTTTCTACTGATACATGTCCGTCCAACCACGCGACCAACGCCCGACCGCCGAAGCGGAAGTGGATCGACGGATCGGGGCGGAAGTCCGGCCACTGGGGCCACCACGGCGGACGCACGAAGCTGTACTCGATCAACCGCTCGGCAGCGAGCGCGCTCGTCGCGAACGCCACCGTCTCCGTCGGCCGGTCCACCCGCGACCGCCGCGCACCCACCGTGTCATCGAGCACCAGCGACGCGCCGCTCTTCTGCTGCGATCGGCGCACGCCGAGATAGTCCTGATTGTACCCGTACCCGCCGCAGGAACGCTCGAACCCCGACGTCGGGTCAGTCGCCAGCACGTCGAGCGTCGGGGCGAAGCCCGGGCACGTGCGCACGCCGACGCTCGATGTGTCCGAGTCCAGATAGGGCGTCAGCGTCCCGCCCTCGGGCTCGAACGGCCGACCGTCCTCCTCACGCGCGCCATGCCAACGCACGAGGTTCCTGGTCTGAATCTCCGGAGCAGCCGCCGGCAGCCGATCTCCGTGCTCGTGAGCGTGCACGTGCAGCGCCACCGCCAACTGACGCAGATTGCTCGCGCTCTGCGTCTGCTGGGCTGCGGCCATCCCGCCCGACAACGCGGGCAGCAGCAAGCCGAGCAGCAGCGCGATGATCGCCGCGACGACCAGCAGCTCGACCAGGGTGAACCCTCGGGTTGTGCGCACCGGCTCACCGCTCACTCAGCGCGTCTCCGATCTCCCCAACCCGCGCACATCGCGCCGTCAGCCGCGCATCCGCCGGCGTCACCTGAAGATCGCCGTCCACGTCCGCGTCGGCCGGCGCGCCGGCATGCGCCGACGCGTACACGTCTTCCACACCCACGCGCCCGTCGTCGTTAACGTCGAAGAACAATGGCTTCGGTGACACGTCCGCCACCGCGTCCACCTCCGTGCTCACCTCGCCCAGCGGCCCGACCACCCGATCCACCGACGTCGAGATACGCACGAAGTCGAACGAGGGCAGTTGCGCCGGCTCGCCCGTTGCAGGATCGATTGCCCAAGCGATGTCGAAGGCGTCACCGCCGCCCGAGCCGGGTGTCACACCGACGACCCGCGGATTGTCGGGGCGCGTGTAAAACGCCGCCGGATCAAGCGAAGGGTCCTCCACGACGTTGTCCGCATCGAGGTCTCCAAGCAGCAGCGTCGGCGTCAGGTCAGTCAAGGCGAAGAAGTCTTCGAACGTCTCGTTCGAGTTCTCGAGCACGAAGCCGCTGAGCGTCACGCCTAGGTCATAGGTCGTCGTGGTGAAAAGGCCCGCGGGCGCCGTGCTCGGGAACCACGACGCCAGCGCCGGCGGCAGGGCCGTTCCCGCATCGTCGTCCCACGTCACCGAAGCAAGTCCGTCGACCGGCGGCTGCGCCAGCGTCGGGAACCGCACCGGGTACCACGTATCGTCCGGTTGCCCGTTCCCGTTGGCGTCCACGCTGATCTCGATGATGCCGGGTTCCGCCCACTTGCGCTCTGCGTTGCCCGCGACGAAAAAGGCGTTGCCGAAAACGATCGCGTCGAGGCCGAAGGGATTGCACGGATCGTCAATCACCGGCGTGCTGAACCCCAGCACGATCGAGCCGCCGAACCCGCCGAGGCTCACCAAGCTGGTGTTGTCGGGCTGCAACAGCCCGCCCCCCGCGGGCGCACCCAGCGCCCGCGAGGGGTCGTTGAAGAGTGGGTCGTTTACGAACTGACCGGGAGCCGGGACGTACCACCCCGGCGCCAGCCGATCCGCGAACTGCGCCCGCGACACACCATCCGTCGCGAACACCACCAGCATCGCTGCGAACGTCTCACGCACGACGACGCCTCCACGTCATCGCACCCACGGCGAACAGCGCGAGGCCTCCTGGAGCCGGCACGATGTACCGCAACACGAGGTCGGAGCCGAAGTCCGTCACCAAGATCTCATTCGTCACCGGGTTGAACCGCGCACCCGGGAACCCGAACTCTCCGCTTGCTGGGAAGAGTTGGATGCCATCGGCCGCGGTCGCCCCGGGCAGTGCGTCGGCGTCGATGACACTCACAAACCCACCCTCGCCGCTGCCGAAGGCGTCCGAACCACCCACGATGAGATTCCCCTGTGCGTCGAAGTCGATCGTCGAAGCGCTCAGCGCGTTGGCGACGAGCGTCCCCGAGTCGAACGCCACCGCCGAACTCGCGGTCAGCAACGCCACCAGGTCGAACGATCCGATCGCGCCCGTCGCGTCAAAGCCACTGCCCGACCCGAAGCCGTTGCCCGTAAACACGCGCCCGTCGCGCACCGCGACCCCCGCCGATGCCCCGTTGATCTGATCGACAACCGTCGTGCCCGACGCCGAGAGCGCATCGATGCGCGTGAGCACCGTCGGACCGCCCGCGGCTCCCGAGACGAACAGCGTCTCATCGTCCGCCCAAGCGCCCGCGTTGTTGGGCGAGGCGACGAGCGTCGGCGATGTCGGCATCGATGGCGAAAGAGCACCGATGTCGACCAGCAGCACGTCCTGCGGGTTCGGGCTGTTGGCGTCGTTGTCCCCGATCGCTAAGCGCGTGCCCGAGGGATTGACCGAGACGAAGGACGCGCCGAAGCCCGCGATCGCGCCCGGCGTGATCGAACCGATCGGTGTGTACGATGAGGCGTTGAGCGTGTCTTGCACGACAACCGTATCGCCGGCGACCGAAATCAGCCGCCCATCGGGCAGGATGTCAAAGGCTCCGCCTGGAGCCGTGAACGAGCCCACGAGTTGGTAGTTCGGTACCCCGGCCTCAGCCGTGGATGCTCCAAGGACCGAGACACCGATCGCCGCGCAGGCGACCGCCCATGATCGAAACATGATCATTCCGCTTCCTTCCTGAACTGCCCGGACACACCGAAACGCGCGGCGTGGCTCCCATCCATCGAAGGGGTGGTCCGCGTGGCCGGTTGATGCAGCGTGACAAGCCGGGGCGAGGGAGCGCACCGCGACCAGCCACCTGCCCGAGTCGCGCGGGCCGAACGGCGTGCTGATGGCAGGTCTTCCGGCTCCGGGTGTCCGCCGGCCCGCCTTCCCGCTCCATCTCCGAGCAGTGGCTCTCGTGGGCCGACGCCAATCCCGCTACGGCGGCGCGTCCGCGGCGGCTTCTCACCGCCTTCCCTTTTCACCCGCTTGCGCGGGCACCATCAGCAAGGGACATGGTAACGCGTCCTCCCAGCCCGTCAAGCCGACCCAGCTTCACACCGCGTGCGCTCCGCATGCCCGCATATCGCCGGAAATTCCCTGGATTGGGTGCAATGCCGCTTGTCACACGGCGCACATCATGTCATCATATCCGGTGACCCACGGGGAAGGTGGGTCATAGCAAACACGTCACACGTCACCCCAAGAGAGAGAACAAGGGAAGAAACATGAACAAGTTGATCACCACGGCCGCCATCGCTGCGGTCGCCGGCTCGGCCTCCGCTCAGGTCGGAGGCATCGACCCCGCCGAAACCTACGAGATCTTCACGCTGATCGGTGCCGGAACCACCCTCGAGGCCTTCATCGACCCGCTGCCCGACAGCGCCGTATTCGATGGCGCGCCCGAAGATGCTGGCGTCGGCGATGGCATCAACTACTTCACCGACGAGTCGGTCGTCTCCAACGCCGACGGCACGTTCACCGCGACCGTCTTCATGTTCGCTCAGGACGACCGCGAAGAGTTCACCCCCTTCATCCCCGCCGCGCTCGACGCCGCGGGCCGCGACCTGCTCTTTATCACACTGGGCCAAACCGTCGCCGGTGGTTCGGGCGACGGCATCGGCGTGACCGACCTTCAGTCCATCGAGGCCTACGGCCTCGGTCTGATCGATCTCGATGGCAACCTGTTCGCTCCCGATGCGGCCGACTACAGCCTCTCGCTGTTCAACCCCGGGCCGTTCGACGCGTCCGACGGCGAGCTCAACGTCAACATCGGCATCACGGCCCTCGATGGCGCGATCGCCGGTGACGACTTCGCCGGCTTCTTCCTCAACATCACTTACGTCCCCACCCCCTCCGCCGCCGCCCTTCTGGGGCTCGCCGGCTTCGCCGGCCTCCGTCGTCGCCGCTGATCCGGCTTTCGACAGCCTCTCTTCATCCGACCCCGAAGCGTGGGCCCGGCTTCCAGCCGGGCCCGTTTTTCATTCCTGCTCAAGCACCGCCATGAAGGCTTCCTGCGGGATGTCCACCGAGCCGATGGACTTCATCTTCTGCTTGCCCTTCTTCTGCTTCTCCAGCAGCTTGCGCTTCCGCGTCACGTCACCGCCATAGCACTTGGCCGTCACGTTCTTCCGCAGCGCCTTGATCGATTCCCGCGCGATCACCTTCCCGCCGATCGCCGCCTGAAGCGGGATCTCGAAGTTGTGGCGATCGATCTCCTTCTTCAGCCGCACCAGCAGCGAGCGTCCGCGTTTGTCCGCGGTCTCCTTGTGCGCGATGAACGACAACGCCTCGACCGGCTCTCCGTTGATGAGGATGTCCACCTTCACGAGCCGCTCGGTCTGGTAGCCCGAGATCTCGTAGTCCATCGTCGCGTACCCGCGCGTCATCGACTTCAGCTTGTCGTAGAAGTCGTAGATGATCTCCGCCAGCGGGATCTCGTACGTCAGCATCTGCCGCGTCTCCGAGAGCGCGATCTGGCTTTTGAAGGTCGCCCGCCGGTTCAGGCACAGCGACATGATCTCGCCCACGAACTCCTTGGGCACGATGATCTCGATCTTTACCATCGGCTCCCGGAGCTCCTTCCAGATCGAAGGGTCCGGCAGGTCCGCCGGGTTCTGAATCTCCATGACGTCGCCCGCCGTCGTCTCCAGTTCGTACGTCACCGTCGGCGCCGTCTGGATCACCTCCACCCCGCCCTCGCGCTCCAGCCGCTCTTGGATGATGTCCATGTGCAGGAGCCCGAGGAACCCACACCGGAAGCCGAAGCCCAGCGCGTCGGAGTGCACCGGCTGGAACGTGAAGCTCGAGTCGTTGAGCGCGAGCCGGTCCATCGCCTCACGCAGGTCCTCGAACTGGCTCCCCTTCGCGTCGCCCGTCGTCGCCGGGAAGAAGTCGCAGAACACCATCTGCCGCGGCTCCTCGTACCCGGGCAGGGGTTCCGGCGCCGGCTCGGTGTCGAGCGTGATCGTGTCGCCCACCCGCACGTCCTTCAGGCTCTTAATCGACGCGACGACGTACCCCGTCTCCCCCGGCCCGATCGCGTCCACCTTCACAGGCTTGGGTGTGTTCTTGCCCAGCTCCGTCACGGTGTACGTCCGCCCCGTGCCCATCATCCGGATGCGATCGCCCAACCGGAGCCTGCCGTCAAACTGACGCACGTAGATGATCACGCCCCGGTAGTCGTCGTAATGGCTGTCGAAGATCAGGCTGCGGCACCGCGTCATCCGGCTCTCGCGCGGCCCCGGCAACTGTTCGCAGATCGCAGCCAGCAGCTCGTTCAGGCCCTGCCCCGTCTTCGCCGAGACCGAGATGCACTCCTCAGCCGGCAGGCCGAGCACCTGCTCGATCTCCATCGCCACCTCGTCGGGCTGCGCCGCGGGCAGGTCGATCTTGTTCACCACCGTGATGATCTCGAGGTCATTCTCCACCGCGAGATACGCATTCGCGACCGTCTGCGCTTCGACCCCCTGTGTCGAGTCCACCACCAGCACCGCACCCTCGCACGCCGTCAGCGCCCGGCTCACCTCGTACGAGAAGTCCACGTGCCCGGGCGTGTCGATGAAGTTCAGCATGTACTCTTCACCGTTGTGCTCGTGACGCACGGTTACCGCCGAGGCCTTGATCGTGATGCCGCGCTCGCGCTCCAGATCCATGTCGTCGAGGAACTGCTCCCGCGCTTCGCGCTCCGAGACGGCCTTGGTCTGCTGCAGCAGGCGGTCCGACAGCGTGCTTTTGCCGTGGTCGATATGCGCGATGATCGAGAAGTTGCGGATCTGCATCGGTGTGGTGCGCTGCCTGAGCGTGTGACGAGCCGCCCCGAGCGTCGGCCATGACGCCCCGCGGGGCACCGGCTCGAGACGCGGTGATCATACGCCGCGCCGCCCCTCACGCCCCCCGGACTCGCCTCGCTCGCGGGAGAACCCGCCCCGGAATGATCCCGAGCGTTCGTGCCTGCAACGCGTTATCGCCAACGCGCCGGCGTGTCGCCTCGAAGCGGCGTCTCGAACACGTCGATGTTCAGGTTCGAGTCCAGAACGCCCACCACCGGCTCCGGCAAAAATCCCCACACCGCCGGCGGCCCCGCGTTCAAGACAACAGTGGGGGGGTGCCAGTGATGCGCGATCGGCACCACGAACTCGCCATCCTCGAAGTGCCCGAAGTGCTGCCACCGCTGGTCCAGCGGCGGCGCACGATTACTGAACTGGCTCTGAAGATACGGGTCCACCGGCACCCACTCGTGCCGCCCCGTCGCCTCGTCCAGCAGGTAGAACTCCACGTACGACCGCAGCGCCGGCACCAACGCCTCGCGCGTCGCCTTCTGCTGATCCACCGCGATCACCAGCCGCGCGGGCAGCCCCGCCGCCCGGTATACCGCCGTCAACAGACACGCGTAGTCGAAGCGCGACACCGTCCGCCGCTCCGCAGCGAACACCGACCCGTTCACGTTCAACCCCTCGACGACCACCCGCTGCCCGATGTCCAGCGCCAAGGGCGAGCGCCCCGCAGACTCGATCTCGCCCTGCGTCAGCCGAACGTGCTCCACCACCTTGCCGCACAGAACCTTCGCCAGCGTGTAGGGAGGCACCGTTTTCGGACGCCCGTTCGTCCACTCGCGCACGAGTCGTTGAATCGCCGGGTGCTCCGGATCCACGAAGAGCTGCGGCTCGAGCAGCGCCGCGATCTCCGGCCTCCACGGATCGTCTGGCCAGGCGATCTCCCGCGCCCGCGATTCATTGATCGTGATCTGCCACGACTTCGCGTACACCTCCCACTCGGCGCGCATGTTCGTCGCCACGATGTCCGCCGCTTCCAGCACCAGCAGCGACGTCGGCCCCTGGTACCCCACCGCGACCCGGGCCGAAGCGTCGGCCGGAGGATTCGTCCGGGCATTGACGATCAGCTTGCCCGACGCCCGATCCTCGTACGAGATGCTCAGCCCCGTGTCGCCGATCAGCGGGAACGTGAACAGCACCTTCTCGAACTTAAGCGGTCCCGTCGGCACGACATCCTGGGGCAGCAGCGCCCGCGGCTGCGCGCCGAAGAGCTGCACCTGGAATCGCACCGTCCACCGCCGCGCGGTGTCCTCCACGCGCTGAACCACCCCCAAGGCCCCCGGCCCACGCGTTGTCGCTTGCCCCGTCACCTGCCCCCGCGCCGCATGCACCCCCACCAGCATCGCCAACGCGCCAACCGCCGCCAGCATCATCATCGCCGTCCGCATCATCGGCCCGCTCCTTCACATACCCACGCCTGCACAGACGCTCGAAATCACGTCCGGTTCGGCTACCGGTTCTGCATGAACCACGCCGTGTGCGTGAACCGCTGCTCCAGAAAGGCTCGCAGCTCCCCCTCGATCCCCAAATCGTCCATCGCTCCCCACATGCACCGCAGCCACTCCTTCACCGCCGCCTCGTCCACCGGGAAGGGCGCGTGGCGCATCCGCAGCCGCGGGTGACCGCGCTTCTGCATGTACAACTGCGGCCCGCCCAGCCAGCCCGACAGAAACTCGTACAGCTTTTCCCGCGACTCCGTCAGGTCAGCCGGGTGCATCTGCGCCATCACCGGCGAGTCGTCTCGGACGCGGTCGTAAAAGCGATCGACCAGCGCCCTCACCCGCTCAGCGCCGCCGATGGCCTCGTAGGGCGTGTAGTCCGGCCCGAACGGCTGGCTTGCGCCTCCCGATCCGGGGCCGCCGCCTGTTCCCACATGGGGCCCGATGCGATCGCTCATGGAGCCCCGTCCTCTCGACCCACCGCGTCCTGCTTCGTGATCGATCGGATCGTCCCCACCGACCGCGACATCGTGACGCCCGTGTCCGGCCCGAACTTCTCACGCCCCTCGGCCCGAAGAGCCGGCGCCAACTCGCGGTCGTACCTCTCCAACGCCTGCTGGGTGGGGAACCGGTAACGCACCTCTACCGTGCGCCCCTTCTGGCCCTCCGAGGGAGCCACTTCGACGATGTCCGCAGCGTCCGCCCCGCCCTCGATCACCGCCTGCACGTGCCCGCCCGCCAACCAGTCCACGAATCGGCGGGCCGTCTGCTCGTCGGGCAGCGCGGCGGTCACGGTGTACGCGATGGGTACAGGTGTGGCGGTGGCCTCGGGCATGCCAAACCCTAGGGGGCCGGGGTTGTCCGGGCCGACCGGCGGGTTTACGATGCTCGGCTCCGCACCGCGGGGAATGGCCCGCACCACGCGGGCGCACGTGCGGTCGATCCAAAGCGCTCGTTCACCACACCCGCCCGCTCAGGAGGTCCGGTGACCGTCGCCCGATCGCCGCGACAGCCCAGCCTCGATTCTCCCGCCGGGCGCGTCGTCCGGTGAGTGTTCCCGCCTCTTCCGACTGTTCCAGGCCGCTCACCCCGGCCGCCTCGACGAGACCGCAGCATGGTTCGCATCCGCCTCAAGCGCATGGGTCGCACACACCGCCCCTTCTACCGCATCAACGCCATCGAGAAGCGCGAGAAGCGCGACGGCAAGGTGCTCGAAAACCTGGGCTGGTACAACCCCGTCGAGACGGACGTGCAGCGGCAGATCGAGCTCAAGGTCGATCGCATCAAGCACTGGCTCGAAAGCGGCGCCCAGGCGTCCGACACCGTGAACGACCTGCTCGCCAAGCACGGCGTCATCGACGCCGAAGCCTGGAAGGCCGAACGCGCCGGCCGTGTGGCCCGCAAGCAGAAGAAGATGCGGGAAGAAGCCGATCGCAAGGCCGCCGAGGAGGCCGCCGCCAAGGCCGCTGAAGAGGCCGAAGCCAAGGCCGCCGAAGCCGCCGCCGCCGAGGGCGAAGAAAAGTCCCAAGGCTGAGCAGCCTCCAGTCTCCGGCCACATGGAACCCTGGGCGGACGCCCGGGGACGAGCGGAACGCCCGGCGTCAGCCCCACCTCCCACGCCCATGACGCCCCTCCGCATCGACATCCTCACCATCTTCCCCGAGATGTTCGAGCCGGCCCTCGGCGTCAGCATCCCCGCCCGCGCTCGCGACGCTGGCCTCGTCGAGTGGCAAACCACCGACATCCGCGAGTTCGCAAACAACAAGCACAACAAGGTTGACGACCGCCCCTTCGGCGGCGGGCCCGGCATGGTCATGATGTGCCAGCCCCTCTGGGACGCGGTCCAGCACGCTGAAGCGCAGGATCCGCGCCCCACCACCCGCATCCTTCTTTCTCCACAAGGCCGCCGGCTCGACCAGCGCCTCGTCGAAGACCTCGCGACCCGGCCCCGCCTCCTGCTCATCGCGGGTCACTACGAGGGCATCGACGAACGCGTCATCCAGAAGCTCGACCCCTTGGAGATTAGCGTGGGCGACTACGTCCTCAGCGGCGGCGAGCTGCCCGCCATGCTCCTCGTCGACGCGGTCGCCCGCCTCCTCCCCGGCGCCCTGGGCCATGCCGACTCCGCGACCGAGGACAGCTTCTCCACCCGCACCGACGACGACCGACCCCTCCTCGACTGCCCGCACTACACCCGCCCCCGCACCTGGGACGGCGTCGAAGTGCCCGACATCCTCCTCAGCGGCGATCACGGCAAGGTCGACGCCTGGCGTCACCAGCAACGCCTCGAACGCACCCGCCAGCGCCGGCCAGACCTGCTCACGCCTCCGCCGGACGAGTCTCACCCCCCCGAGACCGCCTGAAATCGGCCCGCTGACTGGACTTTTGGCCTCAACACGCGAAGATCACCACCCACGAAAGACCCCGAGCCCTCTACCGGTGACCACCATGAACGCCCAGCAGATCATCGACTCCCTCGATCAGGAACAGCTCAAGGCCGACCTGCCGCGCATGGACATCGGCGACACGATCAATGTCCACTGCCGCATCATCGAGGGCGACAAGGAACGCATCCAGGTCTTCCAGGGCGTGTACATCGCCAAGCGCGGGCGAGGCACGAACACGATGATCACCGTCCGGCGCATCGTGAACGACGAGGGCGTCGAGCGCATCTTCCCGCTGCACTCACCGAAGATCGCAAAGTATGAGGTCGTGCGCCGGGCCGACGCCCGCCGCGCCAAGCTCTACTTCCTGCGCGAGCGCCAGGGCCGCAGCCGCCGCCTCCGCAACCGCCGCCGCGGTCTCAAGCACGTCGAAGGCCTCAAGACCATCCAGTAACTCAGGCGCTCCGCTGTCGCCCACCCCGGGCCTTTCCGGATCGGCAGTCGCCGCCGGCGCTTCTATCATGCGCCCATGTTGAAGCCGCCCGCTCACGCGTTTGTTCTCATCGCGTCCGCCATCGTCCTGCTCGCCGGTGCCGGCTGCAAGTGGGGCCCCGCCGACATCGGACCCTACAGCCCCGCCGAGATGGAGGACCGCGACGCCCGCGGCGAAGTGGATCCGGATTCCGCAGCCGATCCCCAACGCGAGCCGGCGGTCGCTGATGCGGGCGAATCGGGCGACGCTCCGCCCGACACGCGACCAATGCCCGCGCCCGAAGACGACACGCAGGCCGAGAGGCCGACCTCCGACTGGGTCGAGGCGTTCCCGCACGTTCGCGTCAACACCAGCGCGCGAGCCGTCGAGTTCGACACGTTCGTCTCCCCGCTCATCCGCTCGGGCTACGAGGGCGAGATTTTCTACCTCGAGCAGTTCGTCTGCCGGCCGCACACGAAGGAGCATGAGTCGCTTGTCGTCAGTCGCGCCGAAGCCGCGCATGTGCACGCCGCCTTGCTGCTCATCGCGCTCGAGCCGGGCCGCCCCGCGTTCTGGAACGACCGAGGAGAGGTCCAGCCGTCCGGGCCCACGGTCCGCGTGCGGTTCCGCCCCGAGGGTTCTTCGACGTGGGTCCACCCCGCCGAGTGGACCAAGCCCCGCCGTCCCGACGGGCCCGACCTCGAAGAGAGAGACTTCGTCTTTGCCGGCTCGCGACGCGTCATCGCGGACAACTTCTCGTTCTACGAGGGCGACGCCGCCGGCACCGTTGTCGGCCTGGCCTCCTTCGGCTCGGAAACGATCTCCTGGCCAACGATCATCGAGCACGACGAAGCCAGCGGCGATCTTCAGTGGATCGCCGACCCGCTCGCGGTGCCCGAAGCCGAGACCCCCGTCGTCGTGCGCATCACCGCGATCGAGTGAGGACGAACGTCCGATTCACTCCGCGGCGCCGTTGCGCTCGATCCAGCGACGGATCTCCATCGCCGACATCTCTTCGCTGTTGGGCACGTACGCCAACCCGCGACCGAGGCTGTACGCCGCGCCGAGCTGCACGACGGTCTGCTCGTACGAGCCGCCGCCGTCGTCGTCCGGCCTCCAATACAGCACCTCGACCCGGTCACCGGGACGCCGGACGCTCACCACACTGCGCAGCACGTCCACCGCGGTGATCTCCACGCCGTCGATCTCGTAGATCACGTCTCCGAACCTCAGCCCCGCCTTATCCGCCGGCTGCCCTTCCGGAATCCCGCCGACGATGACGCCACGCCCCTCGAACCCGTACTCTCGTGGCTCGGCGCGCGTGTTGAGGTTGATGCCCAGGTACCCCCGCAGCACGATTTCTGCGTCCACCAACTGCGTGACCACCGCTTCGATCGTCTCCAGCGGAATGGCGAAGCCGATCCCGGCCGACTGGCCTTGGAGCTGTGGGCCCGGCCCGTCCGAAACGTTGTTCGCGATCGCCGCGCTCATCCCCACCAGCCGACCGTTCACGTCCACCAGCGGGCCGCCGGAGTTGCCCGGGTTCATCGCGGCGTCCGTCTGGATGAAGTTGGTGTAGCCGCCGATCATGTTGAGGAAGTTCGCCGCCTCGCTCCGCCCCAGACCCGAGACGATGCCGCGGCTCATCGAGAACTTGATGCTGAAGGGCGAGCCGAAGGCGAAGACCTGTTCGCCGATCTGCAACACCTCGTCCGTCGCACGCTCCAGCGGGATCAGCCCGACGCCTTCGTCGACGCGGAGCACAGCGATGTCCGTCTGCGGGTCCGTCCCCACCAGCGTCGCACGCTCCACACGCCCGTCAAAGAGCTCCGCGGTGATCCGCGACGCGCCGCTCACGACATGCGAGTTGGTCACGATGTACCCGTCTTCGCTCCACACCCACCCGCTCCCCGAGCTGAAGCGCGGACGCCGGATCCCGGATTCCGACGACGGCCTGAACTGCACCTCCAGATGCACCACGCTCGGCAGCACCGCTTCGGAGATCGCGGTCGTCTGCTGGTTGATCTGTTCGAGGATCGACCCGCGCTCGAGGATCGCCTGGGCTTGCGTGACCTGCGCCGAGATGCGCGCAAACTGCACCTTCCGCACCGCCGCGGGAGCGGCGAACAACGCCAGCGTCACCGCCAGCAGCACGAGCAATGCAGGGCCGAAGGTGTAAAAGCGACGCATCCGGGCCTCCTTGGCCGACGGGCTCGCGCCCGTTTCTGAAAGTTCACACGTCGAACCGCCTCAGCCGGACGGCTTCCGAGAACGCTCTTCGTCGGTCAGCCCGCTCAGCTTCACCGCCTCGCCACGCTTCATGACGTACCGATGATCCGTCACCTGGCTCCGCGACACGCGTTCCACCCACGCCTCCCCGGCTCGCTGGATCTCCGGACCGATCGACGCCACCGGCTGGGCGAACCCGGGCTGCCAGTGCGTCATTCCGATGAGGTCCTGCAGAACGAGAATCTGCCCGTGGCACGCAGTACCCGCACCGATCCCGATCAGCGGCACGCTCGTCCGCTCCACGATCAGCTTTGTCACCTCTTCCGGCACTGCTTCCACGAGCAGCATGACGCACCCCGAACGTTCGAGGGCGACCGCATCGTCCACGATCGCCCGCGCGTCCTCGGCGGTCTTTCCGCGTGAGGTGTACCCGCCCGTCATCGCCACCGACTGCGGGCGACTCCCCACGTGCCCGCACACCGGGATGCCCGCCCGGGCCATCTTCGCGACGACCCCCGCGAAGCTCGCGTCGGCCTCCAGCTTCACCACGTCCGCCAAGCCCTCGGTCAGGAAGCGCCCCGCGTTGCGCACGGCTTGGGCTTCATCGGCCTGATAGCTCATGAAGGGCATGTCGCCCATGACAACCGTGTTCGGCGCGCCACGCTTCACGCCGGCGGTCAACGCCAGCGCTACGTCAAGCGGCATGTGCACCGTGCTCGGGAAGCCCAGCACCACCTCTGCCGCCGTGTCACCGACGAGCAGCACGTGCACGCCGCCCGCCTCCAGCCACCGCGCCGTCGTTGCGTCGTAGCACGTCAGGCAGGCGAACGGCTCGCCATCGCTCGCCATGCGACGCAGCGTCTTGAGCGTCACCGCTGGACGGTCCGCTCCCCCCGCCCCGCGCGTTCCCTCCGGCTGGGTCGACATACTCACGTCCTTATTCTACCTGCCGAGCCTGGGACGCACGGCGACGGTTGGCACGCGGCTCGGGCGCGACGATCACCCACCGTGCGCTGGGAGGTAGTACCCCTCGCAGTAGTCCGCCAGCATCCGGTGCGTCGAAAACTTCCCGCAGCACGAGCGCATCGCCTCGGCGGCCCGCTTCACCCACTCGCGCGGCACGCCCGCGGCGGAGCGCTCGTAGAACGCTGGCACGATCTCCTGCTCGAGCAAGCGGTAGATCTCCTCGGCGTCGTACTTGTCCTGCTTCGCGCGTGAGGGCTGCTCGGTGCCGTCGCCGATCGCCCAGCCGTTCTTGCCGTTGTACCCCTCGGGCCACCACCCGTCGAGGATGGAGCAGTTGAGCCCGCCATTGAGGCAGGGCTTCATGCCGCTCGTACCCGAGGCTTCCATCGGGCGGATGGGGTTGTTCAGCCACAGGTCGCAGCCCTGGGTCAGGAGCCGCCCGATCGCCGTGTCGTAGTTCTGAAGGATGAACACGCGCCCGCGGAAGGGGCCCTTGCGCGTGAACTCGGTGACCTGCTGCACGAAGGCGTTGCCCTCGGCGTCCGCCGGGTGAGCCTTGCCCGCGAAGATGAGCTGCACCGGACGCTTCGCGTCGCTCATGATCTTGGCCAGGCGCTTCTGGTCCTTGAAGATCAGGGGCGCCCGCTTGTACGTCGCGAACCGGCGCGCAAAGCCGATGGTCAGCGCGTCCTCATTCAGCGTCGCGTACAGCTCGTTGACGAACTCCTGGTCCGCACTGTGATACACGAGCTGGTCGCGCAGCTTCGTGCGCAGCTCGCCGATGAGCTTGCGGCGGAGCAACTGCCGCAGGTCCCACAGCGCTTCGGGGTTCACCTTCGGTGCCTTGGCCCACCAGTCGTCATCAGGCCCCGCCCCGATCCACTTGGGCTTGAGGTGCTTGTCGTAGAAGGGCCTCGCCTCGTCGGCGATCCACGTCTCCGGGTGGATCCCGTTCGTCACGTGCCCGATCGGCACGTCGTTGGGCGTCTTCGCGTCGAAGACACGCATCCACATCTTCCGGCTCGTGTCGCCGTGCAACTCCGCAACGCCGTTGCAGTGCTCGGCCAGCTTCAACGCCAGCACGGTCATGCAGAACGACTCGTTGGCATCGCTTTCGTCCTCACGCCCCAACGCGAGCAGTTGCTTCTTGGGGATGCCCATCGCTCGCGCGTAGCCAGCCATGTACTTGGAGAACATCGGCACGTCGAAGCGATCGTTGCCCGCCGGCACCGGCGTGTGCGTGGTGAACACCGATCCCTTGCGCACCTCCTGAACGGCGTCCTCGAAGTCGTGGCCCGCCTCCACCAGCCGGCGCACGCGCTCCAGCCCCGCGAAGGCCGCGTGGCCTTCGTTGAGGTGATGCACCGTCACGTCTTCCTTCAGAGCATCAAGCGCCATCATCCCGCCCACGCCCAGCAAAACTTCTTGGCGGATGCGGTGCTCGTTGTCGCCGCCGTAGAGGTTGTGCGTCAGCTTGCGATCCGCCGGCTTGTTCTCGGGCACGTCGCAGTCGAGCAGGTAGAGCGGCACGCGGCCGACCTGCAGCTTCCAGATCTTTGCCCGGACGGTCGCCCGCCCGATGGGGACGTTGATCTCCTTGCCCGTGTCCTCCACCGGCAGGTCGCCAAACTCGTACCGCGGGTAGAGCACGCGCACGCCGTTGTCCGGCACGATCTCCTGGCGGTAGTACCCGTACCGCCACAGGATGCCGATCGCGATGAGCGGGATGCCAAGATCCGAAGCGCTCTTGAGGTGGTCCGACGCCAGCACGCCCAGCCCACCCGAGTACAGCGGCAGCGACTCGTGCAGCCCGTACTCCATGCAGTAGTACGCGACGCGCATCTTCTTGTGCTTACCGCTCGCCGTGCGGTCGAACCAGGGCTTGGCCTTGAGATAGTCCTTCAGGCCGGCCTCGGCCTGCTCGAGGTGAGCCGCGAAGCGTTCGTCCTGTTCGAGCGTCTGACGCCGGGTCTCGGGCAAGTCGCGCAGCACCGTGATCGGGTTGTGGTGGTGCGCCCGCCACAGCGCCGGGTCGAGCGACTCGAAGAGCCGCTTGGCGACGGGGTTCCACGTCCACCAGAGGTTGTGCGCCAGCGCTTCGGCGCGCTTGAGCACGGTGCCGCCCCGCGCCGACGCGCGCGTCGAGCCGGACCGCGGGCGACCCTTGGAAGCAACCTTCTTGCGATGCGAAGAACGAGCGGACGTCGAACGCTTGGCCATGTCGGAGCCCCAACCGTGCAGGAGTCAGAAGGAAGTGCAATCGCTTTGGTGAAGCGGTTTACCTCGCGACGCCACGCGGCTCCGCGAAGCGGCGAGTATAGAGGACCGTGTTCGCTCCGCACCGCCCACGCACGTGTTCATTCGCGATGGAAATCAGGGTTGCCGACGAGCCCCTCGCCCGATACGGGGCGAGAGGCAATGGTCTCAGTCTGAGCCGAGCGTCCACTCGGGTCGCGAGGCCCGCGACGTCCACCGCCGCATGTCCTGGAGTTCCCAGAAGTCCAGCCCCTCCGCGTGCCCGTCGAGGTGCGCCACCGCCGCCTGGTTCAGCCATCGGTAGTCGATCTGGCCGTACGCCGAAGGGTTCTCGGCGACGTCCACCGGCGGCTGGTCAGGCCAAAGGCGGTCGAGCGCGTACGGCGCCGTGACCCGGAAGTAGCCGTCGAGCTGCGGCCCGTCCACCGCCGTCTGCCCGGTCCCGGTGGGGTCCTCGCCCGTCGCCTGCGCGAAGACGATCTGCTTCGAAGGTGTGCGCACGTCCGTTGTGAACTTGGCGTACCAACCGCGGCCCCACGACGAGTTCGCCTGCTGTTCCTGCGGCCCGAAGGCGAAGCCCATCGGATCGCTGGAGTCGGCGCTCCCGCCCATGAACCCTTGATTCAGCCCCATGCGCGGCGCGACCGACACCGAGTAGGCGTACTCGCCTTCGTTGTAGAACGAGCGAATCTTCTCCTCGTCCCGATACAGCCCGGCGAGCGTGTAGTCGAGGTACGGCAGCAGACGCCACGGGTACCGCTGCACCGCCGCCGTCGGCACGCCCTCGACGTTCTTCAGATTCCGCCCCTTGTCATCCAAGGCGATCACGTCCCCGCGGGCGACCATCTGAGCCGAGGCGTAGCCCGGCATCAGCCGCTCGGACGCGTCCTTGGAGTACATCAGGTAGCCGGCCATCATTTGCCGCCCCGCACTCAGCTCCCCTGCAAACAGGGCGCACTTCCGCGCGTGGGCGAGGGCGGGCAGCAGCAGGCCGACGAGCAACGCGACGATGGCGATGACCACCAGCAGTTCAACGAGCGTGAAGCCTTTGCGCATCGCCATGGTCTTCGGCGTAGGGAAAGCGAGGGTTTCAGTCCGGGTGAACCTGTGCATGAACATCGGCACAAACATCCTTGCCTGGGCTGGTGACGACGGGCGACCCACGGTCCTGAGCTGCGAAGCGGCCCAGTAGGACTCAGCGGAGAGAAGAGCAATATCAAGATGAAGCGAGTTGCTGGCTCCGGAAGCGCGAGAGTATAGTGTTGAGACAGAGTCTCAATTGCAATCACTGGCGGAGTCCGGGGCAAAAAGTCACGCCCGTTTTACCGCTTTTTCACCACCCTGATCTCGGGATACCTCCGCCGTTCATTGCGTAGCGCCGCGGCGCCTCCCAAAACAGGGGATGTTGGCCAGTTGGCCACAAGGAGCATCCATGCATCCCACCCCAATCATCACCATCCTCGCCGGCATCCTGACCGGTGGCTCCGCCGCCCTGGCCGGGTCCAACCTCGTCGCCTTCCCCGTGCCTTCGCTCGATCGGTGGAATTACCCGTTCAACTCCGTGCCCGGCGGCCGCAACGCCGCTTCCACGTTCGGAGCCGTCGACGCCGGCGAGATCCAGGGCTTCACCTTCGACGACCGCGACGGCCAGTTGCTGATCGGATGGGACCTCACGCCGATGATCCCGGCCGAGCCGTGCCCCGAGGACTTCGAGGTGACCCTCGCCGAGGTGACGCTGACGGTCGTGAGTGACCTGCAGTTCGTCTACGACCCAACGTACGACACGGCGTTCTCATACGTGATGCCTTCAGATCCGGACTTCGTCGCCGACAGCGACCCCGGCCGCCCGGTCACGCTCTTCGGCGTCGACTACCGCAACGGCTTCGATGCCGCGTCCTTCCAGGAGAACTCGCCCTACGGCCCGGTCCAGCGCGGGCAGCGGAACGTCTTCCCCGTCGACTTCGACGCCATGGGCGTGGCCCGGGACGTCTCGAACAACATCGCCGGCGACCCCAACGGTCAGGCGCCGACGTCGACCTTCGAGGTCAACCCCTGGGCGGTAGGCCGGACGGACGTGACGCCGGGCGATCTCGTGCCCTTCGAGACGCAGATGGCGTTCACGCTCGACGTCGCCGACCCGGCGATCCAGGGCTACCTCAAGGACGCGATCGCCGGCGGTGAGCTGCGCGTCATGGTCACCTCGCTTCAGCCCGCAACCTTCGCCGGCATGACCGGCTCCTTCGCCGCCTTCTACACCAAGGAAAACATCTTCGGGATGGGCAACACCGCGACCCTCGAACTCTCGATTCAGTGCGTCAACGCCGACAACGCCTGCACCTTCGACTTCAACAACGACGGCCAGGTCGACGGCGCTGATTTCGGCACCTTCGGCGCGGCCTTCGGCTCGGTCGCCGGCGACGCCAGCTACCTCGCGCAGGCCGACAGCAACAACGATGGCCAGATCGACGGCGCCGACTTCGGCGCCTTCGGAGCGGAGTTTGGACGCACCGATTGTCTGGACTGAGCGACTCAAAGAGCGAGCGGGCAATATGCAGGAAGTGCCATGACGATTGAGCACCGGGCGCGAGCCCGCTGACCCTTCCGCTCACTTACGCCAGGCACTGACCTCACAAAGCCGAGGTCAGTGGCACCCAGAGGTGTCACTCGCCTTCTTCGGCGCGGTTTTACCCTCCCCTCCCTGTCTCTCTCCGTTTCCCCCGGCCACTCCGTTGCTCCGTGTACCTGCCTTCCTCACTCGATCATCAGAAGCCGGAAGTTCCCCTCCTCGATGATCAGGTCGAGCGTGCCGAAGCGCAGGCTGAGGTCTTCGCGTGCGATGCTCGGTGTGAGGCGGAAGCTCTTGGGGCCGATCTTCTTCATGCGCACGCCGGGCGAATACTGCGCAGCCGGCATGAACGAAAGCAGGGCGATGACCTGCTCGCGATTCTCGAGCAGGTAGTCGGCGGCTTCCCGTGGTTCCTTCCAGGCGTGGTGGTAGTTGAGCTTGGCCGCGTCTGCGATCACCTGCTCGAAGAGCAAGTCCTTTTCCTCCCGCCGCAGCGTCTCGGCGAGGTGGTAGATCAGGTGTTGCGGCGAGCGGGCGAGCAGAACGACGTCCGAGTCGTCGTAGATCGAGCGGTAGCGCAGCGGCTCGTCCTCGATGGGCTCGTAGTCCTTGCCGAGCGGGTGGTAACGCTCAAGCGTGCTCTCGAAGGTGTCGGCGGTCGTCGGACGCTGCGCGAGTTCGGCCTTGTAGCCCTCGGCCCCCGGGATGGACGCGAGCCCGCCACGCACTGCCACGATCCGCTCTTCCACGCAACCCGCGAGCGGCGGAGCCGCCAGACAGGCAGCCGCGATGGGCAGCAGATTGCGGAGAGCGTCAGGCATGCGCAGGCGAGGGTCCGGGCGACTGGGTGGGAACGCGTCGCGGTTCGAGATCCCCGTGCCGCCACACGTCGTGCTCGGCCCGCTCGGCGAGGCTGTCGCAGTCGGCGCGACGGTGACAGCCGCGTGACTCCTCACGCCAGCGCGCCGAACGCGCGATCAAGGCGGCGGCGAGCAGCATGTTCTGCACCTCCCACCCGGCGGGCTCGTCGAAGATCTTGTCGAGCGTGTACCGGGCCCAGAAGCCGAGCATCTCTTGAGCATCTTTGAGGCGGTTGCCGGTGCGCTGGATGCCGACGTTCCGCCACATCGCTGATCGGAGGCTGGAACGGACGTCGGGCAGATCCAACTCGGCATGCTCGGAGAGGGGGATGTCGGAGATGACCTGCACCGGCCCGTGCCGTCCATTGGTGTTCCAGGCGTTCTCATCGCCTCCGTGCATCTCCTGCGCAGACTCGCCGGCGGCCCGGCCCAGGACCAATGCTTCGAGAAGCGAGTTGCTGGCGAGGCGGTTGGCGCCGTGAAGCCCGGTGCACGCGGCCTCTCCCGCCGCGTACAGCCCCGGGATGCAGGTGCGCCCGTGGAGGTCGGTGCGGATGCCGCCCACCATGTAGTGGGCCGCAGGGTTGACCGGGATGAGATCGGTCTTCGGGTCAAGGTCGAACTTGCGGAGCATGGCGGTGATCCCGGGAAAGCGCTGGGCGAAACGGGGGACGCTTCGGCAATCGAGATAGACGTGCGGCGAGCCGTCGCGTGCCAGGCGATCGGCGATGGCGCTGGACACGACATCGCGCGGCGCGAGTTCCGCGGCGGGGTGCACGTCGGTCATGAAGCGGTAGCCCCGATCGTCGAGGAGTTGCGCGCCCTCGCCGCGCACGGCCTCGGAGATCAGCTTCCGTGAGGCCCCGGCGATGTAGAGCGTCGTCGGGTGGAACTGCATGAACGCGAGGTCGGCGACCTCGGCGCCCGCGCGGTACGCCATGGCGATCCCGTCGGCAGTGGCCTCGGGCGGGTTGGTGGTCTCGCGCCACACCGCCCCCGAGCCACCCGCGGCGATGATGGTCGCGCGGGCCCAGATCATCTGGAGCCCGAAGCGGGGGTGGTGCGTGATCGCGCCAAGGCAGGGCGAGCCGGGCGTGCCGCTCGGGGTCAGCAGGTCGAGCGCAAAGCAGCGATCGAAGACGCGAATGTTCTCGAGCTGGCGTACCCGCTCGTGCAGGACGCGGCTGAGCTCGGCCCCCGTCGCGTCGCCGTTGGCGTGGATGATGCGTCGGAAAGAATGCCCGCCCTCCTGCGCCAGCTCCAGCAGCCCTTCGCCCGCCATGTCGGCCTTGAAGCCCATCTCCAAGACGCGCCGCAGCGCCTCCGTCGAGCGCTCGACGATCGAGCGGACGACCGGCTCGTCGCACAGGCCCGCCCCCGCGGCGAGCGTGTCGGCGACGTGGGCGTCCACGGAGTCGTCCTCGGCCAGGACGCCGGCGATGCCGCCCTGCGCCCAGGAGGTGTTCGAGCGGTCCGGCTCGCCCTTGAGCAGGAGGATGACGTCCCCGTGATCCGCCGCGGCTTCCGCGGCCGACAGGCCCGCCGCCCCGCCCCCGATCACGAGCGTGTCGGTGAAGATCTGCGGCAGGAGGATCGACCGGAAGGGGATGAGGTACCGCCGATCGTCGAAGATCGGTTCCAGTGGGGCGTGGGCGGTCATGGCGACGCCTCTCTCGGTATGAGGCGATCGAGCTTGGCCTGGAGGAACGCCGCGTGGTGCTCGAGGTGGGCGGTGGTGCGGGCGACGAGGTCCGCGACTGAGAGCGAGCCCGTTTCGGGGTGCAGGCACGTCCGATCGCGCACGGGCTCGGGCAGGGTCGCGAGCCAATCGCGCGTCCAGAGCCGGAGCGTGTGTATCGCGGCAACCGAACCGGCAATCGGGGGCCTGGGCCCGGCCCCGGCGCCTTCCGCGAGGCCCGCGTCGGCGAACGCCTCGTGGTCCCACAGGGTCAGGACCGGGTGGTCCTCCGCGACGGTGCGGCGGATGCGGTGGGTCAGCACCAGCTCCGCGTCGGCGAGGTGGGTCATCAGCGTGCGGCAGGACCACCGACCGACGCCCGCCTCGGGTCGGAAGGCGAGGTCGGCCAGTTCGTCGTCGAGTTCGAGCACACGACGATCGAGCGCCTCGACGCCGTCGGCGTAGCGCGGCAGCAGCTCCGCCCAGGGCAGAGCCACAATCGCCGCTCGGGGATTTTGGGGAACGACCATCCGGGAAGGGTATGCGCAGTTGGAAGGCGATAGCCGACTTGTTAGTCTTCCCGAATGGGCGATCAGGGCTCGATAATGCGGATCGATGTGCGGGAAGGCGTCCCGATCGGGCGCATCACGTGCCCGCACGTGTCGCAGCGCGAGGCGGGTGTCATCCAGGACGACCTGACCGACGTGCTGGGCGAGCACCGGCACCGAGCCGCGGTCGACTTCTCGAACGTCACCATGCTGGGCTCGGTGGGACTCGGGACGCTGATCACGGTCACGCGCTTCTGCTCGAAGGGGGGCGGCAAGCTGGCGATCTTCGGGTTGTCGCGTGAGTTGCATGACCTGATCAAACTCTCGCGCCTCGATCGCGTGCTCCTGATCACCTCGTCGGAGGACGAGGCGATGAAGAAGCTGCGGTGATGGAGTCGCGGCGGATCGCGGCGATGCTGTCCGGGGGCGGGCGGACGCTGCGCAATCTTCACGAGGCGATCGACCGGGGCGAACTCGACGCCGAGGTGCGATTGGTCGTGGCGTCGCGCGAGTGCCCGGGTGCGGACTGGGCCCGGGAGGCGGGGTACGACGTCGTCGTGGAGCGAGGCCTGGTGAGCGAGTCGCGGCTGCTGGAGCTGGTCGAGGAAGCGAACGCGTCGTGGGTGGTGCTCGCGGGGTATCTGCGTCTGCTGCCCATCCCCGAGGCGCTGCGCGGGCGTGTGGTGAACATCCACCCGGCGTTGCTGCCTTCGTTCGGCGGGGCGGGGATGCACGGGCTGAGGGTGCACCGCGCGGTGCTGGATCATGGGTGCAAGGTCACCGGCGCCACGGTGCACATGTGCGATGACCGGTACGACACCGGGCCGATCCTGTCGCAGGAGGCGTGCCGGGTGTGGGACGGCGACACGCCGGAAACCCTGGCCGAACGCGTGTTCGAGGTCGAGTGTCGCCTCTATCCCGAGACGCTCGGTGTGCTGATCGGGGGCGGTTATTCGATTCAGGGGCGCCGCGCGCGGAAGATTGTGCGATGACCAACGCGCGGCTGGCCATGATGACGGGATGGGTGCTGGGACTGCTGGTCGCCGGCGGGGCGCTCGGGCAGAGCGTCGATCGACAGGCCGAGGCCCTGGTGGACCGGCTTGAAACCGCGATCGTGGAGGAGAAGTTCGATCGGGCGGTCGAGCTGGCTCGGCGCGTCGTGGAGATGCGGCCCAACGCCGCGTACGACCGCTACAACCTCGCTTGTGCTCTTGCGCTGGCGGGCGACGCCGACGAGGCGGTCGAGGCCCTGCTCGATGCGCTCGCGCGGGGTTTCACCGAGTTCGCGCACATGACGCGCGATCCCAATCTGGATCCCATCCGTGCCCACCCGAAGTTCCGGCAGATCGTGGACAACTGGGCATTGCTCCTCGACAAACGCGCCGAGGCCGAGCGTATCGCCGCTGCGGAGGTCTTCGGGGAGCGGTATTACTCATTTGAAGATGATGAGCTCCGCGTCTGGTATCTCGCGGCGTTGGAGCCGGGGCTCTTTGAGGCCGCGCGGGCCGAGGTGGAGAGGGTGGCGGCCTGGGGGCGACGTCTCTTCGCCGAGCCCGCGCCGGAGCCGGGGCGGCCCGATCCCTGGGTGCAGATCCTGCTCCCGACCACCGAGGACTTCGCCGCCCTGACGCCGAGCCCGACGGTGGGGGGGTTCTACGTGCCGAGCCAGAAGCGGCTGGTGTCTCGCGACCTGGGCCCAAGCCTGCGCCACGAGTTCGTGCATGTGCTGCACTGGCGGCAGATGAACCGCCTGGGCCAGACGCACCCGATCTGGATTCAGGAGGGCTTCGCATCGTTGCTGGAGGACGTGGGGCGATCCGGCGCGGGTGACGCGGTCGAGGTGTTGCCGAGCTGGCGCACGAACATCGCCCTGCTCATGGCCGAACGCGGACAGGTGATGCGGATGGAGCGCTTTGTTCGGCTCGAGCGCCGCCACTTCGTCGGCTCGCGTTCGCAGTCCTCGTATGCGCAGGCGCGCGCCGTGATGATGTTCCTGCACGAGCGCGGCGAGCTGGAGGCGTGGTACGACGCCTACGTGGAAGGGTTTCACGAGGACGAGTCGGGTCTCGCGGCCCTCGAACGGGTGACCGGGATGACCGTGCGCGACTTCGATCAGGCGTTCCGCCTCTGGCTGTTGGACGTGGAACGCGTCGGCGCGATCGGGCAGGATGACGCCATCACCCTCGGCATCGCGCTGCGCGACGACGCCGGCGGGCCGATGGTGCACCAGTCCGTCGTGAGCTTTCCCGAGGGGGCCGGTGGGTTCGGCGGCGACAAGCTCCAGTACAAGGACACGATCCGGGCTGTGGAGGGCCGCCCGGTGCGAACCGTGGACGAGCTCTTCCGGCTGCTGGGGGGGTATCGGGCCGGCGACGTCGTTTCGCTCACGGTGGATCGCTACGGCACGGAGCTGAAAATCGAGGCCCGACTGTTCGAACAAGAGGCGATAGACGAGGGGGCGCGTGGTCTGGGTACACTCCCG
>CAYTSW010000006.1:0-50833 GCA_964440605.1 uncultured Phycisphaeraceae bacterium | reverse complement strand
CCCCACTCCCAGCGCCCCGGCTCCCGCCGCCGGCGTCATCGCTCACGTCGTCGAGCGCCACTTCGCGCCCATCGCTGAGCACCGCGGCGTACGACTCGCCCGGCTTGAACTCGAGCGTCCCCGGAGCCTTAATCGACCCCTCGATGGCCCCCGGCTTGTCCCCGCCCTGGCCGTCCCCCTCGCGCAGGTCGACCGCGACGCCCTTAGCGAGCGACTCGCGGGTCCTGAGGGAGATGATTTGGACGTTGCTGTCTCGGAACTCTCGGAAGCCCATCAGAAGTTATCCTTATCTCAATCTTGACAGGCGGCGAGAGCGTGCTCGACGACTCCTCGCGCCTCATCATTCAACCGAGGTCCATCAATACAAGCAGTGTCGACAACCATCTGCCGATCTCCAGCAATACGCGCCGCCCGATCCAAGGCTGATGCAAAGCCCCCCAGAGTGTGCTCAGGCACTTCACAGACTCCGCGAAACAGTGGTTCTACACTCACTTCGACGCGCGCTTGTGGACTGGAGCTGGCGAGCGGAACGGCTCTGATCGCTTGACGTGTTATTGGTGCACCGTCGATGTACCCGGTAACTTGATCAGGGAGTCTGTAGCCCCGAACGAAGAAAGGTGCCCGACCGCGCTCCGCAATCGCGTACGTCGTTAGCTCGTCGTTCATCAAAACATCCTTTCTCCGGACCGCATATTGCCCGCACCGAAAGATTGAGTGACGGGTATTCAATCCACCTTCGGCATCGTCAACCCAACCTGGTCCTGATACTTCCCCGCCTTGTCCGCGTAGCTCTGTGCGCAGACGCGGTCGGCCTTCAGGAAGATCAACTGCGCGATGCCCTCGTTGGCGTACACCTTCGCCGGCAGCGGCGTCGTGTTGCTGATCTCCAGCGTCACCTTGCCGCGCCACTCGGGCTCCAGCGGCGTGACGTTCACGATCAGCCCGCACCGCGCGTACGTGCTCTTGCCCACGCAGATCACCAGCACGTCGCGCGGGATGGAGAAGACCTCCACCGTCTCGCACAACGCGAAGGAGTTGGGCGGGATGAGCACGTGGTCGGTGGCTTCGGTCGCGGTGTCGACCTCGACCATGAAGCGGTCGTCGAAGTGCTTGGGGTCGACGATCGCGAGCCCGCCGCCGCGGGGCGTGGGGGTGAAGATCTTGAAGCGGGCGCCGACGCGGACGTCGTACCCGTACGACGACACGCCGTAGGACACGCGGTTGGGGCGTTTGACGGCGTCCTCGAAAGGCTCGATGCCGATGAGTTCGCGGATCTGGGTGTCGCAGAGGACGGGCATAACTGTTTTCTCGTTTCACTCGATGAATCGCCAGTGCCGGCACCCGTTTTGGGGAGCGCGCAGCGATCTCGTTGCCGCATCGCGGCCTGTCTCACTTTTGATTCACTGTCTACTGGTATTCGTCGGTGATATTCGCGGCACTTGCCTCCCGCGGATGCGTCACTGAACAGACTGTACCACAACCTGTCGTGCTTCCAAAAACTTCGACCACATTTTACGGGGTGCAAGCTGTTGCCAAGTGGTCCAATAAGCCGATTTGCCCGTCACAGGGACAAAAACGGCGGCCCCATTCCTCAAGTTTCTCGCGGGACACGTCAGCCGCGCGTGGTGCACGACGCGACGGATAGCGTGGACAACCTGTCTCGACGGCTCGCGAGCACGAGATATGGTGTGCCATCGCGGCCGCTGTCCGCCGTCGAACCACGCCCCACGCGGCCCGCTCGCCTACACATTCAGACCCGATGACCCACGACTTCCTCCCCGATCCGGATCCGCCCACCTCACCCACTTCGCCGCCCCCCACGGAGGGTGCGGCCGACTTTCTGCCGGTGGGCGAGACCGCCGGGGACGACCGCTTCGGCGACCACCTGCTCGACGGCCTGACCGACCCGCAGCGCCGGGCGGTCACGACGACCGAGGGCCCCCTCTTGGTGCTCGCGGCCGCGGGGTCGGGCAAGACGCGCGTCATCACGCGCCGCGTCGCCCACCTCATCGCGATGGGCATCCCGTCGTGGCAGATCCTGGCGCTGACGTTCACCAAC
This sequence comes from uncultured Phycisphaeraceae bacterium, assembly GCA_964440605.1. Taxonomy (GTDB): domain Bacteria; phylum Planctomycetota; class Phycisphaerae; order Phycisphaerales; family UBA1924; genus CAYTSW01. The sequence continues at coordinate 48,774 of CAYTSW010000006.1, read as the reverse complement.
AAAGCCGCCGGCGAGATGCGCGAACGCATCGGGACGCTGCTGACGAGCCACCCCGCGTCCGACCGGCTCATGCGCGGCCTGACGGTGAGCACCTTCCACGCCCTGTGCGCGCGCCTGCTGCGCCGGCACGCCGAACTCCTCGCGGGTTCGAGCAACTGGATCAGGCCCGACTACACGATCTACGACACCGCCGACCAGATGGCGCTGATCAAGCGCGTGCTCAAGGAGCTCGAGCTGAGCACGAGCAACTGGTCGCCGCGCACCGTGCTCTCGACGATCTCCAACGCCAAGAACGCGCTGCTCGACGCCGCGGCCTTCGGCCAGACCGCCGGCGACTTCTTCGAGAAGACCATCGCCAAGGTGTACGAGCGGTACGAGGCCGGCCTGCGCGCCGCCAACGCCGTGGACTTCGACGACCTGTTGCTGCTGACCGTCCGCCTCCTGCGCGAGAGCGAGGAAGCGCGGCGCCAGGTCCAGGGCCGCTGGCGCTACCTGATGATCGACGAATACCAGGACACCAACCGCGTGCAGTTCGTCCTCTCGACGCTGCTCGTCGGCGCCGAAGAGGGCGAGCAGCCCAACGTCTGCGTCGTGGGCGATCCGGACCAGTCCATCTACGGCTGGCGCGGCGCCGACATCTCCAACATCCTCGACTTCGAAGGCACCTACTCCGGCGCGCAGACCATCGCGCTGGGCCAGAACTTCCGCTCGACCGCGCCCATCCTCCGCGCCGCCGACACGCTCATCCAGAACAACCTCAAGCGCAAGCACAAGGACCTGTTCACCTCGGCGCAGGGCGGCGAGCTGCCGACCGTCGTCCAATGCCTCGACGAACACCACGAAGCACAGCTCATCACCGACGCCTTCCGAGCCCTGCGGAACGGCAAGACGCCTACGGGCGAAGAGATCGAGCCACTGGCGTGGAAAGACATGGCGGTCTTCTACCGCAACAACGCTCTGTCCCGCGTGATGGAAGACACGCTCCGCGCCGCCGGCGTGCCCTACGTCATCGCCCGCGGCACGGCCTTCTACCAGCGCGAGGAAGTCAAGGACCTCATCGCGTACCTGCGCGTCATCGCCAACCCCGCCGACGAAGTCTCGCTCGCACGCATCGTGAACAAGCCCACGCGCAAGATCGGCAAGACGACGTACAACCGCATCGAGGCGCACGCGCGCCTGCACGGCCTGAGCGTCTTCGACGCCATGCGCCGTGTAGACGACGTGCCGGGCTGCTCGGCCGCCGCTACCAACGCCGTCAAGAAGTTCGTCGACCTCGTCGACGCGTGGAACGGCTCGGGCACGTTCATGGGCGCGACGGTCAGCGGCTCGCTCGCCGACCTCGTCGAACGCGTGCTGCGCGAGTCGGGCCTCGAGAAGCACTTCGTCGCCCAGGCCGCCAAAAGCCAGCGCGAAGACGACGAGCAGAAGGTCGGCAACCTGCGCGAGCTGGTGTCGTCGGCCTCCGACTTCGAGGACGATTACGAACTCGAGGACGACCCGGGCATGGGCCCCAACCTCGACGAGCTCCGCGAGCGGCGCGAAGCGCTCGCCAGGGCGCTGGACCTCGACATCAGCGAGCTGCCCATCGAAGAGACCGAGACGCCCCCGCCGCAGCAGACCCCCCCACTCCTCGGCCTGCTCCGCGCGTACCTCGAGCGCGTCTCCCTCGTCGCCGACGCGGACCAGGTCGACCCCGCCAGCGGCGCCGTCACGCTGATGACGCTGCACGCGGCCAAGGGGCTGGAGTTCCCGGCGGTCGCGATGATCGGCCTCGAAGAAGGCCTGCTCCCGAGCATCCGCGCGCTCGAAGACGACGCCGCCGCCGAGGAAGAACGCCGCCTCGCCTTCGTCGGCATCACCCGCGCGATGCGGCACCTGATGATCACCACCGCGCGCTACCGCACGAATCGAGGCGTGCGCGAACGCACCATGCCCAGCCGCTTCCTCAAGGAACTCCCCGAGGACGGCGTCCGCATCGACGATCAGGCCGACGCCGCCGCCGACGCCTTCGCCGATGGCGGCGGTGGCGACGCAGGGGGTGGGGTGTGGGACGACTACGACTTCGACCAGACTGGCGGCTCCGAGCGCGCCGCCCGCCGCAAACGAGCCGCCGCCCGCACCGCCCGTTCGCGCTCCAGTTCAAGCGCGACCGACGGCTTCGACGTGGGCACCGAGGTGCGCCACCCGCAGTTCGGCACGGGCCGCATCCTGGAAGTCAACGGCTTCGGCGTGAACCGCCGTGCGAAGATCGAGTTCGAGGACGTGGGGCGGAAGACGCTGATCCTGGAGTATGCGCGGTTGTCGCGGGCGTGACGAGTCGCCTCGGCTGCCACTGACCTCGGCTCTGCGAGGTCAGTGCTCAGCCGTCCGACCTCACGCAAACGTTTCCGTCCGAACACGACGATGCCCAGCTCCGTGCCGCCCCACGGTTCGAAAACCAGCACTGACCTGCAAAGCCAGGTCAGTGGCACCCTTCGTTCCGATCCCACTCGTTCCCCTCACACCCCCACCGCAATATCCGTCCGCAACTGCATCCCCCGGAACGTGATCCGCTGCACCGCGTCGTACGCGCGGACCCTCGCCTCGGCGAGGTCCTGACCGCTGGCGACCACGTTCAGCACGCGCCCGCCGGCGACCTTCAGTTCGCCCTCCTCGCGCGCCGTGCCCGCGTGGTACACCTTCACGCCTTGGACCGCCTCGGCTTCCTCGACGCCCGTGATCACGCCGCCCGTGATCGGCTTCTCGGGGTAGCCCGGAGCCGCCAGGACGACGCACACCGAGGCGTTCGCGGCGACGCTCAAATCGTTGTCGGTGAGTTGTTCGAGGGCACCGGCGGCAGTCGCGTAGCAGACGCGGGCGAGGTCGCCCTTCATGCGCTGCATGAGCACCTGGGCCTCGGGGTCGCCGAAGCGGGCGTTGAACTCGAGCACCTTCGGGCCGCCGTGCGTGAGCATGAGCCCGGCGTAGAGCACGCCGCGGTAGTCGATGCCTTCGCGGCGGAGGGCGTCGACGGTCGCCACGATGACGTCGCGCTCGATGCGCGCGAGTTCGACGCCCTTGAGCAGCGGCGAGGGGCAGAACGCGCCCATGCCGCCGGTGTTCGGGCCTTCGTTCCCGTCGCGCAAGCGCTTGTGGTCCTGACAGGCGTCGAGGGTGAGGATGTTTCGCCCGTCGACGAGCGCGAAGACCGAGACCTCCGGCCCCTTAAGGCGTTCCTCGAGGATGACGACGTTGCCCGCGTCGCCGAAGCGCTTATCTTCTATGATCGCGCGCACGGCGTCGCGCGCCTCGTCGAGCGTCTCCGGCACGAACACGCCCTTGCCCGCCGCGAGGCCCGCCGCCTTCACCACCGGCGGCTCCTCGCGCGCTTCGAGATACCGCATCGCCTCGTTCATCGACGTGCAGACGACCGCCTCGGCCGTCGGGATGCTCGCCGACCGCAGGAGCTGCTTGGAGAACGCCTTGTCCGACTCGATCTGGGCGGCTTCGCGGTTGGGTCCGAAGACCGCCACCGTGTCCGACGACAGCCCGTCGACGATCCCGTCCGCCAAGGGCTGCTCGGGGCCGACGACCACCAGGTTGATCCCCTCGCGCTCGATGAACTGCTTCGTGCGGTACAGCTCCTTCATCGAAAACGGCGCATCCATCGGGCGGGCGATCGCCTTGATGCCGGGGTTATTTGGGTGCGTCGTCCAGAGCGAGGCGCACGACGGACTGCGCTTGAGCGCATCGGCCAGCGCGTGCTCGCGCCCGCCGCCGCCGACGAGCAGGACGTGCAGCTTGTCCGGGATCGGCGCGCGCGACGGTCGGGAGGAGCGAGAAGAGCGTTGCGATCGTGCCATCACGCCATGCTAGAGCACCGGCGGGGCCGTCGTGGGGGCTGGGAGGCCGGTACACGGGGCAACGGAGAGAACGGAGTCAACAGAGAGAGTGCGCGTGGAAGAGTCAGAGCATCGGGCCGAGCGGAGGACGCTCAATCTCGAGCGTGCAACCCTGCCTCCCTCCGTTGTCTCTGTTCCCTCTGTTTCTCCGTCTACCGCCTCTCAATCAGGGTGACTGGATTCGAACCAGCGACCTCGGCCACCCAAAGACCGCGCTCTACCAAGCTGAGCTACACCCTGCCGATCGACCCGCATGGTATCACCCTCACTTCCTGAGGGCCTTGAACGCCTTGACCACCCGGTCTTTGGTGCCCGAGCGGTCGACGATCGGCTCCGGGTACTCGCCGCGCGTGTACAGGCCGGTCTTGGCGAGGCGCTCGGGGTCGTGGATGGTCTTCGCGTCGACGCCTTCGAGCTCGGGGATCCACTTGCGGATGTAGTCGCCATCGGGGTCGTACCGCTCGCTCTGGCGGATGGGGTTGAAGACGCGGAAGTAGGGCTGGGCGTCGGTGCCTGTGGAGGCCGACCATTGCCAGCCGCCGTTGTTGGATGCGAGATCGCCGTCGATGAGGTGCTGCATGAAGTAGCGTTCGCCGAGTCGCCAGTCGAGGAAGAGGTCCTTGGTCATGAACATGGCGGTGATCATGCGCAGGCGGTTGTGCATCCAGCCGATCGCGTTGAGCTGCCGCATTCCGGCGTCGACGATCGGGTAACCCGTCCGCCCCTCGCACCACGCCTTGAAGTGCTCGTCGTTGGTCTGCCAGTCGAGACGCTCGGTCTCCTTGCGGAAGGGTTTGTGCATGGACACGCGCGGCCAGCCGACCAGCACGTGCTTGTAGAACTCGCGCCAGATAATCTCGTTCATCCAACTGCCGGCGCCGGTGTCGTCGACGCTCACGGTGTCCCCGTGTGCGCCCGCCGCAGCCTTCAAGCACTGCCTCGGCGACACGGCGCCGACCACAAGGAAGTGCGACAGGTGCGACGTCGCGTCGGCCGCCGGATCGTCGCGGGCCGAGCCGTAGTCGTCGATGCGGCTGTCGATGAAACGGCCCAGCGCCCTGCCCGCCTCGTCCTCGCCAGCGGGCCACACATCCGAGTCGATCCGGCTCGTGAAACCCTCCACCTTGCCCGGGACATCGTCGGGCTTGACGCTGCTGTCCTTCTGCTTCGCTGGCTTCCGCTGCACGTCGAAACCGCCGACGGCTTTGTAATGCTCTTCCCACTTGCGCCGGTACGGCGTGAAGACCGAGTAGAACTTGCCCTCGTTCGTGCGCACGTGGCCGGGCTCGAAGACCGTCTGGTCCACGAAGTGCTTCACGCCCAGCCCTTCGCGCTCGAACTTCTCGATCACGGCATCGTCACGCCGACGCTCGTTCACCTCGTACTCGCGGTTGAAGTAGAGCGCATCGCAGTCGCAGCTCTGGGCGAGGCGGAAGAGCTCGTGCTCCAGGCCGCCGAAGCTCGGCTTGTCGAGGATCTTCAGCGGCACGTTGATGCTCGCAAGCTCCTTGCGCAGCGCTCGCAGCGTGCGCAGGATGAAGTCGACCTTCACCGCCGACCAGTCGTGCTCCTTCCACTGCTCGCGGCAGACGGCGTAGACCGCGACGACCCCGGCGTCGGCCGCGCGGCAGGCGGCCGCCAGTGCGGTGTTGTCACGCACACGCAGGTCCGAGCGGAACCACATCAGCGCTCGCATGGCACACTCCTTTCCGTCATCCGTTCAGCGGCTGACCGCACCCACCCCGAACTCCTTGCGCAGGCGACGGCCCTCGACGGTGATCTCCGTCTTGTCCTTCTTGTTCATCCGCTCGACATTCTTGAGGATCATCGCCATGCGGTTGTTGCCCTTGAAGCGGTCTTCGTTGCGGATGAGGAAGTCCCAGTAGAACGTGTTGAACGGGCACGCGTCCTCGCCCGTCCGCTTGTTGGGGTCGTAGCGGCAGTGCTCGCAGTAGTTGCTCATCCGCTTGATGTACTTCCCGCTCGCCGAGTAGGGCTTGGTGCCTACGACCGCGTGGTCGGCGTGCATCGCCATGCCCACGGTGTTCGGCGCCGTCGCCCACTCCACCGCGTCGATGTACATCCCGAGGTACCACTCGTGCACACGCGTCGGGTGGACGCCGGCGATGAGCCCGAAGTTGCCGGTGACCATCAGGCGCTGGATGTGGTGCCCGTACGCGTGCTCGACGACCGAGCCCAGGCTGTCGGCCATGCACGCCATGCCGGTCTCGGCGTTCCAGTAGAACTCCGGCAGGTCGCCGTGCTGATCGAGGCCGTTGCGTTTCGGGTAGTCCTTGCCCTCGTACCAGTACACGCCGCGGATGAACTCGCGCCAGCCGATGATCTGACGCACGAATCCTTCGACGGAGTTGATCGGCGCGTCGCCGGACTCCAGCGCTTCGACCGCCGCCTGATAGACCTCGCGGGGATTGAGCAGCTTCAGGTTGAGCGACGACGACAGGTGGCTGTGGTACAGCCACGGCTGTTCGGTCCACATCGCGTCTTGGTACGTCCCGAAACGGTGGAGCCTCTGCTCCACGAACTTGTCGAGCGCGCGCAGCGCCTGCTCACGCGTGACGGGCCAGCGGAAAGACTCCAGTTCGCCGGGCGCGTCGGGGAAGCGACGGCTGACGAGGTCGATCACTTCCGCCGTCACCGCGTCGGTCCGAGGCTGGTACGGCTTCTCCGGGCGGGGCGTCTCCTTGAACGCCTTGCGGTTTTCCTTGTCGTAGTTCCACTCGCCGCCCTCGGGCTTGCCGCCCTTCGTCATCACGTCGAGATCTTTGCGCTGCTGGCGGTAGAAGAACTCCATGACGAGTTGCTTCTTACCGTTGGCCCAGGCGTCGAAGTCGTCGGGCGTCGTCAGGAAGTGCGCATCGTCGTGGATGTTCACCTCGACGCCGAATCGCTTGCCCCACGACTCGACCATTGTCATCACGCGATGCTCGCCCGGGTGCGTGACGTGGACCTCTTCAACGCCCAGCATCTCGACCGCGCGCTCGACCTCGTCGGTAAACGAGTGCGTGTTGTGCGGGTCGTCGAGCTTGACGTACCGCACGCGGTGGCCCGCTTCCATCAGGTCGAGCGCGAAGTGGCGCATCGCGCTCAGGAACAGCACCGTGCGCTGGCGGTGGCTCGGCACGTGCGTCGCCTCTTCAGCCACCTCCATCATCAGCACGACGTCCGCGCCCGGCTCGATCTCCTCGAACGCCGGGACGTCCGCGGTGAGCTGGTCGCCGAAGACCACCAGCAGGCGACGGGCCTTCTTCTCGCCCACGTTCGACGACAGCTTGGATCCGGGGGACTTGCTCACGGCGTGGCAACCTCCGGCGTTCCCGCGTGCATGAAACTGGCGACCATGCCCAACGCCAGCAGACCACGCAGCGACCACAGCACCGTCCGGGCCACGTTCGTGTGCACGAGCCGGCGGGCGAGTGCTGCGTCGAAGCGCTGGCTCAGGCGTACGTGCGTCGGCCCCTGAACCGCGAAGGTGCTCAGCCACACGAGCGCGAGCAGCGCGAGGTTGATGATCGCGACCGGGTTGGTCACCCCGGCAAGGTCGACCGCGAGGATCGCCGCCGCCGAGCCCGCTTCGAGAAACATCACCGGCGCGACGATCCACGTGATGCGGCGCATGTGCTCGCGTTGATACTCCGGGTAGCCCGCCTCGCCGACGCGGGCGAAGAGCGGGTAATGGACGAGTTGCATCGTCCAGATGACGCCCACCATGATCAGCGTCGCTGCGACGTGGACCAGCAGCAGACCGAGTTGGACGTTCGCATCGATCAGCGCTTCTCCGCGTCAACGCCTTCGGCATCGCCGCTCGTAACCTGATCGTCATTCGCGGGCTGCGACGCATCATCCGCCTCGCCCTCCGCGGTCGCGGCACGGATAGGGATCTGCACCTCGCCCCACTTGCGGCTCATTGGCACGGAAGGGCCGTTGTACCCGAACCAGCGCGGCGGGCCGGCTGCTTCCCATTCCTGCGACTCGTCCAGCCAGCGTTCCAGCTTCGCCAACTCATCCCGCATCGCCTCGGCGTCGTAGGCGCCGCGGGTGCCGATCGAAAGCACGGTCACGGGGTCTGTGTCGCGCACCACCACCGGCCCCTCCTTGCCCGTGTCGTTCAGCTCCGGCGTGCGATAGAGGAACGACATCGTCCAGGCCTTGGGCTCGTCCTCACCGGACCAGCCCGGCAGGTCCATCTCCACAGGTGCTGTCATCGCGATGTCGTGCGACTGGATGTGCCGGAACAGCGGATTGAACGCCCGCCATGATGCCGTCCGGCTGCTCCCCTGGCCGCTCACTTCCGCTCGTCGCACGGACGGGTATTTCTTGAGCTCGATCATCCCGGGAGGCGTCGGCGCCGGATATCCCTCGGGCAGCGGCGCTTCCACAACGAACTCTCCAAGTCGCCAGGTGCCGTCGTCGAGCTGCTTGGGTTGCCGGTCCGGGTCGGCATCCACTCGCTTGACGGTCCAGTCGCCTTCAGGGGCGCGTTGCTCGGTCGTCGTCGGCTCGTCGGCGCTCCGGCCGCCGGCCTCGGGCTGCGCCGTTGCGGCCATCACGATCAAAGGAATCCAGAGGCTCGTCATCATTTCGGCGTCTCCATTCGAGGTATCACTTGGCGTGCAGGCTGGCCAGCCCGCCGTCGACGCATAACACTTGACCCGTCACATGAGCGTTCGCCGGATCGAGGAAGAAGGCGACGCACCGCGCAACATCATCCGGCGTGCCGAACCGCCCGTCCGCGTGCATCGCCAGCGAGGCCTTTTTCTGAGGCTCGCTGGAGCGGATCTGCTCCGTCAGCTTGGTTTCGGTGAGACCAGGCCCCACGCAGTTCACACGCACGTTCTTCGTTGCATACGACGCCGCCGCCGACTTACCGAGTCCGACCACACCCGCCTTCGCCGCGGCAATGGCCTCGTGAGCGGGGAACCCGTGCGTCGCGACCGCGGAAGTCATCAGCACGATCGACCCGCCGGTGTCCTGCCGGCTCATGATGGGCGCCGCGGCACGCGTCAGGTAAAACGCCGTGTCGAGGTTGAGCGTCAGCTGCTCACGCCACTCCTCGAGCTTGATGGTGTGGGCCGGCTTGAGCAGGATGCTACCGATCATGTTGGTCGCACCGTCGAGACCGCCCATCGACTCCGCGGCGTTCTTGACCGCGGCCTGCACGGCGTCGGCGTCGGTCCCGTCCAACTGTACAGCCGTCGCGCCGAGTTCCGAGGCCAGCGCCTCGGTCCTGTCCTTGTCCCGTGAGGCGAGCGTCAGCGTCGCGCCGCGTTCGGCCAGCACGCGAGCGGCGGCGGATCCGATCCCGCCGGTCGCGCCGAGGATGAAGCACTTGAAGCCGTGAGCCATTGCTAAGTCTCCCGTTCTCTGAGTTGGACTGTTGAAGAAGTCGAGCCGACGGTCGCGTCATTTGAAGGCCTGCGTCACACCGCGGCCATCGGCGACCGGTCGGTCGGCCCCGACTCCGGCGGCTCGGGGACCGCGCGATCGCCCGCGTACGAAGCGCCCATCTCCTCACACAGAAGACGCGCGGTGATCTGCGAAGACAAGAAGATCACCGGCAGACCAGACCCCGGATGCGTCCCGCCGCCCACGAGCCACACGCCGTCAAATCCTTCGAGGCGATGGTGAGGCCGCTTGTGCAGCATCTGGCCGAGGTTGTGCGCGAGATTGAACGTCGCCCCATGGTTGATGTTCATCGCCTGCCAGTCGTCGGGCGTGATCACGTGCTCTGCCTCGATGCGATCGCGGACGTCCGCGATGCCGAAGCGTCGCTCGAGCTGATCCAGCGTTCGCTCGCGCATCGACGCCGACTCCGCGGACCAGTCGATTCCCGACGTGCAGTTGGGCGTGGGCACCAGCACGTACAGCGAACTCTTGCCCTCGGGCGCCAGCGACGGGTCGAGCGGCGAGGGGTTGCACACATACGCCGACGGATCCTCCGTCAGCCGCCCGTTCGTGGAGATGTCATCGAGGTTCTGCTTGTATCGCTCGGAGACGTAGATCGTGTGGTGCGGCAGTTCAACCTCGCCATCCACACCCAGATACATCATGTACGTCGAGCACGAATAGCGCATCGCGTCGAGCTTCTTGTCCGAGCGGTGCGCCGGACGCAGGTGCTCGGGGATGAGTTTTTTCATCGCCCAGGTCGCGTCGGCGTTGATCACAACGTGATCGTGCTCGACGAGCTCCTCATCGACGACAACGCCCGTCGCCCGCTTGCCCGAGAACGCAATGGACTGAACGGGCGAGCCCGTCCGGATCGTGCCACCCTGCTCTCGAACCACTTCCGCCATCGCATCCATCAACGCGTTGCAGCCGCCGACCGGGTGCCACACGCCGTAGGCGTACTCGATGTACGGCAGGATCGTGAACAGCGAAGGGCAGTCGTAGGGCGACATGCCCAGGTATTTGCTCTGGAAGCTCACGGCGAGCCGGACCGCGGGATGACGGAAGTATTTGGACAGGAGCTGTTGCACGGACAGGTGCGGCTTGATGTGCCGCCCCGCCATCATCGCGTCGCCCCGCACCAAGTCGAGCGGGCTCCGGATCGGCCGACGCAGGATCGGCTCGGCAGCCTCGAGCTTGACCTGATTGTCATGGATGAACTTGCCGAACGCCGCCGCGTCGCGTTCGTCGATACGCGCGATGCGCTCGGACATCACGCCGACATCCTGCGTCGTGTCCACCACCCAGGGCTCGTCGCTCTGTTCGGGATTGCCGATGACGAGCCGGTACATCGGATCGAGTCGGCGCAGATCGGCGTAGTCCGACAGTCGCCTTCCGGCAGCCCGAAAAATCTCCTCGAGCACGTACGGCATGAGAAAGAAGGTCGGACCGCGATCGAACCCGTACGGCCCGACCGAGATCCGCGAAGTTCGTCCGCCGACGCGGTCCATCGCTTCGTAGACCGTCACGCGCACTCCACTCGCGCCCAGCAACATCGCCGCCGCGAGTCCGCCCGGTCCCGCACCGACTACGGCAACGCTCTGCTCTCGCTTGGCGATCATCTCTGCGGGCTCTCCCGGAGGCGAAGGGGTGAAAGATCGACGAACGCGGTCGGCTTCGCCTCCAACCCGCCGCCGGATGCGAAGGCAGCGGAACGCCCCAAGCGATTCCTCGGCCCGCTTGGCGTTCGTATAGTAGTGTCTGGCCACTTCTCTCATTGATCTCGTGAAACGAGCTTCACGCTTGACGCATCGCACAAACGGGTTAGCACAATCCTTTGCCCATGTTGGGGTTCTGCCCGACCTCTCTTTCCTGCGCCCGCTGCGCGCCACGCTGGCCGACCGGAGTGGGCGGTTCGTTCGTCTGATGATGGACGAAGTGGGCAAGCCGGAAGACGAGGCGCTCGCGGCTGACGTCCTCCCGCTGCTCGCCGCGATCAAGTGGCACGAGAAACACGCGCGTCGCGTGCTCCGGGAGCGATCACTCGCCGGACGTCCACTGTGGATGATCGGTCAGCGGCACCGCGTTCGCCGCGTGCCGCTCGGGCGCGTCGGCATCATCGCTACCTGGAACTACCCCCTCCAACTGCTCGGCGTGCAGCTCGTGCAGGCGCTCGTCTGCGGCAACCGCGTGATGGTCAAGCCATCCGAGCACGCCCCGCGGACCCAGCACGCCTTCCTCGAGCTCATACGCGAGCTCCTCGACGATCCGCGCGGAGATCGTCTGACATGGACCGAGCCTACCCGCGAAGCCGGGCGGCAGATGCTCGCCGACCGAGACGCCGGAGGCTTCGATCACGTCATCTTCACCGGAAGCACGGGCGTCGGCCGCGCGATCGCCGAAACACTCGCCCCCCGGCTCGTCCCCTCCACGCTCGAACTCTCCGGTCGCGACAGCGCCCTCGTCCTCGACGACGCAGACCCCGCCCTCGCCGCCCGCGGCATCTGGCACGCGGTCGCCCTCAACGCGGGACAGACCTGCATGGCCCCGAGGCGAGCGCTCGTCCATCGCGATGCCTACGTCCGCTTCGTGCGCGCGCTCGCCCCGCTCGTCTCCAGCGCCCCGGCACGACGCCTCATCAACGCCGAAGCCGCGGAGCATACCTTCGCCGCCGCCGTCTCGGGCATCGAGGCCGGCGGCCGCTCGCTCTCGGGCATCCTCGAACGCCCGTCGGGCGACGACGGCCGAACCCTCCGCCCCCTCGCCATCGTCGACTGCCCCGCCGACGCTCCGCTCGTCGCGGGCGATCACTTCGGCCCCGCCATCGCCGTCGTCTGCTGCGACTCGCTCGACGAGATGCTCGCCATCCACCACGCCTGCCCGCAGCACCTCGCCACGAGCGTCTACTCCAACAACACCCGTCGCGCGCGAGCACTGGCGTCACGGCTCCTCGCGGGCGTCGTCACCATCAACGACACACTCCTGCCCACCGGCCACCCCGCCGGCACTCTCGGCGGCAAGGGCGAGAGCGGCTGGGGACACACACGCGGCGAAGAAGGCTTGCGCGCCCTGTCGCGCCCGGTCACGGTTTCCACCACCTCCCGACGGTTCCGCATCCCTGTCGGCCCGCCTCCGCCCAACCAGGCCAGCCGCCTGCGCTCGCTCATGGGCCTCCTCTACGTCTCCGGCTCAGACAACTCAGCGAACGCGACACGGACGCCGTCCGCGACCACCCCTGCTTCCTCAGACAACACCACCATTCCCGCACCCTCGCCCACCGCCTCACGAACGGACCAGCCCCGATGATCCAGAGCGCTTCCTCTCCCAACCCCACCGATCGCCACGCCGTTGTCATCGGCGGCGGCCTCGCCGGACTCTCCTCCGCCGTCGAACTCCTCTCCGCCGGGCTGAGCGTCACCCTCGTCGAGAAGAACGAGCACCTGGGCGGCAAGATGAACGTTCTTGAAGACCGGGGCTACCGCTTCGACATGGGGCCCACCATCATCACGCTCCCGCAGGTGCTCCGCGGCATCATCCGCCGCGCCGGCCGCGACGAGCGCGAGCTGATCGACCTCCGCCCCCTCGACCCGCAGTGGCGCTGCCTCTACGAAGACCAGACCACCCTCGACCTGCGCGCTGACGTTGAAGTCATGGCCCGCGCTCTGGACGAGCAGTTCCCCGACTATGCCCCGGGCGCGGGCTACCGCCGCTTCATCGACTACTCGCGCCGCATGTACAACCTGAGCGAGAAGGTCTTCTTCTTCAAGGACCTGGGCGCGATGACCGACCTCATGCGCTCCCCGCCCCCGCGCGAGCCGGGGCTGCTGTCGGACGTCTTGGCCATGCGCCTCCACTCCACCGTCGGCGCCACCGCACACCGCTGGATCGACGAACCCCACGTCCAGCAGCTCGTCGAGCACTTCCTTCAATACGTCGGCTCCTCGCCCTTCCTCGCGCCGAGCATCCTCACCCTCATCGCCAGCGCCCAGGTCGATCAGGGCTGCTGGTACCCCATGGGCGGCACGCGCATGGTCGCCCGCTCGCTCGCGACCATCCTCCGCGAGTCCGACCGCGCCGACGTGCGCACCGGCGTGGGCGTCGAACGCATCGAAACCACGAACGACAAGGCCGGCGCCGTCGTGCTCGACTCGGGCGAGCGCATCGAGGCCGACGCCGTCCTCTCCAACTGCGACGTGCAGCGCACCTACCGCAATCACCTCAGCCACGAGCCCGCCGCCCTCCGCGCACTGGCGAACATCGGCAGGAAGTACGAGCCCGCGTGCTCCGGCGTCGTCCTCTACCTCGGCCTGCGACGCCAGTACGACCACCTCGCCCACCACAACTTCCTCTTCAGCGGCTCCTCGCAACAGGAGTTCAACGACATCTACAAGCGAGGCGAACCCGCCCGCGATCCGAGCATCTACCTCGCCGCTCCCAGCCGCACCGACCCGGACCAGGCCCCCGAAGGCTGCGAGGCGCTCTACGTCCTCATCCACACCCCCTACAAGCGCGAGCACCATGCGTGGCTCGGCAAGGGTGGCATGATGGAACGCTACCGCCCCACCGTCATCGACAAACTCAAGACCTGCGGCCGCATGCCCGACATCGAGGACCACATCGAGGTCGAGCACCACCTCACCCCCGACGACATCGACCGCATGTACAACGCCGAGGGCGGCGCGATCTACGGCCTCGCCTCCCACGGCCGCCTCAAGGGGGGCTTCAAGCCACGCAACCGCTCCCGCGCCTTCGGGCGCCTCTATTTCGCCGGCGGCAGCGCCAACCCCGGCCCCGGTGTGCCGATGGTCCTCATGTCGGGCGTCACCGCGGCCCGCTGCGTCTGCGAGGACCTGGGCCTGCCCACCAGCGACGAGCACCTCTCGACCGTCGAAGACGAGGCCTCGCCGCTGCACGAACTGAAGCGCGCCGCGGCGCGCACGCCGGAGGCGGTGACGGGGTGACACGCGACGCGACGGCGACCTTCACCCCCGCCGACCCGGACGAACGCATCGCCCGCGTCTTCGCCTGGTACGTCACGCGCCTGATCTCCAAGCGCTTCTGCGCCCTGCGTCTCGCGACCGAGTCCATGCCCACCTTCGAGGCGCTCGACGCCGAGCCACGCCCCCTCATCGTCGTCATGAACCATCAGAGCTGGTGGGACCCACTCTTCGGCCTGGTGCTCGCGCGGCGGTGGTGCCCCGCCCGCATCGGCCGCGCGCCGATCGACGACGAGATGCTCAGCCGCTTCAAGATCCTGCGCAAGGTCGGGATGTTCGGCATCGACCCCGACGACGCCGCTTCGCTCCGGCGCATGGGCTCGTACATCGGCGACTTCTTCGCGAGCGAGGAGCGGCCGACGCTCTGGCTCACGCCCCAGGGCGAGTTCGCCGACGTACGCACGCCCATCCGCATCCGGCCCGGCGCCGCGGCCATCGCCGCCCGCACGCACGAACGCTCGGGTGTCGCGGTCGCCTCGATCGCCGTCGAGCTTCCCTTCTGGCTCGACTCGAGGCCCGAAGCGCTCATGCGCATGACCTGGGTGGACCCGCCCGACGATCCTGACAGCACCACCGGCTGGCACCGAGCCATCACAGCCACGATGACCGAGAATCAGAAGCGCCTCGCCGAGTTTGCCATCGCCCGCGACCCCACGCCTTTCTCGGTCCTGCTGTCCAAGGGAACCTCGGGGCCCAACCCCGTCTACGCATGGTGGCTCCGCCTGACCGGACGGCAGGCCGACCTGGAATCCGCACGCACCACCCGAGCGAAAGTGACGCCGTGAGCATCTGGCTGATCCTCATGTGGGCCGCCCTGGGCATCTCTGCCCTCTCGTGGACCATGACGCTGGTCAACTTAAACGTCCTGCGCCGCTCCAAGGACGACGCCCAACCCGACGACCAGCCCTTGGTCAGCATCTGCATCCCCGCGCGTGACGAGGAGGCCAACATCGAGGCGTGCGTCCGCTCGCTGCTGGAGGGCGACTACGCGAACATCGAGGTCGTCGTGTACGACGACGAGTCGTCCGACGCGACGCCCGCGATCCTCGCGCTGCTGGCGGCCGAGGACGAGCGCGTGCGTGTCGCGCCGCGTCACCCGCTGCCCGAGGGCTGGGTCGGCAAGCAGCACGCCTGCCAGCGGGCCGCCGAGGCCTCAACCGGGCAGTGGTTGCTCTTCACCGACGCCGACGTGCGTTTCGCGCCGGACGCGATCCGCCGATCGCTGGCCGAGACGCACCGGCTCGACGCGTCAATGGTCTCGCTCTTCCCCAAGCAGATCACCGGCACGATCTCCGAACGGCTGGTCGTGCCGATGATCTTTTTCATCCTGATGAGCTACCTCCCCATGCCGCGCATGCGCACGACGCTGGACCCCGCCGCTTCCGCCGGCTGCGGACAGTTCCTCATGGTCCAGCGCGAGCCCTACTTCGACATCGGCGGACACGGCGCCTGGCGCAACTCTATGCACGACGGCATCAAGATGCCCCGCACACTCCGCGCCGCCGGCTACAAGACCGACCTCATCGACGGCACCGACCTCGCCTCCTGCCGGATGTACGCCGGCCTGAGCCAGGTCTGGCGCGGTTTCACGAAGAACGCATACGAGGGCCTCGGCTCGCCCATCCTCCTCGTCGTCATGACCGTGCTCCACCTCGTCGGCCACGTCCTGCCCTGGTTCGTGCTCATCGCCGGGAAGTTCGGCCCGATCGAAGACGCCGCCGTGCTCCCCGCGTTTACGGCCATCGTCCTGGCTGTGTCGCAGCGCATGACGCTCGCCTTCCGCTTCGAGCAGTCCGAACTCTCGCCCTTCTTGCACCCGATCGGCGTGCTGATGATGACCGCCATCCAATGGCACAGCTTCATCCTGCACGCTATGGGCAAGCGCAGTTGGCGTGGGCGCGTTGCGACGCAGACGACGTCATAAAGCAGCCTGCTCCGTGCCACCGGTGGAGCACGGCGCGGTTCCGTGCCACGGGTTGCCTGCAACCTGTGTGCGCAGCGGACCGGACCCGGCACGGCTTGCAAGCAAGCCGTGGAACCCGTGCATATGCCCCGGCACCCGCGCACGTGCCCCGGGTGACACTGACCTGGCTCTGCAGGTGAGTGCTCTTCGGCAATCACACCCACGAGCGCACGTCCAGGATCACCGGGCTCGCGCCCGGCGCTCCATCACCGGTGCGCCCGACCCAGCCCCCAACCGCGTTTCTTCCTCTCCCTCCCCCACCACCCCCGCGACCGCGTGCACGACGTTCTGCTCCCAATCCTCGGCGCTGATCTGGCGCGCGACGTCTTGTGCGCCGTCGCGCAGTTCGAGCGCGCGGGCGAAGGCCTCGACCAGGCGGGGTTGTCGCGCCCGGCCGCGCGGGACCGTCACGGAGACACCCAGCCGACGAGCCCGGCGGGCGTTGTCGAACATGTCATTGGCAAAAGGCACCACGACGCTCGGCCGACCTGACCGCAGCGTTTCCGCGGTGGTGCCCGCCCCGCCGTGGTGCAGCACCGCGGCGCAGCGCGGCAGGACGCCTGCGTGCGGTGCGGCGTCGAATCGCGCGGCTCCGTCCGGCAACGCCTCGTCCGCCACGACGTCGGGCGGCGCAAGGATCAGCGCACGGAGCCCCAACTCGGCGCAGGCGTGCGCCGCTTCGCGGTACACGTCGTGCCCCGCGTAGCGCGCGGTGGAGCCGAGCGTGAGGAGGACGGGCGGCAGGCCACTCTTGATGAAGTCTTGAACGGCCTGAGGCGTCTCGCGCCACGCCTCATCGGGGTCGTCGAGATAGACGTACCCCGAGATGTCGCAGGACAACGGATCATCGGCAGCGATATCCCTGAACAGGGGTGACCACAGCCCCAAGCTCGCATCCGCATCGAAAGCGGAGGTGACGAGTGCATCGCGCCGGGGCGGGAGCTTTGCCTCGGCGCGGTGCCGATTTGCCGTGGCGTCGAAGCACCAGCGCGCCACCATGCGCGCGGTGGTCATGCCGGCCTTGACGAGCCACATGCGGTACTGATCGCGATCGGGCATGACTGGGTAGCGATTCGGGTCGGCGAGTGAAGGCCAGGCGGAAGGGGCGGTGGACGCGATGACACGTTTGACCCCCCGCTGCTCGGCGGCCCAGACGCTCGCCATGGCGATCTGGTGGGCTACTACTACATTTGGGCCGATCGTCTCGATGGCCTCGCCCGTCGCCAGGAATAGATCGCGGAGCGTTGGGGTGATGAGTTGATTAAGAATGACTCCGGGGCCGCGCCATCGGCTGAGCAATCCGGGGTGATCACGGACGCGGTCGGGATGGATGTCGAGCGGGAGGTCGATGGTTTCGACGCCGTGAGCATGGGCGAGGGCGGCGTAGTGCGGGTCGCAGAGCAGCGTGGCGTGGTGTCCCGCGTGATTGAGGGCGCGGGCGATGCCGACGAACGGCCGCGCGTCGCCTTCGGACCCCATTGTGACAACCAGTGCTCTCACGGGGTCGATGGTACCGCGACCGTGAAAGGGCGCTCGGAATCGACGCGGGAGCGGGGTCGGGGTGATTTTCGTCTCACTTGAACGGGTGTCGCGCGTATGTATAGTGCGTACGAACACTTGGCCGGGTGGACCCGGCCTGACTTTGCCGCTTGTGCCGCTTTGGATCGAGCGGCGTGAGTCGCGGTGCTTCCTACCCATAGCAGGCGCGCAGGTTTTCGCCGCCGAGGAGATTCTTCAGAGATGATGACACGAACAACTATTTGGCGCGTATGCCTCGCGACGTGCGTCGCCGCGACGGGGGTCCTCGCGTCGTGCGAGAGTTCGAACCGCAGCCGCGCGGCCGACCGGACCGCGCAGGACGACTTCGACAACGTGGGCGAGCCGGCTCAGCCGGCGGCTCTCACGGGTGAGGACGACGGCATGGCGGCGGGCGATCGCGACCGCCAGCGGACCCGCCCGGTGCGCCGCGATCGCGGGAACGCTTACTACCCGCAGGCGGGCGCCAATCAGATCGTTTCTGAAGCGGCCTTCCCGACGGGCGAGCTCGCCACCTCGGTCCTCCTCCTGCACACGGTGATCCCCGCGCAGGTGCGCGTGGGCGAGGAGTTCGCCTACGAGTATCACGTGACGAACCTCACCTCGGGCGCGCTGTCCAACGTGGGCGTTATCCTCGACAGTTCGTCGAATCTCGAGATCCTCGGCTCGTCGCCGTCGGCGACGAACGAGGCCGGCGACACCGTCTGGGCGATCGGCGACCTGGCGGGCGGCGAGACAGAAGTGATCCGCGTCGATGCGCGGGCCGAGCGAGCGGGACAGTTCGTGAACTGCGTCTCCGTGCGCTACGCCAACGCGCTGTGCGCGGTGGGCGAGGTCGTGGATCCGCAGCTCGACATTGTCAAGTCCGCGACGCAACGCACCCTGCGTTGTGATCCGTTCCAGCTCACCTACACGGTGTGTAACAACGGTACCGGCGTCGCGACCAACGTCCGGATCAGCGACCGTCTGCCGACCGGCATCACCACCACCGACGGGTCCAGCACCGTGAGCGTTGACGTGGGCGACCTGGCCGCGGGTGAGTGCCGCGACGTGACCGTCACGGTCGAAGCCTCGCGTACAGGCGAGTTCGGCAGCGTCGCGCGTGCCATGGGTGCGGGCGGGCTCGAGGACGAGTCGGGCGAACCGATGACCGTCGTCATCGCGCCTGAGCTTGAGATCGAGTGCACCTCGCGCAGCCGGCAGTTCCTCAACCGCAACGCCGAGTGGGAGTTCGTCGTCACCAACAACGGCGACGGCCCCGCCCGTGACGCTCAGGTTACCATCAACTTCCCGGCCAACGCCCAGTTCGTCCGCGCCTCGGGCAACGGTCAGGCGACCGGCGGCGGCGTGACCTGGAACCTCGGCACGCTCGAGTCCGGCCGCTCGCAGACCGTCTCGGTGGTGCTGACCGCGACGCGTGTGTCGACCGTCACGGTTAACGCGACCGCCAACTCGTTCTGCGCTGAGCCGGTCAGCACGAGCTGCACGACCGAGTTCCGCGGCATCCCGGCTATCCTCCTTGAGGTGGTCGACGTGACGGACCCGGTCGAGATCGGCACGGAGACGACCTACGTTATCCGCGTCACGAATCAGGGCTCG
This sequence comes from uncultured Phycisphaeraceae bacterium, assembly GCA_964440605.1. GTDB lineage: Bacteria > Planctomycetota > Phycisphaerae > Phycisphaerales > UBA1924 > CAYTSW01. Next base: position 29,395 of record CAYTSW010000006.1, on the reverse strand, counting down.
GCCGACGACGAGAACGTGACCATCGTCGCCCAGCTCCCGGATCAGCAGTCCTACATCGGCGCGACCGGCCCGACGCGTGCGAACGTGCGGGGCCAAACGATCGCGTTCGCTCCGTTCGCGTCCCTCTCGCCGCAGGAAGTGATCGAGTACCAGATCACGGTCCGCGCGGATGAAGAGGGTGATGTCCGCTTCGCGATCGAGTTGACCTCGGACAACCTCACTTCCCCGGTGCGTGAGACCGAGGCGACGAACCTCTACACGTCCGAGTAACCCGCTCCTCGACAGCACGACTTGACCCTTCAGGGACCGGCCTTCGGGCCGGTCCCTTTTTCGTGCGCCGGGCGGCATCCGTACACTGCCGGCATGAGCGACGCATCGCGTAAGCTGACGGCGTACGTGGTAGGGCCGACGGAGGGTTGGACGCTCGAGCCGGCGTCACCGCGGCGGGACTGGATGGACGACACGGGAGGCTTTGCCTACCGCTGCCTGCCCCTGACGATCGCTAACCAGGCGGGCTGGGTGATCCGGTGCCCGGCCCCGTTTCAGGCGGTGTGGAATGGCGAGCCCTCCGCGGCGGACACCGCGGTGCAGGTAACGCCGGGGTACGAGCGGTACGCGAACCAGATCACGTCGCACTTCGGCTGGGGCATCATCACCTTCAGCATCCCCTGGCTCTTCCGCACGCCGGACGGCTACGGCCTGCTGGTGCGCGGGCCGACCAACGGTGTGCGCTCGCACGCGCGACCGCTCGACGGCTTCGTCGAGACCGACTGGGCCGCGAGCACCTTCACGATGAACTGGAAGCTCACCGAGCCCGACCGCATCACGCGCTTCGCCAAGGGCGAGGTGATCTGCCACCTGCTGCCCTATCGCATCGCGGAGCTCGAGACTTTCGAGCCAGCAGTGGAGTATCTGGACGCCAACCCGGAGCTGAAGGCGGAGTACGAGGTGTGGTCGCGCTCGCGCACGAGCTTCAACGCCGACCCGGGGCGCACCGCCAGGGACTGGCAGAAGGACTACTTCAAGGGCAAGACCGCCAAGGGGGAACGGGCGCGCGAGCACCGGAGCAAGGTGAAGGTCAGGCCCTTTCCGGGTCAGCCGGAGGGTTCGGATTCAGGCGGATCCTGATCGGCCCTTTGGCGGTGTCCGGGTCGACGACGCGGTTCTTCTGCGTGATCTCGACTTTGCCTTGATGCACCAGTCGACGCGCGGCTTGGCGGGCCGGCTCCATCAGCGGGCGCCAGTCGTCATCACTCGGACCCCCTACGGCTTTCGCGGCTTCGCTCGGGCAGATGGACTTGCCCGGGCCGCGCTGGGAGAGCAGGTCGAGGATGGCGCGTTCGAGTTGTTGGTGGGCCGTGGAGCTGGCAGAGCGTCGGCAGGCGTTGGAGCAGTACTTAACGTTGGGCCAATCGCGCTCCCACTTCTTGCGCCACGTGATGGTGCGGCCGCAGACGGCGCAGGGCTTGGTGGGGACGTCGGTCACGGCGTGGTGAAGCCGTGGCGGGCGAGGAAGTCGGCGATGGCTCGGGCGTACGGGCTGTGCGTTGCGATGTCGTTGTGGCCCGCGCCGGAGACGGTGACGAACTCGGCGTCTCGCGCGGCGGCGGCGAGCTTGCGGCCGTGGCCGATGGGGATGATCGAGTCGGCGTCGCCGTGAACGATCAGCAGCGGGCGTTCGAACGTGCGGAGCACCTCGCGGGTGTCCGTCGTGCTGCGGTAGACGAAGGAGGGGACGAGCCAGCGCGGGCCGACGTCGGGGATGCTCGTGAACGTCGACACGAGGACGAGAGCGGCGGGCGGGCGGAGCTTGCCGAGCTGCCCGGCGACGCCGCCTCCGAGCGAAAAGCCGTGATAGATGAGCCGGTCGGGATCGACTTCGGGGCGCTGGGTGAGTTCACCGATGAAGTCGCGCGACGCGGCGACGATGGAGCGCTCGCTGGGCGAGCCGGGCGCGTCGTCGTAGCCGGGATATTCGACGAGCAGGGCGTGGATGCCCAGCGCGTTGTAGCGCTGGGCGACGTCGGTGCGCAGCCGGGCGGTTTCGCCGTTGCCGTGCCAGAAGACGACGGCGGGCCGCGGCGTCGTGTCGGTGGGATCACCGGCCTGGAAGTAGAGGGCCTTGCCGCCGCCGTCGGAGGCGTGGCGGGTGAACGTGACGGCGGGCGTGGCGTTGGGATCGGGCGCAACGGCGGGGGTGCCGAAGTGGGCGGCGGCGCCGGGGAAGATGAGCCAGTTCTGCGCGACGATCACAATGACCAGGAGCAGCGCGTAGAGGGCGAAAAGAGCGATGAGGAGGGTGGTCACGCGGCGGCGGAGGGTGGGTTTGGGTGTGGTGGCTTTGGGCATGGAGGGATGATCGCTTGGGAGCACGGGTTGCAAGCAACCCGTGGCACACGCCGCGTCAACGGGTTGGTTTGCCGTCGATGGTGAGCTTGGTCCGATTGCCGCGGCGTTTCTTTCGCAGACGGTCGGGGAGCAGGCCGCGCAGGAGGAAGGCCGCGGCGCCGAGGGCGAGGGCGGTGACGACCCAGAACTGCCAATCGTCGACGGGGAACATCAGGCGACCCCGGCTGCGGTGAGGACCTGATACGTGATGGCGGAGAGGACGTAGGCGACGAGCATCATCCAGCCGAGCTGAAGGGCGGCCCAGCGCTTGCCGCCGGCTTCGCGCGCGGTAACGGCGAGCGTCGGCAGGCATTGCATCGCGAGCACGTAATAGACGAGCAGCGACCAACTCGTCGCGGCGGTGAAGATGGGCGTAACGCCGTCGGAACGGGTCGCGGTGCGCAGGGCGTTGAGGACGGACTGGTCCTCGGCGTCATCATCGCCCGTGACGACGACGGCCATCGTGGAGACGAAGACCTCGCGGGCCGCGAAGCTGGCCATCACGCCTATGGTGAGCTGCCAGTCGTAGCCCAGGGGCTCGAAGACGGGCTGGGCGGCGCGACCGATGCGGCCCATATAGCTCTGCTCCGCGGCGTGCGACGACGCGATGGACTCGGCGCGGGCCTGGAGTTCCTCCGCGACCTCGGGCTGGGCGTCCGCGACGAGCGCCGCCTGGCTGCGCAGATCCGTGGCCTCTTCGGGCGGGTCGACCTGCGGGTACGAGCCGAGCCACCAGAGGATGATGGAGATGGCGAGGATGACCGTGCCGGCCTTCTTGAGGAAGACGAGCGAGCGGTCAACCGCCGAGAGGGCGGCGGTGCGCAGGTTGGGGGACTTGTAGTCGGGAAGTTCGAGGGCCATGGGTCGGCTGGCGCCGCGGAGGATCGTGCGCCGCGCGAGCAGCGCGCTGAGCAGGCCCACGACGATGCCCAGCGCGTAGCAGCCGACGAAGGCGAGCGCCTGAACGGCCGGGCGCTCGGGGAAAAGGATGACCACGAGCAGCGCGTACACCGGCAGTCGCGCCGAGCACGTCATGAAGGGAGCGACGAGGATGGCGGCCAGGCGCTCGCGGTGATCGGGGATGCTCCGGCAGGCCATGATGCCCGGCAGCGCGCAGGCGTGGGACGAGAGCAGCGGCACGAAGGCGTGCCCACGCAGACCGAATGGGCGCAGGACGCGGTCCATGACGAAGGCGGCGCGGGCGAGGTAGCCGGTGTCTTCGAGCAGGGAGATGAGAAAGAAGAGCAGGACGATCTGCGGGAGGAAGATGACCGTGGCGCCAACGCCGGCGATGATGCCGTTGGCCGTGAGGTCGGCGATGAGACCGGCGGGCAGCACGGCTTCGGCGGAGGCCGCGAGCCAGGCGAAGACCGTGTCGATGAGGTCCATCGGGATCGTCGCGATGCGGAAGAGCATCCAGAAGAGGCCGGTCATGATCGCGGCGAAGACAACCAGGCCCAGCACCGGGTGCGTGAAGGCGGCGTCGAGGCGATCGGAGAACGAGAGGCTGTCCTGACGTGGATCGGCGGCAGCGGCGTCGGTCGCGATGGTTTCGGCCCAGCGGACGAGCGCAGCTTCATCACCGGGCGGCGTGCGCGTGGGGACCACGGCATGGTCGAGCTTGTCCACAAGCTGGTCGACGCCGACGCCCTTGCGTGGGTTGACGACGACGACGGGACAGCCAAGGCCTTTGGAGAGGGCGTCGGGATCGACGCGAAGCCCGCGACGCTCGGCGACGTCGGTCATCGTCAGCGCGACGACGGTGGGGAGGCGCCGGCGGAAGGCCTCGCCGGTGAGCGTGAGGTTGCGGGCGAGGTTGGTGGCGTCGACGACGATGCAGAGAGCGTCGGGCGGCGCGGCGGCTTCACCCTTGGGAGCTGTCACCCCGGCAAGGACGTCGCGGCAGAGGGCGGCCTCACGCTGATCGAGCTCGAGCGAGTAGACGCCCGGAAGATCGATGATCTCGGCCGTGCCGCCGGAGGGCAGCGCGCGGGCGCCGATGGGGGCGTCCTGCGTGGTGCCCGGGAAGTTGCCGGTGCGTTGGCGGAGGCCGGTGAGGCGGTTGAAGAGTGAGGTCTTGCCGGTGTTCGGGTTGCCGACCAGCGCGATGCGCGGCTGGGGCGGCCCGTCGGGCGAAGCCGACGGCGAGGGCCCAGAGGCGAGAGTCGTCGTGCCGGGGGAGCCGGGCGTCGTGGTCACGGAGCGTCAACCCTCGGCTTCGACCAGCACACGCTCAGCGAGCGGGCGGGCGAGGCCGATACGGCAGGAGCACCCACACTGCCCGAGCACCTGCACGATGCAGGGCTCGCCGAGGCGGCACAGACGCACGCGGGCGTCGTTGCGAAGGCCCATGGCCCGCAATACGGCAGCCTCGCCGTCAGGCCCGCAGCCACGGACGGTGCCCACCCCGCCACGTTTGAGTTGCGTGAGCGGGATGCCCTGGGCGTCGTGGGTTGGGGTCGTGGGCTCGGGGGGGAGGGCAGGCATCGTGGCGTCCTCTTTCGGCGGTTGGACGGGTGGGAAAGGGTAGCGTCGTTGAGACTCATTCGCAACAAGAAGGACGGACCCGGATTGCTTTGGACGACGGAGAGTGAAGATGGGACGGTTGGTCGGCTTCGATCGGGGAAAACGCGGGTAGTCTGGCGAGGGACATGCATCAGCTTCACGCGGGCAGTTCGGGTCGGTTCGCGGGCTACAGCGACGAGCAACTCGTCGCGGCTGTCAACGCGGGTGACGCCGGGGCCTTCGCGGCGATCTACGAGCGGCACAAGGCGTACGTCTTCCGGGTCGCCCGCCGCTACTGCGCGACCGACAGCCAGGCGCTCGACGCCATGCAGGACACGTTCGCCTGGTTCCTCACGCGGTTTCCGGGCTTCGAGCTCACGGCGAAGTTGACAACATTCCTGTTCCCGGTGGCCCGGAACTGCGGGCGTTCGGTGCGTCAGCGAGACGGCCGGGCGAGCGGGGTGGGCGACTGCTCTCCGGACGTTGCCGATGCCGAGCGGGGGCCTGCGGACGCCGACAGCCCCGCCGAGCGGGTGCGCCGTGTGGTGGAGCGCCTGCCGGAGAAGCAGCGGGACGTCCTGCTGCTGCGGTTCATCGACGATGAGCCGCTGGCGCAAATCGCGTTGATGCTGGACATCCCGGTCGGGACGGTCAAGAGCCGGCTCTTTCTCGGGCTCAAGGTGCTTCGTGAAGACCCGCAGACGCGGCGGCTGTTCGGGCTTGACCCCGACGACCCGGAAGGGGGTGAGGCCAGATGTCCCTGAAAGTCGCTCGAGAAACGGAACCGCGTGAACGCTTTGGGTATGCCGCACGCTCAAGAGATGGAGCACGATGAACAACGAGCATTCCAACACACAGCCAGAGAACGACGGCGGCCCCATCGACGACCTCGGCGGCTTCGACGACGCGGCGCTGGTGGTGCCGTCGGCTCTGCACGAGGCGATGCGCGAGGCGTACGACGCGCCCCAGACGCCGCCGATCCCGCGGAGCGTGGACGACACGGTGTACGAGCGCGCCGTCGCACACTTCGAGCAGGGCAGCGGCGGGAGCTCCAGCCAAATCCAGACGGCAGGCGGGCCGTGGCCGTTCTCCATGAAGATCGGCGCCGCGTTGGCGTCGGCGGCGGCCCTCGGGCTCGCGGTGTGGCTGGGCGTCCGGCCTCTCGAGGTCGATGCACCGGCTCCCGACACGAACGTCGCCGAGGCGGACACGCCGCCTTCAGCACTGAGCTTTCCTCCGGCGCTCCCCGAACAGAAACTCGCCGAGTTGCGGGCGGTCGAGCCGAGCGAAGCATCGCTGGCCCGACGGGCGATCGAGGAAGACGAGCGATACAACCTGCGGTTCCTGCTCGGCACATTCGCGAGCGATGGCACGGTCAATGTGCACGATGCGCACGTGCTGGCGTTGGCACTCGAGCGGGACATGACGCCCGACATCGCGCACTACGACATAAACGACGACGGCGTGTTTGGTCTCGACGACAGCGCACGCTTCATGAGTCAGTCGGTGAGCCTGAGCAATCTGGACGAGGCGGGCCCGTCTCGTTCGTCGCGCGACCTCGTGCCGTCGATCGCGACGGTCGCGCGTGTGTGCGCATCGCGGCCGCCGATACTCGGGCACCGGGACGTCGTGCGGTGCGGGGCGTGTGAGACGCGGGGGAGGCGATCATGACGCGGCGTGGGTTCTTTGACTTCGATTTGCGCTGGCACGCGAACGGACAGCGGGGCGTGCTCGTGGCGTTGTGCGCCCTCTTGGCGGCGTTGAACGTCTCGACGCTGCATGCTTCCTCGCCGCTCATGCCCGACGGATCGCGGTACAACACGCCGGGCGATGGCGAGGGGGCGGTGTCTTTCCGATCGGTGGGCGTGTATGTCGATCCACAGGGCTTTCGGCTGGGTGCGTACCAGGTGCTCGTGATGCCGCGCGAGCAGGATCGGCTGAGCATCAAGATCGTCGGGATCACGGGAGGCGAAGGGGCGTACGACGAGCCGCCGGCGTACGACCCGGCGGCGATCGGCGGCGAGGCAGTGATCCTCGCGTCCTACTCGCTCGACACGGATCGACTGCCGCGCGAACGGGTGCGGGTGGCGAGCATCAACGTGCGCGTGCAGGGCGAGGGCGAGCCCGAGTTCGAGGTGACGCTGCAAGCCGCGGCGGGGCACGACGGGCGGGTGATCGAAGCAACCGCGGAGACGGAAGTGGCGCCCGAGGCGCCGCCGCGACGCGAGGACAGGACCGGTTGAAGACAAGGGAGCGAATCGTGAAGAGCGACCTGCGACGGACGATGGTGATGGTGTGTCTTGGTGTGGGGCTTGTGGTGATCGGGGTGATGCTCTCGTCGTGCCAAGCGACGGGAAGCGGCCAGACCACGACGGGCGATCGGGAACGCAGGAGCGATTCATCTGCTGCACTGACTTACGGCCACCTGCCGGAGCGGCAAGCCTCGCCTGCTCCTTCGGCGCGCGCCCGCGGGCTCGCTCGCGCATCCGCCGACGCGCCGGCGTCGTGGGAGTGGATCGGCCCGAAGCCGCCCGGCGAGGAGCTGTGGGTCATCGAGCGTTGGGAAGAAGACGAGCCGCGTAAGCGCCAGCCTTCCTCGTTCATGGACATGACGATGGAAGACGTCGGTGCGGGCGCGCTGCTCGTGTCGCCCTTCGAGGACGCCGAGCCGGAGTTCGTCCACGCGCCGTTGCAGCACACTTCGGTCGAGGCGGACATCGCGGGATGGCTCGCGACGGTGGGCGTGACGCAGCACTTCGCCAACCCCTTCGGCGCGAAGATCGAGGCGGTGTACGTCTTCCCGCTGCCGCAGGACGCCGCGGTGAGCGGCTTCATCATGACGGTCGGCGAGCGGAAGATCCGCGCGATCGTGCGCGAGCGCGAGGAGGCGCAGCGGATCTATGAGGAAGCCCGCAGCGAGGGCTACCGCGCCGCGCTGCTGACGCAGGAACGACCCAACGTCTTTACGCAGAGGGTCGCGAACATCGAGCCGGGCGAAGCCATCGACATCGACATCACGTACTACCACGCCGTTCCCCAGCGCGACGGCGCGTTCGAGTTCACCTTCCCCATGGTCGTCGGCCCGCGATACAACCCGAGCGGAACGACCGAAGGCGTGGCCGCGGTCGGTCGCGGCGACCGCGGGATCAGCGGGCAGGCGACCGAGGTGACGTACCTCACGCCCGACGAGCGCACGGGCCACACGATCGAACTGAGCGTGCGCCTAAACACGGGCGTGGGCATCACGCACATCGCCTCGCCCACACACCGCGTCGACATCGACCGCCCGCTGGGCAAGCCCGGGCGAGCCGAGGTGCGACTGGCCAAGCGCGACGTCATCCCGAACAAAGACTTCGTGCTGCGGTACGAGCTCGACCAGCGCGAGACGTCGGCGGCGTTCGTTGCGCACGAAGAGGGCGACGTGGGGTATTTCGCGCTGACGCTGCGTGCCCCCGAGCGTGTGGAGCGCCTGCCGCGTATGCCGCTGGAGCTGATCTTCGTGCTCGACACGTCGGGCTCGATGGAGGGCGAGCCGCTGAAGCAGGCGAAGGACGCGGTGCGCGAAGCGTTGCGCCGCCTCAGGCCGGAGGACGCGTTCCAGATCATCCGCTTCTCGGATTCGGCGTCGTCATTCGGGCGCGAGCCGGTCTATGCGACCGATCACAACATCCGCGAAGCGTTGCGGCAGTTGGATCGTCTGGAGGCCGGCGGCGGGACGGAGATGCTCGCGGGCGTGCGCACGGCGCTCGGCTTCCCGACGGGGCCGGACCGCCTGCGCTTCGTCTGCTTCCTCACCGACGGACTGCTGGGGAACGAGCGGCAGGTGCTCGCGGAGATCAGCGGCAACCTCGGTGACAGCCGCGTGTTCAGCTTCGGGATCGGGTCATCGCCCAACCGCTACCTGCTCGAACGCCTGGCGGTGCTCGGTCGTGGAGCGGCGGCGTTCCTGAGCGCGGGCGACAGCGGCGCCGAGGTCATGAGCCGCTTCCTCCACCGCGTGACGCGGCCCGCATTGGCCGATATCACCCTGGATTTCGGCTCGATCCCAGTGATCGAGGCCGCGCCGCTCGTTGTTCCGGACCTGTATGTCGGGCGTCCCGTGACGATCATGGGCACGTACGACGCGCGCGCCTTCGCGGGCGGGGTGATCCAGGTCGAAGGCCGCGCCGGGACGAGCGTCGTGCGCCTGGACGTTCCGGCGGATGTCAACGACGCGGGGAGGCATCCGGCGCTGGTGGACATGTGGGGCCGCGCGAAAATCGCCGACCTGCTCAACGAACACCTGCGTGATCCGGGCTTCGACCCGACGGATCGCGTGCGCCAGACGGCTCTGCGATTCGGAGTCCTCTCGCCCTACACAGCGATGCTCGCGGTCGACACCGCCGAGCGAACTGAGGGCGACCACGGCTACGAGATCAGGCAGCCCGTTCCGGTTCCGCAGGGTGTCCGGTATGAGACGACGGTATCGGGCGGGGAACGCTGAGCGCGACGGAGTGATGCGAGCAAAGGTAGAGAACACTGGACGCGAGCCTGGTGACGATTCGTCCGGCAGGCGCGCGAAGAACCCCGGGGTTCCGTGGGTGTCGTCGCTGCGTTGAAGTTCTCGGCTAGCGCGTGCTGGTGACGTCGCTCACTTCGTTGGCTCGGACGAGCTGCTCGAGGAGTTCGGCGTCGGCGCCGTCGTTGACGTCGTCCTGGTTCAGGTCGGCCCGGCAGAGGTAGCTGTCGAGCAGGAAGAAGGCGTAGACGTCGTTCTGGTCGATCACGCCGTCGTTGTTGATGTCGCCCGCGGCGGCGCCGGGGGTGATCTCCAAGCGCGTGACGCCCTGGCGGACACCCGCGGTCGAGCCGCTCTGGAGCGTGCCCGGGTTCTCCACCGCGACGATGGTGAGCGAGTGCGTCGGGTTGGTGAGGTCCGTCACGTTGAAGCGGAAGGAGCTGCGGTCGAAACGCGTCGCGATGTTCGACGCGGTGAGCGTCGGGATCGGATCGCCTTCGGGCAGGTCGACAAAGACGTAGACCTGGCTGGCGGTGCGGTCGGGGTTCTGAATGATGACCGCGCCGTCGCCGGTGAAGCAGTCAACGTCGACGGCGACTTCGATTTCGGGGTCTTCGCGGTCGACGTAGATGGTCTGTCGGAAGTCGGTGAGGACCGGGTCGGTGCCGCCGGGACGGTTGCGGAAGGCAACGACGGAGATGTAGTTGAAGCCTTCGCGCAGGTCGTCGGTGTTGATGGTCTGGCGGTAGAGGCCATTGGTGTTGGAGGTGCCGAAGAGCGGCTGGTTGACGTCGAGGAACTGCTCGTAGGCATCGAACTCGCCGGAGGGAGCTGCGTCGTCCGGGGTGCCATTGTTGTTGAAATCGGCGAAACCCTCGTTGATGCGGAAGAGTGCATTGTCGTCCCAGGCGGGGTCGAGCGGTTCGGTCTTGGAGGTAGTGAGCTGAATGTCAAAGGTGCCCGCGGTGACCACGGGGATGGTGGCGAGGCGTCGGCGGGACGTGGGGACCGAGACGGGGTCGGGAAGGATCGTCTCGCTCGTCCCGACGATCTCGAGCGTGCCCGAGGGGGCGGCGAGGCCGTAGGCGACGTACCCCGTGCTGTGCTCACGGATGGGCGAGACGTTGTTGGGGATGCGCATCGTCACGAGTCCGGAAGCACCGACGACGAGCGTCTCGGCGATCTGACTGTTGGGATCGATCTCGGGGTCGGAGGCGTTGCCCGTGAGTTCGACGAGGCGCGTCCCGGGGGTCAGCCCGGTGTTGAAGGTGACGGACTGCCAGTAGGTGCCGCCGGAGGGCGCGGCGTAGGAGTCGGAGATGCCGACAAAGAGGTGCCCGGCTCGAGAGAAGACGAAAGAGTCGCCCGCCTGCGCGCGCGGGTTGTAGATGCCGCGCCCGTACCCCCGACGGATCTTGGCCAGGGTGGTGAAGCGTTCATCCTCGACGGGCGGCGGGAGGGTGCCGTCCGGCACCTGAGGCGGGTTGGTGTAGAACGAGCCGTACCCGAACGTACTGGGGACGCCCTGCCGGGGGTTGAAGCCTCCCGGCCGAGAGCCGAACTCCTTGGCGTTATAGTAGATGATGGCTTCGCCGGTGCGGAGCATGAGATAGGCGTACGCCCAGGGGCCCATGGCGTCTTCGTAGGGCCAGAGGGGGTCATCGAAGCCCTGTCCGCGTGTGCCGTTGTCGTGGCTGTGGATGTGGTTGACGCCCAGCGAGCCGTCGTTGAACCCGTCGACGAGATCGAAGTGGGTGTTGTCGAGGTCGCCGACGAACGAGAATCCGCGGGCGCCGATGATGTTGCGGATGTTGCCGGCGCCGGCGAGGTCGAGGTTGTCGCGGTTGGCGAACGCGTCCTTGCGGATGTAGTAGGTGTTGACGAAGTTATCCGAGGCGGTGGACTCGCCGAACTGGAAGGGGTTGCCGAACGTGCCGTCGGGCTTGGACCAGCGGTTGTGCGACACGGTGTCGATGAACTCGTCGAAGAACCACGGGAAGGTGTGCTTGGCGGCGTCGATGCGGAAGCCGTCGACGTCGAGGTCCTCGAGCGTCCACTGGATCCACCGGCTGAGATAGGCGGTGACGTTCTCCGGGACCGGGTCGCCCTCCATCGGGTCCGCGGTGTTGAAGGGGTAGATCGTCACGCTCTGGGCCGGCGTGGTGATCGTGGGGAAGCCTTCGGTACCGAAGCGGGTGATCGCCGGCACGTTGACGACCGTCGGGGTGAGGCTGAGGTCGGGGTAGAAGCGGGCGTTGTCGGGGTCGGGCTTGTCGCGCAGGTTGCCCTCGGGGATGCGCGTCGGCGGGTCGCTTGGCGAGCTCTGGATGCCCTGCGGCAGCGAATCGTCGACGGGCTGGCGGACCATCCAGAGGTTCGAGGCCTGGTCGATGTCGACGAGGCCGAGGAGGTCGCCTTCCCAGAGGTCGTAGTTGGGGTCTCCGGGGTTGAGCGATTGGGTGGTGCCGTTGTGGAAGTCGCCCCAGTCACCGCCGGTGGACTTGTTGCCGAAGCCGCTGTAGGGGATGTAGACGCCGGGGTAGTCGCCGTCGGCGAGGAAGGGTCCGAAGCCGGTCCGTCCGCCGTTGTGGTTGAGCACGATGTCGATGTAGACGAGCCCGTTGGCGCGGTGGAAGGCGTCGACCATGGCGCGGAAGTCGTTCTCGGTGCCGTAGAGCGTTTCGTCGCCGGGGCTGCCGATGTCGAAGCGGTCGAACGGGTCGTAGCCCGGGCTGCGGTTGGAGGGGTCGGAGACCTTGGAGATGGGAGGCAGCCAGACCGCGCCGTAGTGCCCCTCGAAGAAGTCGGGCATACGCCGTTCGATGGACTCCCAGGAGTTTTCGTACCACTGGACGATCATGGGCCGCGGCGCGGGCTCGGCGAGGGCGACGCCTGCGACGCCGAGGAGCAGAGCGGGAGCACAACGACTCACCATGCGGCGGCGCTTGCGCGGATGGCGGTCCGTGGGGCAGGTCTGGGTCATGATGATCTGCTTTCGCATGGAGAGAAGGCGGGATCGGACTGGTCAACGTGCCCCCGGATGGCACGCCGGCCCTTCCGATGATGGATTGTCCCCCGTAATCGGCGTAGGGTAAACCGTTTTACTCTGGAATTCGAGCGCTGGGCCTTCACGGGTCCGACGATCCGCGGGTAAAGCGTTTTACCACGTCCGAAATACACACACCCCGTCCCGCCCCGCAACACCCACCCTCTCACACCAGCAGCGACGCCGGCGCTTCCAGATACCGCTTGATCGTGCCGAGATACTCCGCCGCCATCGCGCCGTCGATCACCCGGTGGTCGCTCGACATCGTCATCGACATCTCGTGCCCGATCTCGATCTCGCCCGAGTCGGTAATGACCGGCTTCTTGATCGCAGCGCCGACCGCCAGGATCGCGGCGTTGGGCGGGTTGATGATCGCGGTGAAGTGGTCCACGCCGAACATGCCGAGGTTGGAGATGGTGAACGTCGCGCCCTCCATCTCATCGATGGAGAGGCCCTTGTCGCGAGCCTTCTTGGCGAGGCGTTTGGTCTCGCTGGAGATCTGGCGCAGGCCCATGCGGTCGGCGTGCTTGAGGCTGGCGACGACGAGGCCGCCGCCCTTCTCGATGGGCAGAGCAATCGCGACGCCGATGTTGACGTCGGCGTGGAGGTTGATGGATTTGCCGTCGTCGCCCCAGGAGGAGTTGGTGTAGGGGTGCTCGTGCATGGCCAGCGCGCAGGCACGGACGAGGAAGTCGTTTACGGACAGCTTGACGCCCTGCGACTCGAGCTGAGTGTTGAGCTGCTTGCGCAGAGCCATGAGGGCGTCCATGCGCGCCGAGACGGTGACCTGGTAGTGCGGGATGGTCTGCTTGGACTCGAGCAGACGCTTCGCGATGGTCGCGCGCATGTTCGTCAGGCTTTCTCGGCGGGACTCGAGCTCCGCACCGGCCGCGGGCATCGGCGCCGGCGCGGGAGCGCCCTGCTGCTGCGAAGCCGCGCCCTGCTGCGTGGGGGCGGCGGTCGCTGGAGCACCTTCGACGTCCCGGCTGGTGATCCGCCCGCTCGGACCGGTGCCGGAGATGGTCGAGAGGTCGAGGCCCTTCTCCTGGGCGATCTTCTTGGCCAGCGGCGAGGCGAAGATGCGTTCGCCCGACGCCGGCGCGCCATTGGAAGAGGCATCGGCCTCCGCGGTCGACGTCCCCCCTCCTCCCCCCCGACCTGACCGACTGCTTTCCGCGCCGCCGGCGTTCGCGGCTGCGGCTTCGGCGGGCTCGGCCTTCGTCTCGGCTGTGCTCTCTTCCTTGCTCTGCGCAGCGTCGCCTGAGGCCTGCTTGGCTTGGCCGTCGGCGTACTGCTTCTTCACCTCGACTGGGTCTTCTCCCTCCTCGGCGAGCACGCAGATCAGCGAGCCGACGTCGACGGTCTCGCCTTCCTGGAGCATGATGGCCGCGACGGTGCCGTCGTCGAAGTTCTGGAGCTCCATCGTGGCCTTGTCGGTCTCGATGTCGCCCAGCACGTCCCCGGCGGCGACTTCATCGCCCTCGGCGACGTTCCACGCGACGATGGTGCCCTGCTCCATGGTGTCGGACAGGCGGGGCATGGTGACTTCAACTGGCATGGCTGGTTCCTCAGGGTCTGCGAGAAAAGCAGTATAGAGTTCGCGCACAACACCGCCGCTGGCCGGAGTGCCCCCCGATCCACCGATGTCGGGTGGACCCGTCAGATGCGGTCGCTACGGTGCTCGGTCGAGATCGCATGTCTCGGCATGTCGCAGCCGCACACAGGAATCTGGAGGACAGACCATGAATCGCTTCGCTGTTATCGCTTTGACTTCGACGGGCGCCCTGCTCGTCTCCGCCGCCGGCGCGAACGCCGGGCTCCACCAGCAGACGCTCACCGGCGTCGACGACTTCCGCATCGCCAACGTCGGCGAGGGGTTCTTCAACACGACACGCCGCGAGGCGAACGACTCGCGCTTCCAGGTCAACGGGCGCAACCCCGACAATGTGAACCGCAACTTCGGCCTGTGGGCGAGCTTCGACCTCGACTTCAACGGCCTGTTCGCTTCCCCCATCGACACGCTCGAAAGCGTGACCATCGACTTGTTCCAGGCCCAGCCGATCACCGGGCAGGACGTCGACAACGTCATCACCGGCGGCACGATGAACGTCTACTTCTCGCTCGTCGAGGACGACGTCCTCGATTCGGCCAACGGCTACGACTGGATCGACGCGGACCCCGAAGGCCTCGGCACACAGTTCAGCGACCGCGTGCTGGTCGGGACGATCGACCTCGAAGACGGCAACTTCGACGCGTCGTTCGACATCGACCTGACGACCATCGGCCCCGACCTCATCGACGAGATCAACACCGACGGCTTTGCGCGCTTCGTCTTCACGACGCCCGACATGGACTTCGCGACGAGCTGGGGCGTGGGTGTCCCGGGCACGTCGGACGTCCTCGCGTTCGACGGCGACGCGCCCACGGTGAACTTCGTCGTGCCGGCCCCAGGCTCGGCGGCGCTGCTGGCGCTCGCGGGCGTCGCAGTGCGTCGTCGGCGGTAAAGCGAGGGGTTGAGTTTGAACGGTCCGCGGTCGCGGCGCGAGTCGCGGCCGCGGCGTGGGGCGGGTGGTTCCATCGCGCGAGCCAGTGGCTCATGTTCGGTGGCGTGTGCCACCGTACTGGTGCTCAAGGCGCGAACCCGCCCGTCAGGCGCTGCGCCTCCTGGTACTGAGCGATGTACATGGCGACGCCGGGGAGGTAGCCGGCAAAAACCGCGAAGCCGACGGAGATGAGCGTGGCGCCGGCGGCGCACATCGCCAGCGAGCGGCGTGCGCGAGGGCTGTTGGCGGTGTCGCCGCTCATGATGAGCCCGCTCTCGAGCACGCCTCGGGCGGTGGCCCAGGATGGCACCGGCGATGACTCCGGCCCCGCCAAAGGCCAAGGCAAGCGCGAAGAACCCACGCTCGATGGCGCCGATGAGACCGAGCGGCAGGTCGTGGCCGGCGGCATCGAAATCGATGGGATCGTTGCGATCCTGCGCGCGGCGCCCGACTTGCGCATGGAGCCAAGGGCGGACGCCCTTCATGATGACGTGCCCCAGGCCGAGCGAGACGGCCAGGGCGATGAGTATGCCGATGTTGTACCAGACATATTCGTAGGGTATGACGTTCGTCCCCGTTAGTAGGAAGATCACAGCCGGCAACGCGACTGCGCAGATCGCCGCGATGAGGTGAGCGCGGCCGGTGCCGTCCGCTCTCGGTTCGCCCATCTTCAAATCTCCACTCCGCGCGGTATAGGAACTCGGCGATCCTATCGCAACACCTTTCGCACCGCCTCAACAATCTTCCCCGCGTGCGGCAAGAACGCCGCCTCGAGAGTCTTCGCGTACGGCGCCGGCACGTCGTCGGAGTTCACGCGGACCGGCTGATGATCGAGCCAGTCGAAAGCGTGTTCGCAGATCTGCGTGACGACCTCGCTCGCGACCGAGCCGAAGGGCCAGCACTGGTCCACGACGACGACGCGGTTCGTGCGCTTGACAGATTCAATGATCGCGTCGATGTCGAGCGGGCGGACGGTGCGCATGTCGAGGACATCGCAGTCGATGCCGTCCTCGGCGAGTTGGTCGGCGGCGTCGAGGCAGAAGTTCACCGGACGACCAAAGGAAACGAGCGTGCAGGCGTCGCCCTCGCGGAGTTTGGCGGCTTTGCCGAAGGGGATGTAGTACTCCTCTTCGGGGACGTGGGCGCGGTCGCCGAGCATGCGTTCGGACTCGAGGAAGAAGACGGGGTCGTCGTCGATGATGGCGGTCTTCAGGAGGCCCTTGGCGTCGTACGGGTTGGAAGGGATGGCGATCTTGACGCCGGGGACGTTGGAGTACATGCCCTCGACGCACCAGGAGTGCGTGGAGCCGAGCTGGCCGCCCGCGCCGTCGTTGCCGCGGAAGACGACGGGGCAGCCCCACTGGCCGCCGGACATGTAGAGCATCTTGGGGACGTTGTTGAGGATCTGGTCGGCGGCGACAAGTGAGAACGACCAGGACATAAACTCGATGATGGGCCGCAGGCCGTACATCGCGGCGCCGGCGGCGAGGCCGGCGAAGCCGTTCTCGGAGATGGGGCTGTCGATGATGCGGCGGTCGCCGAACTCGTCGAGCATGCCTTCGGAGACCTTGTACGCGCCGTTGTAGTACGCGACCTCTTCGCCCATGAGGAAGACGCGCTTGTCGCGGCGCATCTCTTCGCTCATCGCTTCGCGCAGCGCCTCGCGAAACTGGATAACGCGGTCGCCCTCGCGCGAAGGCAACTCGATGTCGCGGTCGGGCAGGGGAACGGCGCTGGTCTTCACGTCGGCGATGCTCATGAGGGCTCCTTGGGGGAGGGTTGGTCCTGCTTAGCTTTGTTCGAGCGGCGCTTGATGGTCAGCACGGCGGGGATGATCAGGAAGACGACGAGGCACAGCGCCACCACCACGCCCATGTACCAGAAGAGGTAGTCCGGCACGCGGACTTCCTTGAGCGGGACGTCGGACTGTGTGGCGAGCGACAGCAGCATCAGAGCAGCGGGTTGCGCGCGCCGGGGGCGTACTCGGCGGTGGGGCTGATGCCGCGCCGGGGGTTGAACATCACGTCGGCGAAGAGCTCGGTTTCGGGGTCGGGTTCAGGCGACTCTTCGGCAAACTTCTGCGCATCCTTGGCGATCTGCTTGGTCTCCCTGCGCAGCGCGTTGAGATCGTCGGACGAGAGGGCGTTGCGCTCCTCGGTGACGTGGGTGGCGAGGAGCTCGATGGGGTCCTTGGCCTTGTACTCCTCGACTTCGTCTTTGGTCCGATACTTCTGCGGATCGGACATCGAGTGGCCCTGGTAGCGGTAGCAGTGGATGTTCACGAAGCCGGGCTTCTGCTCCTCGCGGCAGGCGTCGGCGAAGGGCTTGAAGTCGTCGTACAGGCGGCGGATGTCGCGGGCGTCGGTCTCAAGGTAGTCGATGCCGTAGGCCTCGGCCTTCTTGCCCAGGTCGTCGGCCATGGTGGTGCCTCGGTCGATGGAGGTGCCCATGGAGTAGCGGTTGTTCTCGACGATGAAGATGACGGGGCTGCGGAGCTGGCCCGGGAGGTTGCTGAGGTTCATGGCCTCGTGGAGCGCGCCCTGGTTGAGGGCGCCGTCGCCGAGGTAGCAGAGGGCGACGCGCTTGGCCGGGGGGTCATTCCGGTAGTTGACCGCTTCACCGACGATCTCGTTCTCGTAGCGGGCAGCGAAGGCGAGGCCCAGGCCGAGGGGGGTCTGGGCGCCGACGATGCCGTGCCCGCCGAAGAGGTTGTTGGGCTTGTCGAACATGTGCATGGACCCGCCCTTGCCCTTCGCGCAGCCGGTGACTTTGCCGTACATCTCGGCCATGCAGGCGTTGGGATCCATGCCGCGGGCCAGGGCGTGACCGTGGTCGCGGTAGGCGGTGACGATGGGGTCGGAGAGGTCGACGGCGGCGAAGGTGCCGACGACGACGGGCTCCTGCCCGATGTAGACGTGGCAGAAGCCGCCGATCTTGGCCTGCTGATACGCCGCCATGGTGCGCAACTCGAACTCGCGGATGACGAGCATGTCGCGCAGCCACTGGACGAGGGTGTCGTCGGAGAGCTCGGCGGAAAGGGTGTAGGACTGCGACTGCGTCGTGGGGGAGGCGGACATGAAGCTGGCTCCACATGACGAGAAAACACCCCGGATGGACGGGGCGCGCGATGCTGACAGACTCAGACCCATGACGCTCCGCCGGGGGCGAGGCCGCGTGTCCGCGTCATTCTTCACTGTATCAGTGTTGGGGGTCAGTCGGTCGGGAAAACCACCTGGGCAGGGAGGCGCGCCGGTAGGGAGCCCCCGGATTCACCCGCCGGTGCCGAAAGAGGCCGCGAAGACCCCGAAGTCGGCACCGTCGACCGAGCCGTCGTTGTTGAAGTCGCACGGGCCACTGTAGTTGGCATCGCTCGACTGACTGCCGAAGGCGGCGGCGAAGATGCCGAAGTCGGCGCCATCGACCAGGCCGTCGTTGTTCAGGTCTGCCGGGAGGGTCACGGGAACGACCTCGCCCTGGAGGGTCAGAAGCAGCGTGCCGCGGGACTGACCGCCGGGGATGTCGGCGTCGGCGACGTCGAGGGTGATGGTGGTCTGGAAGAGGCCCGTCCCGGCGTTGGTGTCGACGACGACGGGGACGTCGAGCGAGCCGCCGCCCGGGGCTTCATCCGTCGGCTGAGCAACGGTCAGCACGCCCGAGCCGCCGCTGGAGTCGAAGCCGGTCACGCGCAGATTCGCGGTGAAGCCGGAAGGGCGCTGGAGGTTGTAGATCGTGGCGCTGGTCTGGACGAGGCCGTGGTTCTGCTGGAAGCTGCCGAGGTCGACGATCGCCGACGCCTGCACGAACTCGGGCTCGAGCGAGGGTTGCGCGCCCTCCACTTCGCGGCCGTTGAGAGTGATCACATCGTCGCCGTCAGCGTTGCCCCGGCCCGCGCCGGCGGAGGTGAGGTCCGTGTTGTCGATCACGACTTCGCCCGAGCGCTGTCCGGGTTGGCCGGCGGCCAGGAGTGTGATGCCGCCGAGGGTGCGGGTGACGCTTGATGGGCCATACGGGAAGGCAAGGGTGCGGCCCTTCCAGTCGTCGAGCTCGATGCTGATGTCGAAGCCGCCTCGCTCGTTGGCGAGCGGCGTCTGGACGACATCCGTGAACGCGCTGATGGCGTCGCCCGTGGCGTAGACGCGGTAGGTCGTGGGGTGCTGGCCGGATTTGCTGTAGGGCGTTTCAATCTCGGGGAAGTCGCTGCCGACGATGACGTCTCCGATGTTGACCGTCATCGTCGACGCGCCGTCGGCTTGAAGCGAGCCGGCGTCGAGCGTGATCGTGGAATCGTTCGGCGCGTCGCCCCAGATGGCCCATACGAACTCGTTGCGGTCGACGAACGGATTGCGGTTGAACTGGATCGCGTCATCGACCTTGTCGTTGCGGTAGCGCTCGCGGATGTCGGCGGGGTACTCGAAGTGCCAACGCAGGAGGTCGGAGAGGTTGCCCATCTGTCCGTTCTGGAGCTGCGAGGCGGAGAAGACATCGCGCAGCGTCCAGTTGAACCGCGCCGCCATGTAGAACATGGTGCGAGCCATCTCGCCGCGGTCCTGCGGGTCGAAGGTGTAGTTGATGCCGCCGCGCGGATCGAATCCGGGGTCCCAGAGGCTGGAACCGGTGTTGGAACCGGTCTGCCCGAAGGGCTTGTTGCCGCGTGAGCTGTTCACGCTCGAGATGCATGGGCGGAGCATGTGGAAGTCGCAGTACCAAGTGGAGCTGGATGATGTACTCGCCTGGTGGCTGACGGGCCACGTGTGCTCGCGGTTCCAGGTGGCGCCCGAATCCCAGGTGCTGCTGATGGACCGCATGGAGTAGATCGTGATCAGGTTGCCCGGCTGGTCGAGATCGAGGTCGGACTCGTCGTACCGATAGCGTCCGTTCTGATAGGTCACGCGAATCGCGCCGATGTTGGTGCGGATGCGCACCGCCTCGCGCAGGTCGGTGCCCAGGGTCATCGGGCTCGCGGCCGAGATGGCGCTGTCCACGGCGGTGTACTCGTCCGCAGGGGGGCAATAGGGACCGGCAAAGGTGCTCGTGGCACAGAAACAAAGGCCGGACAGGGTCAGGGTGCGGACGAGCATGTGTTTCTCCGGAAGGTTGGACGCCGCGGTGCAGCGCGTGGATCGCCGGGACGGTAGCATCTCGGCGTTGGGTTTCCCCTCAGAAATAGTCCCCAGGGTCGATTTACGCAACTGTCTCCCGGAGATGGCTTCGAGGAGGCCCGATAGGGTTGAGTGGTCCGACAGGTGTCGGATGACAGAACCGCGACGCACTGCTTGTCGGAGCGCGGAGAGATGGCAAACGTCAAGGTGATTGCGGTGTTCGGCGTGCTCGGCGCAGCGGTCGCCATCGCTGGTGTCTCGGCCACGCTGCCCTCGGATTCCTCCGACGCGCCCACTCCCGAGCGCCCGGAACGTGCGTCGGTCCGGCCGCCGGAGCGTCAGGAGGGCGTCGTGGGTGGGGGCCGCATCCGCAACGAGCGAAGCATGTTCGCTCGTCCCAGCAACGTCGAGGAGAGCGGCGAGCGGCCGCGATCCTTGCGTGACATGCAGCGTGAAGGGCCCAGCCGGGCCGAGGCCCCACGGGTGCGGGAGCAAGACGACTCGGGCAGCCGCTCGCGACCAGAGCGCGGGCAGTCGGACGACGACGCGTCGCGCGGCACGCGTCGCAATCCGCTGACCGCCGAGGATGCGGGTTTGCGCCGCGGCACGCTGGGAGCGCGCGATTCGGGCGCACAGGCGGCCCAGGACCAGGCCACAGAGCAACGCCAACGCGAACTCGAGCAGGAACGCGCCGAACGCCTGGAAGCCTTGCGCCAACGACGCGAGCGTCACCAGGCTTTCCAGCAACGGCAGGTCTCGATGATGCAGGCCGCCGACGCCGAAGCGTCGGGCAACGCTCAGCCGCAGAGCGCACGGAACGATCGCGGCTGGACCGCCGAGGAACAGGCCCAAATCCTTGAACAGCTCGAACGCTCCGCGGCTCAGAGGCGCAACACCACCGGCACGAGCTCAGGTTCCAGCAGCGGCGGATCGAACGGCAACATCTCAAACCCCGGCACGAGCGGCACGATCGGAGGAGGCTCGACCGGCTCAGGTAGCGCATCTGGAGGATCGACCGGCGGAACGTCGGGGGGCGGCACGGTTACCGACGGCACCGGGGCGGGCACCGTCACCGGGGGGACAGGAGGTGGCGGCGGCTCGGTCGGCGACCCCGAGATTCCCGCCTCCGATGGTCCGCTTCCCGAACCCGGGCCTGCCGTCAGCTCGGAGGGCGTGTCCGCTTCGCTGCGCTGGTTCCCGGTCGATACCTCCTCGTGCCCGACGACGCCGAGCACGCGCGGGCCGACGCTCGACCTGTACGTGCGCACGTCCGAGCCCGAACTCCTGACCGCGGTCGACGTCTCGACCGGCGGGCGCTCCATCCGCATCGACGGCGGCGGCGTGCAGCAGGAAACCCGGGGCGGGGGCACCGAAGACTTCGAGCCCACCGCCTCGCTCGTCGCCGCCGACCCCTGCGTCGCCTTCGACTCCTACATCGACTTCGGCACCGCGACCGGCTTCTTCTTCCTCACCGAACCCAACTACCCGCCCGCGGGCGGCAACGGCGGGGGCGTCACCTTCGCAACCGGCTTCTTCGGCGGCGTCGCCGGCCAACGCTCATCCGGGGTCTTCGGCGACTCGGGCTATTACGTCCGCATCGCGCGGCTCACGCTCGACGACACCGTGCAGAGCCTGGGCGGGTCCGTCCAAGTCACCTTCACCGACAACTCCTCGGGCAACAACGTCTCCGTCGTAGTCACCGTGCCAGACTGCGCCTCATGCCTCGGGCTTTCGTCCGGGGACGACGGCTCGGGCGGCGAGGGCAACGACGACGCCGACGATGACGCTGGCGACGACCCGGCCGACGATGGCGAGGACGACGCCGGCGACGGCTCGGACGACGAGGGCGATGACGACGGAGACCAGAACGGCGGCGGCTCGCCCGCGCCCGACCCCGGCGACGACGGGGGCGATGACAATGGGGGCGATGTCGGTGATGGAGAGGATGGCAACGAAGATGAAGAAGAGGACGACGAAGAAGAAGAGCCGACCGACGACGTCGCCGCCATCTGGGTGACCATCGACAACGGACAGATCGACTGCGGCGAGAACCCGTTCTTCGGCAGCGCGAGCATCGAAGGCTTCGTCACCCGCGACCTGTATCTGCGCGTCGAACAGCCCCACGACGTGCTGAGCATCGGCTTCGGCGTCGGCACGCCCGACGGTTCGGGGATCCTGCTCTTCGACGGGGAGACGCCCTTCCAGTCGTTCTCCGGGAGCAACGTCCCGCCCGACCCGACGCTCTTCGAGAGCGACCCGTGCCTCGAGTTCGACAGCTACTTCGCGATCGGGAGCGCGCCGCTGCTCTTCCTGTCGCAGCCGAGTTCGGTGGATTGGGGGCTGATGGTGGAGGCGCTGTACGCCGCCAGCGGCACGACCGTGCAGGCGTCGTCACGGCCCGACCTCTTCCCGGGCGACGACGGCTTCTACGTCCGCATCCTGCGTGTCACAACGACGCAGGAGACCGTCATCTCCGGCTCGTTCGTGCCCTTCCTCCGACTCTTCGGCACGGGCGACAACGCCCAGCCGGAGATTGTGATTCCGGTTGTTGGGGGGTAGTGGGAGAAGCCACGGAGGGGGAGGCGCGAAGGGTAAAGAGCACCTGGTACGAGCCCGGTGGCGTTGTGCGCTCGTTTGACCGACGGTCGCCCAAAGGCCCGGGGAACTCCGGAGGGTGCGGAACGCGCGGGGCGGTATAGTCGGACGTTCGATGTTCCGACCCTCCGGGAGGTTGTGTTGATGATGAACCGTGTGCTGTCCGCTCCGCTTTGTGTCGTGCGCTGGGTGGTGGTGGGCGTGCTCGCCTCAACGGGCGTAGCGCAAGCCGCCGAAGTTGACCTCGCGCGTTACCCGTCGGTGAGCCCCGACGGGTCGCACGTCGTCTTTTCCTGGCGCGGCGACCTGTGGAAAGCGCCGACCGCCGGCGGCACGGCGCTGCGCCTCACCGCCTCGCCGGCCGACGATCTCCGCTCGGCGTGGAGCCCGGACGGCTCGATGATCGCCTTCGAGAGCGAGCGGTCGGGCTATCGCAACCTCCACATCATGGACGCCGACGGCGCGAACATCCGGCAGATCACGCACACCGACGACGCGCTCAACCTCGCGGGCTTCTCGCGCGACGGCGCGAACGTGCTCTTCTCCGCGCGCATGGAGGGCGACGTCTATCGCGCCCAGCGTCCGTATCAGGTGTCGGTCGAAGGGGGGCCGATCGCACGCCTGCACGACGCCTTCGGCCAGTGGCCCGATGCACACCCCGAACGCGACGCGTACGTCTTCACACGCGGCGGCTCGCGCTGGTCGCGCAAGCACTACCGCGGCCCGGACAACCGCGACCTCTGGCTCTACGAGCCCGACGACGCCGAGTTCATCGAGCTGACGACGTGGACCGGGAACGACGGCAAGCCGCGCTGGCGCGACGCCAAAACCGTGCTCTACCTCTCGGACCGCGAACTCGACGCGGTGAACCTCTGGGCGCTCGACCTCACGGCCGGGGAAGACCGGGCGCTGCGCCTGACCAACTTCCGCGAGGACGACGTCCACGACTTCGACGTCTCCGCCGACGGCTCCACCGTGGTGGTCGCCAACTGGCAGGGGCTGCACGCGCTCAAACTCCCGGCGCCCACCGGCGGGCTGACGCCAAAGCGGATCGCGATCGAGGCGCCCGCCGACGCATCGCCGCGGGATCGGCTTCTCGATGTAACGAGCGAGGTGGACGAGGCGCGCCTGAGCCCGGACGGCAAGACGATGGCCTTCATCGCGCGGGGCGACGTGTACGTGCGGGCGGTGAACGAAGGCAGTGTGACGCGCCGCGTGACCGACTCGTTCGCGCGCGAGCGGCACCTCGCCTGGTCGCCCGACAACAGCCGCCTCTACTTCGTCAGCGACGAGAGCGGGAGCGACTCGATCTATGCCGCGACCGTGACGCGCACGCGCTCGGAGCTCAAGGAACGCTTCGAGGAGATCACCTCGCCCCCCGCGGAGGAGGACGAGCAAGCCGCCGAAAACGAAGCGAATGAAGACGAAGCGGCCGAGGACGAACAAGCCGACGCCGACACGGACGCCGAGAGCGACGAGGCCGATGCCGACGAGCCGTCGAAGGACGACGACGAGGACAAGGACGAAGACAAGTCCCCGAAGCCGGGCGCGCGTTGGGCCGATGCGCTGCGCTTCGAAGTGATGCCGATCGTGGAGGAGGGATTCGACGACCGCGAGCCGGCGCTCTCGCCCGATGGCACGCAGATGCTCTTCCGCCGCACGCGCGGCGACATCCACCTGCTCGACCTGATGACGGGCGAACACCGCCAGCTCGTCGACTCGTGGAACATCTTTGGTCTCGAGTACCGCTGGTCGCCCGACGGCGAACTCGTCGCCTTCTCCAACAGCGACACCGACTTCAACACCGAAGTCTTCATCGTTCCCGCCGATGGCTCCATGGAGCCGGTGAACATCTCACGCCACCCCGACAGCGACTACGCACCGAGGTGGTCGGCCGACGGCAGAATCCTTTCGTTCCTCTCCGAGCGCACCGACAACGAGACGGACGTCTGGATGGTCTACCTCGACAAGGACCTCGAGTCGTACACGAGTCAGGAGCTCGAGACGTACTACGAAGAGGCCGCCGAAGCCGCGAAGAAGCTCGGCGCGATCGACCCGATTGACTTCAAACCCGCCGACGACGAGGCCGACGCCGAAGAGGCGGACGACGACGCCCAGGACGAACAAGCGGACGATGCCGAGCCGCCCTTTGAGTTGGCCGACCTGGACGACGCGTACCTGCGTCTGCGCCGCGTCACGCGGTATCCCCGGTCGGAAGGTTCGCTCGACATGACGCCGGCGGCCGATCGCTTCGTCTTCTCCGCCGCGGGCGGGGCGGGCGGCGAGAGCGGCGTGTACTCCATCAACTGGAAGGGCGAGGACGAGAAGCGCCTCAGCCCGCCAGCCAGCCTCCAGCACCTCTCGGCTGACGGATCGAGAGTCATCATGGTGCGCGGCGGCCGGGCTATGCACGTGCCCGTCACCGGCGGGTCGAGCGAGACCGTAAACATCGACTTCACCATCGAGCTCGACCACGAGGCGATCAACGACCAGAAGTTCGACGAGCTCGTCCGCACCCTCGGCCGCACCTTCTACCACCCGGACATGAAGGGCCTCGAGTGGGACGAACTCGGCGAGCAGTACGGCGCGTTCGCGCGGCGCGCGCACACCGCCGACGAGTTCGGCTACGTCGCCAACCGCTTGCTCGGCGAGCTCAACGCCTCGCACCTGGGCGTCTTCCCGGCAGGCGGCCCCGACCTCGAACGCCAGGCGATCGGTCGCCTGGGCGTCGACACCGAGCCATCCGACGAAGGCGGCTTCGTCGTGACAAACGTCATCCCGCTGGGCCCCGCCGACGTCGGCGCGATGCGCATGCGCGAGGGCGACGCCGTCGTCGCCATCGAGCTTGAACGCCTCGCGCCGGGCGACACGCTGATGGAGCGCCTGCGCGGGCGCGTCGGGCGCGAGACGATCGTCACCGTCCGCCGCTCCCTCGAGCCGCTGCAAGAGGGCGGCGAAGAACGCACCGAAGAGCTCGACCTGCTCATCACGCCGATCTCGGGAGGCGCCCAGGACCGCCTCAAGTACAACGCCTGGCAGCGACGCAACGCCGAGCTGGTCGACCAGTGGTCCGACGGGCGGCTGGGCTACCTGCACATCCGCGCGATGGGCGGCGCCGACCTCATCGAGTTCGAACGCGACCTCTACGCCGCGGGCTACGGCAACGACGGCCTGCTGATCGACGTCCGCAACAACGGCGGCGGATGGACGACCGACCGCGTGCTCGCCTCCATCATGGCTCAGCCCCACGCCTACACCATCCCACGCGGCGCCGAACGCGTCTCCACCGACGCCTACCCCCGCGACCGCCTCTACATCCAGCGCTACACCAAGCCCATCAACATGCTCTGCAACGAAAAAAGCTTCTCCAACGCCGAGATCATCTCCCACGCCTTCAAGAGCCTCGGCCGCGGCACACTCGTCGGCCAGCAGACCTACGGCGGCGTGATCTCCACCAGCGGATTCCGCCTCGTCGACGGCACCTTCGTCCGCCAGCCCTTCCGCGGCTGGTACCTCATGGATGGGACCGACATGGAGAACAACGGCGCCATGCCCGACATCGTCATCCCGCAGACACCCGAGGACGAAGTCCAGAACAACGACCGCCAGCTCAAGGCGGCCGTGGAGGACCTGCTCAGCCGGCTGGATTGAGGCGCTGAGCGAGAACCGGGACACGCTTCGCCACCGCACGGGCATGGCGCGGCCCGAACTCACTCAGTGCCACGGCTTGCTTGCAAGCCATGCCTTCCGCGCGTTCGGGGAATACGGGTTGCGAGCAACCCGTGGCGCTACGCCAATGGGCGTCGTGATGGTCAGCTCTTAATCTTCGTGACCAGCTTGGACGTCTTGACGTCCAGGCCGCGGAGCTTGGACTGCAGCGCCTCGCGATTCGGGGCGTACTCCAGCGCCGTGTGCAGCGCGACCATCTCCTTCTCCACGAGCTCGGCGAGGCTCTTGGTGAAGCTGCGCATGCCGTCGGACTCGGACGAGTTGACGATCGTCGGGAGGTCGGCGTCCTCGGCGTCGCGAACTTTCTCACGCACGACCGCGTTGCTGATGAGCACCTCGGTCGCGGGGACGACGCCGCCGGGCACCTTATCGCGGTTGGCCGGCAGCAACCGCTGCGCGCATACCGCCTTGAGCGAACTTGACAACGCCGAGCGGATGAAGGCGTGCTCGTGCTGCGGGAAGAACTCGATGATGCGGCTGAAGGCCTGCATCGTGTCGGCGGTGTGCAGCGAGCCGAAGACGAGGTGACCCGTCTCGGCGGCCTGGATCGCCGCGAGCACGGTGTCGTGGTCGCGCAGCTCGCCGATGAAGATGATGTCGGGGTCCTGGCGCACCGCGTACTTCAGCGCCGAGGCGTAGTTGGGCACGTCGGTCCCGATCTCTCGCTGGCTGACGACACTCGTCTTCGGGTGGATGACGTATTCGACGGGGTCCTCGATCGTCAGGATGTTCTCGCTGCGCGTCGTGTTCACGCGCTCGAGCATGCACGCGAGCGTGGTCGACTTGCCCGAGCCCGTCACACCCACCACGAGGATCAGCCCCTCGTGCGTCTCGTCCGCGAGCTTCTGATAAATCGGCGGCAGGTACAGCGACTCGAAGTCGGGGATGTCGGGCTTCACGCGACGGATCGCCGCGTGCATCGCGCCGCCCGAGCGGAAGACGTTGCACCGGAAGCGATCGGGCCGCGGCGTCACGCCCTCCTCGCGGTGCCCCTCGGGCGCCTGGACGACCTGATAGGTCGAGAAGTCGAGGTCGCCCGACTGCTTGAAGCGCTCGCGCCCGTCGGCGGGGAGGATCTCGGCGAGCAGGCGCTCGGTGTCCTCGGCCGTCAGCACCGGAGCGCCGGGGGGCGCCTGGAGCCGGCTGGCGATGCGGTAGATCGGCGGCAGCCCCACCTTGAGGTGCAGGTCCGACGCGTCGGTCTTGCGCATGTTGTAGAGCAGCGCCTCCATGTTGAGCTTGCCCGCCATCGCTCGCCTCTCTTCTGCGCATCGTGCGCCCTGAACGCCCGAGTAATCGGTGCGACGATTCTCTACGCTACGACGCCGCACAGCCCCGGTCTTTCCCCAATATAAACCGGGAGCCGCCGGCGTCGATGCGAGTGACGTCATCCCACGCCGATCTCGCCGCGCGAACCGATCCGCGGGCGGTTATGGGGCCGAGTTGCCCAACTCCGTGACGCGGTCGTCGCCCGGCGGGTTGAGGATCAACAACTCCAGCGGCGTGCCATCCGGCGGGCGCGTCCACTCGGCGTCCACGCTCGTCGTCCGGAACGGGACGCCCTCCTCCCGCAGCCTCGCCCGGATGTCGCCCAACTTGCGGTTCGCCGCTCGCGTGTCGGCGAGGGCAAGCAGGAAGTAGGGCTCGGTCTCGGCTCGCATGCGCTCGATGAGCACTTCGACGGGCGTGGCGCCCCGGTCCTGCGCCCGATCCATCACCCAGAAGTCAGCGTGCCTGTCTTCCCAAGTCGGGTAGCCGAGGTAGTAGTCCACGGCCGGGGTCTCGAAGCCCCACGTGCCCACACGATCGCGGTCGAACGCCGGCCTGCCTCGCATCTCGGCGATGAAGTCGCGCGGCGAGCGGCCGGCGTAGAACTCATCGCGCGCATGCCCGTACCACCACGCCTGGCCCACCGCCGCCCCGGTGATGACCAACGCGCCCACGACGCGCCAGGCCCGCTCGCCCGCCAGGGTGCGCGGGAAATCTCGCATCGCGCTCACGAACCACCAGCCGCCCAGCAGCGCCGTCGCCGGCCAAAGCGGCGTCAGATAGCGGGCGACGCCCTTGCCCATCGTCGAGAAAACGACCAAGCCGAGCAGCACCCACGTGAGCACGATCAGCTTGCCACGCGTGAGCGGGGGCCGGTCGCGGGCGATCCAGTAGAGCGCGATGATGCACGCGACCGACGCGGGCCCGAGCCCGTAGGCGAAGAACTCCAGGTTGTTGATCGGGCTCTCGGCCACGAGCAAACGCAGGTTGTCCTTGATCTCAAACTCCTTGAGCGCCGCGAGTCGCTCCGCCCCGACATCGCGCTCCACCCGCTCCAACCACGCCCAGACCGCGGCAAAGCCCGCTCCGAGCACAAGCCAGGGGTGCGTTCGCCCGAAAGCGCCGAGCCACACGCGCATGCGAACGGGGTGGATCAGCGCGACCGCCGCGCCACCCAGCACGCCCCCGACGATCGCGAAGACGACCAGCCCGAAGGAGCCTTCGACGCTCTCGACGTTCGTCGCCGCGACCGCCACGACCGCGACCGCCCCCGCCGCGACTCCGAGCCGCGTCGCCACTCCCCAGGCCGCGGACCCGATGGGGATGGAAGCCGCCCGAGCGAGCATGGCACCGTACGCGCCGGCGAAGATGACCGCCGTCGGAACGGGGCCTTTGGTCAAAGCCGCGATCATTGAAGCAAGGACCGCGAGAGCGACCGCGGGCCAGCTCGTCCTGCGGTGTTCGACGTGCGATCGCCACGCCCAGAACACCCCGAGCATCGCAACAACGACGCTCGGCACCATGAGAATGTCCAGCTCACCGATGCGCGAGGATCGCACGTACAGAACGCCCACCGCGAGCGCGGCGCTGCCCCAGAAGGCGGCGTGCTCGCCGACATTGCCCTCGCTGTCATCGCGCAACAGCACCCGCCCGGCGAAGTACGTCGCCAGCACGCCCAGCCAGCCGCCGATCGCGACGACAGCCCGCAACTCAAAGACGCCCA
>CAYTSW010000005.1:10747-56915 GCA_964440605.1 uncultured Phycisphaeraceae bacterium | reverse complement strand
GATCGAGACGCGGCGGTTTGCCAAGAACCAGCGGACGTGGCTCCGCCGCCTGCGCACGACGCCCGGCTCGGTGTGGCTCGAGGCCGAGCAATTGGATGCGCAGGCCGCTTCGCAGCGCATCGCGGACGACCTGCTTGCGCCGGAAGAACATGGCAAAGGCGACGCCGCCCGGTGAGGCGGCGTCGCTCGTCGTAGGGCTCGGAAGACCTCGAGGGGCGAGGGGGATCAGCGGCGGCGGCGGGTCATCGCGAGACCGGCCATCGCGAGCACGGCGCCCGCGCCGGGGGCCGGCACGCCGAAGGCGACCGCGTCGATGCCGTAGGAATCGCCGTCGAAGGTGTTGAAGATCGTGATGGAGTTGAAGGTCTGGTTCGTGATCACGCCGGCAAAGAAGGTCTCATTGACGTCGTTGTCGGCGACGATGATGTCCAGAAGGATGCCGGTGTCGGTCTGGGCGACGACGGAGCCGGGCCCGCCGAAGTTGCCGGCCCCGATGACGTTGAAGCCGACCGCGGTGACCGGCACGTCGAAGGTGATCGTGACCTCCGAACCGTCGAAGGTGGAGACGCGGAGCAGTTGGTCGCCATCGGTCGGGACAAGCCCCGACTGCGCCTGCGTCTCGATCGTAAAGATGCTCTCGAAGCCGTCGAAGGTGTCGAAGCCGGTGACGGTCAGGTTCTCGCCCTCGACCTCGTCGAGGAAGTCGAGCGGGTCGGGAACGGCGTCCTCGAAGGACTCGAAACCCGTGAGGGGGATGTTCCGGTCGATGGCGGCGTCTTCGAACATGCCGCGATCGTCAAAAGCCTGTCCCGATGCGGTCGCGGCGATGCCCGCGACGCCGATGATGGCGCCTAGCGCGTACTTCATGTCTGCTCCTCCAGAGCGGTGGATGGGGGGAGGGTGGGGATGGCTCCACGTGCGTGGAGCGCCTGGGCTATGGAAGAAGCTATCTCTGCTGATGCTGGGCTCAAGTGAATACTCATTCAGAGTGACGTCCACCACCGGTCCCCCCCCCCCCGCCGCCCCCGCCCGCCCCTGAGCGCCCCCCTTCGCCCCGTCCAGCCCGTCGTTCACCGCTCACGAAAACCCTCGAGCCGAAGGCTCGAGCCGCCGCCGGCCCCGCTCCGATGGAACACGATCTCGACCCAAAGCCTTGACAGCGACAGCCCCGGGCGCTTCAACTCCGCCCGGACCGACCACCTGTTCGAACCCGGACATCATCTCAAGCGATGATCCGAGAGGGACCGCCCGCCGCGATGGCCAAGAAGACTTCCACCAAGAAGAAGACCTCCAAGAAGCGCAGCACCAAGAAGGCCGGCTCCCGCAGCGGGTCCGGCGGCGCCGACGCCGCGGGCAAACGCCTCGTCATCGTCGAATCCCCCGCCAAGGCCCGAACAATCAATAAGTACCTCGGGGCCGACTACGTCGTCAAAGCCTCCGTCGGGCACATCCGCGACCTCCCATCCAAAAACCCCAAGGGCGACAAACGCCCCGTCCCCGGCGTCGACCTCGATAGCGACTTCGCCCCCACCTACACCGTCCTCGAAGGCAAGAGCAAGACCGTCAACGAGCTCAAACGCGCGGCCAAGAACGCCGCCGAGATCTGGTTCGCGACCGACCTCGACCGCGAGGGCGAGGCGATCGCCTGGCACCTCGCGCAACTTCTGGACGTCGAGCCCGAGCAGGCCAAGCGCGTGGTCTTCAACGCCATCACCCGCGACGAGATCAAACGTGCCTTCTCCAACCCGCACACGATCGACATGAACAAGGTCGATGCGCAGCAGGCCCGGCGCATCCTTGACCGCATCGTCGGCTACCAGGTCTCGCCCCTGCTCTGGAAGAAGGTGGCGCGGGGGCTGTCGGCCGGTCGCGTGCAGTCCGTCGCCGTCCGCCTCGTCGTCGAACGCGAGCGCGAGATCCGCGCCTTCGTGCCCGACGAATCGTGGAAGATGACCGCCCGCTTCGCGCTCGACCCCAAGCAGGCCGAGGGCCTCGTCGAGCAATGGGCCGATTTCGCCTCCCGGACCGACGAGAAGGGTAACACGCCGACCATCAAGGCCCAGAACGCCTGGCTCGCCGAGCACGACGCCATCAAGGCCGAACTCATCGAAGTGGGCGGCAAGAGCTTCGACATCGGCCAGAAGGGCAAGCTCGCCAAGTCCGACGACCCGGACGACCCCTCGCCCATCGAGGGCAGGGAGCCGAAGGACCTCACGCCCCAGGTCGTAGAGATCGCCGAACTCGCCGGCCTGCGCGACGTCACCACGACCGTCGAGCAGGACCCCGAGGCCAAGGGCCCCGCCAGCCGCGTGCGCACCGTCGAAGGCGTCGCCGACACCTCGACCCCCTACCACATCACGTCCATCGAGACCAAGCGGACGACCTCACGCCCCTCTCCGCCCTTCATCACCTCGACGATGCAGCAGGCCGCCAGCAGCCGCTTGAGCTTCGGCGCCCAGAAGACCATGCGCGTCGCCCAGCGCCTGTACGAAGGCCTCGAAGTCCCCGGCGAGGGCTCCGTCGGCCTGATCACCTACATGCGTACCGACTCGACCCACCTCTCCGGCCCCGCCATCGAGCAGGCCCGCGGCCACATCGGCTCCGAGTTCGGCGACAAGTACCTCCCGGACAAGCCCAACTTCTTCCGCTCTTCCAACAAGGACGCCCAGGAAGCGCACGAAGCCATCCGCCCGACCGACGTCCGCCGCACCCCCGAGTCACTCAAGGGCGTGCTCGACAAGGACCAGTGGCGTCTATATGACCTCATCTGGCGACGCTTCGTTTCCTGCCAAATGACCCCCGCCCAGTGGGACTCCACCACGGTCCTCATCACCGGCGGCCGCGACACGAACACCCCCCTCACCTTCAAGGCCACCGGCCGCGTGCTCGTCTTCGACGGCTTCTACCGGGCGTACGGCGTGCCGACCGCCTCCGACGAGCAGACCCTGCCGTCGGTCAACGAAGGCCAGGACCTCGCGCCCTTCTCCATCGACCCCAGGCAGACCTTCTCCAGCCCACCGCCGCGCTACTCCGAGGCGAGCCTCATCAAGACGCTCGAGTCCGAGGGCATCGGCCGCCCCTCGACGTACGCCTCGATCATCGGCGTCATCCAGGATCGGCGCTACGTCGAGCAGGTCAACCGCCGCTTCTTTGCGACCGACCTTGGCGAGGTCGTCACCGACAAGCTGATGGAGGCCTTCCCCGAGATCATGGAGCTCGGCTACACCCGCGACATGGAAGCCGAGCTCGACAAGATCGAGTCCGAGCACCTGCGCTGGCAGACCGTCCTCGCCGGCTTCTACGGCCCCTTCGCCGAGAAGCTCGAAGACGCCCTCGAGAACCTCACCCACGCCAAGGCCGAAACCCAGCCCGCGCCCTACGAGTGCGGCAAGTGCGGCGCCGAGACCGTCTACCGCTTCGGCAAGAACGGGCGCTTCCTCTCCTGCTCGCGCTACCCCGACTGCAACTATGCCGCCCCCGTCGACCGCGAGGGCCGTGTCATGGAAGCGGAGTACGTCAACATCCGCTGCCCCGAGACCGGCCGCCCGATGATCAAGAAGACCGGCCGCTTCGGCCCCTTCGTGACCACCGCGCTCGAAGAGGGCGAGAGCCAGGACGTCGGCATCATCCTGAACATCGACAAAAAGGGGAAGGTCAAGGCCCCGCCCCCCCCGCCGCTCGAGACCGACCTGCCCTGCCCCAAGTGCGGCGCGAACATGTATCTACGCGACGGCGTCCGCGGGCCGTGGCTCGGCTGCTCGACCTTCCCCAAGTGCCGAGGCCGCGGCAAGTGGGCCGAGCTTGAAGAGCAGAAGCAGAAGCACCTCGAGCTCCAGCTCAAAAACTTGCTCAAGGCCAACCCGATCCCGATCATCCGCACCCTCGATGGCCGCCCGCTGACGGACGAAAAGGGCCAGCCCCTGCCCGACGCACCGGAGGTCGAAGCGCTCCTGATCGACGACCCGTCGAAGGTGGAGCAGGCCGACGTGGCGTAGGCCCTCACGCGTCCCCCCGACGGGCTACGAACGATCAAAAAGGCCGCGAGCCGCGGCCTGCACCGCGGCTCGCGTCGGGTCGGGCGTCGGCGGTAAGCCGAGTTCTGTCCCGCCCGAGCCAGAGCTCAGGCGGTCGCGACCATTTCTCTCGCCCGCGCGTTGCCACGCGGGTCACAAGCGGTCCACCCGTCGCCTGCCGACCGGGCCGGTCGTCGCCCCGGGATACACACGGGGCGCGGCGACTGCGTGACCTTGCACGGAGCGGGGTTTGACAGCCCGGCTGTCACCAGCCGACTGGTGCGCTCTTACCGCACCTTCTCACCCTTACCTGTGCCCCGGCTCAACCCCGGGGCCATCGGCGGTCGTTTTCTTCTCACTGTCCCTCGCCCGCGACCGACGGACGGGTGGGCGTTACCCACCGCTCTGCCCTGCCGTGCTCGGACTTTCCTCCGCGGCGTCCGAGCACGAGCCCGGTGCCGAGGCGGTCGCCTGCCAACGCACTGAACACAATCCTAGGTCGTAAGACCCAAGAAGATCCCGCGCACAACCCCACCGGGCTTGCGCCCGGTGCTCGATGACTCTCCTTCTCGGTGCCTCCGTGCCTGCAATGGTCGATATCGTCCCACTGATGCCCACTTCTTTGCTCACCCCTACCATCGCCTGGCTTACGCCCGAACAGGCTCCTCTGCTCGACGCGCTCGCGAGCCGCGTCGGCCTCGACCTCCGGCTCGTCGGCTCCGTCGGGCATCTCGACCGCCCCGCCGACGACGACCGCCCCACCACCGACGACCCGCGTGTCTTCGTGCAGCACGCCTTCGACGACGCGAATGCCCAGCCGCTCGCGCTCTTTCTCGACCCTTCGCCCCTCGACGACCCGGCCCTGCTCGCCGCCGTGCCTGAAGCCTTCCGTCTGCACGCGCTCGGGCCGACGCCGACCGACGTGCGCGAGTTGCAGACCCTCCGCCAGCGCCGGCTCGAGGCCGCGCCCATCTTCGGCCTGATGCGCGACGCTCGGCGCTTCGCCGACGTGCTCGACGCGCTCGGCGCGCTCGGCGAACTGCGCACCGTCCACGTCGCCATCCGCACGCCCGCCTCGGCCTGGCCCGCGTCGGCCGCCCTCTACGACGCCATGCACCTGCTCCACGCCCTGCTGGGCCTGCCCGAGAGCGTTGACGCGTCGACCGCGACCGCTCGCTCACTCCGCGACGTCCGCGGCAACCTCACCGCCCACCTGCGCTTTGCGCGCGGCCTCTCGGCGACCGTCTCCATCGCCGAGCAGTCCGGCGGCTGGAGCCGCGGCATGACGATCGTCGCGGCCGAAGGCACCCTCCGATTCACCGACGCCGGCTTCGAGATCATCGGCCCCGACGGCGCCATCCGCGACCGCTCGTCGCGGGCCGATCAGGCCGCCACGCAAGACGTCCTGAGCGAACACCTCGCCCGCGCCATCGACCCCCGTTTGCCCAGCCCCGAGCCCTACGACCGCGCCGAAGTGCTCGCCATGTGCGGCGCGGTCCTGCTCAGCGCTCGCTCCGGTTGTGCCGAACGCCCCGGCGACGTGCTCGTTATGGCGAGCGGTTAGGGCCCCCGAGACGGCGTGCCACGGGTTGTTCACAACCCGTGCCCCCCCGGCCCGAACTCCACCGGGCTCGCGCCCGGTGCTTGCCAGACGCCTCCCTCACTCCATCTCTTCGTCTCTTCTCACTTCACCCCCCCAACCCATCCGCCTCCTTCGCAAGGTCGAAATCTTTATCGGTGATCCCGCCGGCGTCGTGGGTGCTCAGCGTCAACGTCACCTTGTTCCAGCGGATGAGGATGTCCGGATGGTGCTGGCGCTGCTCCGCCAGGTCAGCGATCGTGTTGACGAACTTCATCGACTCGACGAAGTCCTTGAACTGGAACGTGCGCTGAATCGCGCCGTTCAACTCCGACCAGTTCCCCAGGCCTTCCAGCTTGGCCTCCACCTGCGCCTCGCTCAACTTCTCCATGATCCATCCGCCCGTCTCAAAGAGTCACGCACCTCGTGCGACGCGCAGCCGGTGCGCCGGTATCTTCGGCCCACGCATGCCCACGTCAAGCCCCACCCCCCCTTCCCCTCACGGCCCCACCGAGAATCCCGAAGATGATCGTCCGGCCACCCCTCCGGTCGCCGCTTCCGCCCGGACGCGACTCGCCCCCTCTCCCACCGGCGCGCTACACCTGGGCAACGCACGCACCTTCCTGATCAACTGGGCCCTCGCCCGCCGACGCGGCTGGCGCATCCTCATGCGCATCGAGGACCTCGACGGCCCGCGCATCAAGCCCGAAGCCGAGCACCAGGCGCTCGACATCCTCGCCTGGCTCGGGCTCGACTGGGATGAGGGCCCCGTCCGCCAGTCAGACGATCTCGAGCCGTATGTCGCCACCATGCGCTCACTGGCGGCCGCCGGGACTGCCTATCCGTCGGACCTCACGCGAAAGCAGATCGAAGCCGCCGCCAGCGCGCCGCAGGAGGGCTCGGGCGAACGGCGCTTCCCCCCGGAACTGAGGCCCGGAGACGCAGGAAGGGCGCGGGCCTTCGACAACCCTCGGACCAACTGGCGCCTGCTCGTCGCGCCTGGCGAGACCTCGTTCGACGACAACTTCGCCGGCGCGCAAACAACCGACGTTCACGAAGACGTGGGCGACTTCGTCATTTGGACCAAGCGGGGTCAGCCGGCGTACCAACTGGCCGTCGTCGTGGACGACGCCCGCCAGGGCATCACCGAGGTCGTGCGCGGCGACGATCTGCTGCCTTCCACCGCCCGCCAGGCGCTGCTCCATCGCGCCCTGGAGCTCGATCACGCGCTGCCCCGCTACACCCATCTACCGCTGGTCCTCGGGCCGGACGGACGACGCCTGGCCAAACGTCACGGCGACACCCGGCTCATCACCTTCCGCGATCGAGGCGTCACGCCCGAACGCGTGGTCGGCCTCATCGCCTCGTGGAGCGGGGTGCTCCCCGACGTGCCACGAGACATGGACGCGTCCGAGTTCGCCGAGCGGTTCGACCTCCAACGCCTGCCGCGTGAGGCGGTACGCTTGAAAGCCGAGGACCTCGCCTGGCTCGAAGGACGCCCATGATGATGCGACGACACCTGTGCTGTGCCGCGATGCTCCCGCTCGCGCTCCTGCTGGCCGCCTGCCAGCCCGATGACGCGGGCACCGACGCCACAACGTCCGACCAAGCCGGGCCCTCGGCCGACGCCGCCCCCGAGCAGGACAACCGTCTGCTGGCGATCACCGACACCGTGCAGGCCGATCTCGGCGGCGAGAGCTTCACGCTCGCGGTAGCCGACGACGGGGAGGAGCGCACGCGGGGCCTGGGCGGCGTGCCGCACATCCCCGACGACCGCGGCATGATCTTCATCTTCCCCCGCGCCGCGCCACGCAGCTTCATCATGCGCGACTGCCTCGTTGACATCGACATCGCCTATCTCACCGACAGCGGATTTATCGGGCGGATGTACACCATGCCCGTCGAACCGCCCAGGGGCGAGGGCGAGGGGGTGGAGGGCGACTTCGCCAACCGCGCGTACGAGAGCCGCCTCAAGCGTTATCCCAGCGGCTTCCCCTGCCGCATCGTTATCGAGGTCGCGGGCGGCACCTTTGAACGGCTTGGCCTCCGACCGGGCGACCGGATCGACATCACGAACCTCGACGCCCTCAAGAGCCGGGCCCGATGAGTCGATGCCTCCCCGGCGCGGCAAGTGTCCCTTCAACCGGGGCCGCACCCCGCGCCACACCCCTGGAGGCGCAGCGTGAGGCGATCATGGTCATCGAGCGGCATCCTGGTCTCCCTCGTCGAAGGGCCCGACGCCCCGCCCGATGCGTGGGCACGCATCGCCGACGCCTGGCCCGTCTGGGCCCCGCCCGCGCGGATCGCTCGCCTCGCGCCTGAAGCCGCCGAGTCGTCGCGGCGCGAGTCGCTGGGCCACGTCGTCGTCGTCGCGGGCCTCGCGGGCACCGAGCTGTTCAAGGTGATCGACACGCTCCGCCAGGAACACGTCGCCACACTCGTTCTCGCGCACGAGCCCACGTCCCCCGCCAGCGCCGGCGCGATGCCCGGCTCAGTCCTCGTGCCCGAGTCCGAAGACCCCGCGTCCGTCGCCGCCGCCATCGCCGCTCTCGCCGATCGACAGCGCGCCTTCGACGCGCTCCACGCCGAACTCGATGTCGCCCGACGCTTCCAGGGCGGCCTGCGCGGCGAGATGAACAAACTCCACGAGGAGCTCCAGCTCGCCGCCAGCGTCCAGCACGAGCTGTTGCCCAAGGCCCTGCCCACGGTGGACGGCGTCGAG
Source organism: uncultured Phycisphaeraceae bacterium (assembly GCA_964440605.1). GTDB lineage: Bacteria > Planctomycetota > Phycisphaerae > Phycisphaerales > UBA1924 > CAYTSW01. Next base: position 48,601 of record CAYTSW010000005.1, on the reverse strand, counting down.
TTCGGGGTCATGTTCCGCCCCGCCGGCTACGTCAGCGGCGACATCTACAACGTCGACCGCCTCGATGAACACCACCTGGGCTTCTTCCTCGCCGACGCCGTGGGCCACGGCGTCCCGGCCGCCTTGCTCACCATGATCATCGCCCAGGGCATGTGCATGAAGTCCATCGAGGGCGACGCCTACACCATCAGCGGCCCCGGCGCGGCGCTCGAGCGGCTGAACCGCTTGCTCGTGCATCGCCACGCCTCGGCCCCGCGTTTCGCCACCGCCGTCGCCGGCGTGATCGACACACGCGACCGCACCGTCACCCTCGCCGGCGCGGGCCATCCCGCCCCGCTCATCTTCGGACCCGGCGGCGCCAGCCGCATGGAGCTCGAAGGCGGCATGCTCGGCGTCTTCGAGGAAGACACCTTCGACGAGTGCACCTTCGCCCTCGGCGACGAGGAGCTCATGATCATCTACTCCGACGGATTCGAGACCGCCTTCCCCGATGCTCAGGACTCCCGCTACGCCCACAAAATGCCCAACCGCCGGTTCCTCAACCGCTTCGGCGACCTGAGCGAACGCTGGCGGGACCAAGGCATGCAGGGCGCCCTCGCGCAGCTCGGCGCGTCCCTCGACGGCGCCGCGGGCTCGCTGCACCAGGTGGACGACATCACCGCCCTCGTCCTCGCCCCGCGTCCGGTCGCGGCATCACAACCCGCGACCGAACACCAGGCCGCGGCGTGACGCAGCCGGTACGACGCGAGTAGGCTCATGACCGGCCCCGACGCATCGTCGGACGCGAACACGAGCCGATCGCGATGTCCCACCCCTCCACTCCCTCAGCCGCCCCCACGCCGCCCACCGCCCCACCCGTGATCGAGCCGGGCGTGGACCCATCGGCCCGGGTCGACCAGTCCGCGCGAATCGACGACTCGGCCTCCGTGGGCCCCGATGCAGTCATCGGGCCCGACGTGATCGTGGGCCCGAACTGCGCCATCGGCGCCGGGTGCGAGCTGCGCGCTCGCGCCATCGTCTGCCGCAACACGACACTCGGCCAAGCCAACGTCGTCCACCCTTACGCCGTCCTCGGCGGCGACCCACAGGACAAGGCGTACTCGGACGACGCCCCGGGCTGGCTCCACATCGGCGACCGCAACATCTTTCGCGAAGGCGTCACCCTCAGCCGCGGCACCGGCTCGGCGCCGCCCACGCGCATCGGCTCGGGCAACTTCTTCATGGCCCAGGCCCACGCCGGGCACAACGTACAGATCGGCGATGACAACGTCTTCCCCAATACCACTATGATCGCCGGGCACGTGCGCATCGGGGACCGGTGCGTCTTTTCGGGCGGCGTGAGCGTCCATCAGTTCGTCATCATCGGCGACCTCGTGATGATCCGCGGGCTCTGCCCCGTCGGGATGCACGTGCCCCACTTCGTCATGGTCGCCGGGCCCAACCGCATCGGGGGGCTGAACGTCATCGGCCTGCGCCGCGCCGGCGTGGAGGCCGACGAACGTGCACAGATCAAGGCCCTGCACGGCGCCGTCTTCCGCGACCGCCAGGCGCGGCCTATTCTGGACGTGCTCGACGAGTGCGAGCGGACCATGACCCTCGGCCCGCACGCCCAGCGCTTCGTCGCCTTCATCCGCGATGCGCTCAGCCAGGACCCGCCACGAAACAAGGGCCTCTGCCCGGGCCGCGGCAAGGCGACGGACAGCTTCAAGTGATCAAGCATGCGGCCCGGGTGAGTGCGCCGCGTGGTGCTTGAGGTAGTGCACGACCGTGCGCGCGATGACGTCGGTTTCGAGATTCACCGACTCGCCCGCTTTGAGGTGGCCCAGCGTCGTCCGTTCCAGCGTCGTCGGGATGAGGGCGACCGAGAAGATCTCGCCATCGACGCCCGCGATGGTGAGCGACGTGCCATCGATCGCGACAGAGCCTTTCGGCACGACGCAGGGCATGAGGTCCGCCGGCGCGCGCACCCACAGGCGCCAGTCGTCGCGCTCGTCCCGCACGCGCTCGACGGTCCCGAGCCCCTCCACGTGCCCCTGAACGGTGTGCCCGTCCATGAGGCTGTCGGCACGCACGCTCGGCTCGAGGTTGACGCGATCGCCCGCGCGCAGCCGCCCCAGCGTCGTCTTGTCGAGCGTCTCGCGCACCACGTCGAAGGCCAGCGGGCCGTCCTGCGGACGCCACTCGTGAGCGACCGTGAGACAGCATCCGCTGATGCAGATGGAGTCGCCCGATCGGGGCGTGTGCGACCAGCCGGCGGCGTCGATCAGCAGCCGCACGCCTGAAGAAGTCTCCCGGGCTTCGGCGACGACGCCCACGTGCTGGATGATTCCGGTAAACACGAGCCAAGCGTACGCGCGGGCGACCCGGGGCGGAGCGGCGCGCGGGGGGTCGGCTGAGGCGTTATCCTCGCCCGCCCGCACGAGCGGGGACGGAACCCGCCCGCTCCGGCCCGCGAATCCAGCCAATCCCGGACCGCCCGACGGGCCCGGCCAACTCTGACCACCACACGCTCCGGGAGGATGCGTCAATGTCTGCGATCCTTCGACTTCACCCCCGCCGACTCGCGCTGCTCGCCTGCTGCGTCGCGGTCGCCGGCTTCCCCCTCGGCTGCGCCAGCGACCGCGACGATCGGCCCGCCGACACCCTCCTCAACGTCGACGACCTCCAGAATGACCCCTTCTACAAGCTCGGCTACTCCCTCCAGTGGCGCGGCTATCCCGGCCTCGGACCTCTCGCCGACCCGCTCTACTTCGATGTCGAAGGCGAACTGGCCACCTTTCAGGACACCGACAACACCCTCTCGCTCATCGAGACCGACACCGGTCGCGTCCGCTGGTCCGTGTCGCTGGGCGATTCGCTCGAGAAGTTCGTGGGCAACGCCTTCGCCTCCGGACGCGCGGTCCGCACGGGTGACCTGGCCGACGGACGCGTCGTGATCGCCGCCGGCGAAACAGAACTCCAGATCTTCGATGCCGAGACCGGCAACCTCATCGACCGCCAACGCCTCTCCGACCTCGCCAATACCCAACCCATCGTCAACGAACCGAGCATCATCCTCGGCAGCACGACGGGTCAGGTCTTCGCGCACGACTTGCCTGTAGGCGTCAAGGTCTGGGGCGTCGACCTGCGCGGCGCCATCGACAACCAGATGGTCCTCATGGACAACCGCTCGCTCGGCGTCGTCAGCAACGCGGGCGACGTCATCATGCTCGATATCGAGCGCGGCACCTCCAACGGACGACGCGAACGCCTCTTCGAGGGCGTCGCGACCAGCCCCGTCACCGACGGCGACACGCTCTACGTCGCCAGTCTCGATCAGTCCATCTACGCCTTCGGCGTCCGCGACGCTCGGCGCCAGTGGCGCGTCCGCACCGAGAGCCCGCTGCGCAGCCAACCCGCGCTGCACGAAGGACTGCTCATGCTCCACATCCCGCGCGAAGGCTTCGTCGCGCTCGACGCCCGCACCGGTCAACGCGTCTGGACCACCGACGATGTCGAGGGTGAGGTCGTCGCGACCCGACCCCAGGAAGTCCTCGTATGGAACGAGAACACCGGCGAGATGATCCTCCTCGACCTCTCTGATGGCGACGAGCTCCAACGCCTGGCCATCCCCAACATCGATCGCTTCAAGCAGCACGAGGGCGTGCTCTACGCCATCGAGCGCAACGGCGTCGTCAGCAAGTACGCCCCCCTTCGCTAACTCCTCTCCGGCCGGCCCGGTCCGGTCCAGCACCATGCCCGAAGCGAACCACTCTCAAGAGCCCGCCCAAGGCGTCCGAACCCTCCGGCGCGCCTTGCTCTCGGTGAGCGACAAGGCCGGCCTCCCCGCCCTCGCGCGCACCCTGAACGATCACGGCGTCGAACTCCTCTCCACGGGCGGCACCGCGCGCCTCCTCGCCGACGAGGGCCTGCCCGTCACCCCCGTCGAGGATGTCACCGGATTCCCGGAGATGCTCGGCGGTCGCGTCAAGACGCTGCACCCACGCATCCATGGCGGCATCCTGGGCAACGAGGCCCAGCGCGACCACGCCGACGCCATGAAGGAGCACGGCATCCGCCCCATCGATCTCGTGGTCGTCAATCTCTACCCCTTCGAGCAGGCCGCGGCCGACCCGAACGCGACCGACGACCAGCTCATTGAGCAAATCGACATCGGCGGACCGGCGATGATCCGCTCGGCGGCAAAGAACCACGCCCGCGTCGCGGTGGTCGTCGCGCCGGAGCAATACCAACGCGTCACGGACGAGCTCGCCCAACACGGCGGCACAACGCACGCGCTGCGGCGCGCGCTCGCGATCGAAGCCTTCCGGCACACGAGCGCGTACGACGCCGCGATTGCGAAGCGCTTGGGCTCACCTGCTTTGCCCGATGCGAGCGACGAACTGCCCGCGCGGCTGGACCTCTCGCTCGAACGCGTCAGCCCGCTGCGCTACGGCGAGAACCCGCACCAGCGCGCGGCCTCGTACCGCGACGCCAACGCCCCGTTGACCGGCGGGCGGTCCGTCATCGACGGCGAGGTGCTCGCGGGCAAGGCGCTGAGCTTCAATAACATTGCCGACGCCGCCGCCGCGACGGGCCTCGCGAACGAACTCGCACGCGTGCTGGAGTTAGCCGGGCGCAACGGGGCAGCGGCGGTGGTGGTCAAGCACACCAATCCTTGCGGGGCCGCGACCGGGCCGTCGGCGCGAGACGCCGTCGACGGCGCACTGGTCGGTGATCCGCTGGCGGCGTACGGCGGCATCCTCGCCCTCGCCGGCGTGCTCGACCGAGAAGCGGCCGAACGCATCGCGACCCAGGGCGTCTTCCTCGAAGTGGTCTGTGCGCACGCTGTCGACGGTGATGCGCTGGGGGTGCTCCGCGACAAGTCGTCGGCGATGAGGGTGATCGCGCTGGGCGCACCGGACGCCACGGGCGACGGCGGGTTGTCCGTCAGGTCCATCGGCGCGGGCGGGTATCTCGTGCAGGACGCCGATACGGCGTTGGCCGAGGCCGACGCGTGGCAGCACGCCGCCGGCCCCGTCGTTGACGCCGAGCGTCTGCGCGACGCAGCGGTGGTCTGGACCATCACCAAGCACCTCTCGAGCAACGCCATCGCCATCGGAGGACGCGACGCCGACCGGACGGATGTCGTCCGCCTCTTCGGCGCCGGTGCGGGACAGATGGACCGGGTCGCGGCCTGCCGCATCGCGGTCAACAAGGCGGGCGACCGTGCGCCGGGCGCGATCGCCGCCAGCGACGCCTTCTTTCCGTTCTCGGACGGTCCCGGAGTGCTGATGGACGCCGGGGTCGATCTGATCCTCCACCCGGGCGGATCGAAGCGCGACGCGGACACCTTCGACGCCTGCAACGCCCGCAATCGGTCGTGTTACACCACGGGCCGACGCCATTTTCGGCACTGAACCCATGCCGGAATCCGGCTGAGCGTCACTCTGAGGCCAAGTTCGCGTCAATATGGCGTGAATCGGTGTATGGGTGGTGCATGATTCTCATTGCTGTCCCATCGGTTGTGGGCTACCGTGTCTTTCGGTCGCGGGGCTTTCGTTCGCCGCGCGATGGGAGGCGCCGATGTCGGCCAAGCACCGAGGGCGTCGCGGCCAAGCCGCAACGCCAGCATCAGCCGAGGCGATTGATGGACGGGACGCCAGTCCCGCGCCCGCGGAGCCGTCCGCATGCGTGGTCAGCGCCGGGCACGGAGGATCGCCCGCGTTGGCCAGCGGCCTCGATGCAAAGGTCCTCGTCCTCAACAAGCTGTATATGGCGGTGCGCGTGGTCAGCGCCAAGCGTGCGTTCACCCTGCTGGCGCGCAACATCGCCGAGGTCGTCCACGTCGACGGCGGGCAGTGGATGGGCTACGACCTGGAGACGTGGACCGAGGTCTCCGAACTCCAGCGCGAGTTCGAGCCGCACCGGCATGACTGGGTCCGCACGGTGCAGCTCGATCTGGCGGTGCCCAAGGTCATCCGCCTGCTGGGGTACGACCGCCTGCCGGCGCAGCACGTCAAGCTCAACCGCCGCAACCTCTTTGCGCGCGATCGCAATCGCTGCCAGTATTGCGGCAACCACTTCCCCACCAGCGAGCTATCGATCGACCACGTCATCCCAAGGAGCCAGGGCGGGCCGGACACCTGGGAAAACCTGGTGTGCTCGTGCGTGAAGTGCAACGCGCGCAAAGGCGGGCGTACGCCCGATCAGGCGCGCATGAAGCTGGTGAACCTGCCCAAGCGCCCGCGGCGTAACCCCCTGATCTCGGTGCGCCTCGGGCAGGATCGCTACGAGAGTTGGAAGGCCTTCCTCGACAACGCCTACTGGTCGGTCGAGTTGGGCTGACGCGTCTCTCCTGAAGACGTCTTCAGGTTGCGCTGAAACTTCCGAAAGCGCCTCCCACCGCCCCTACCCTGCCCACATGTATCTTCCGGGCGTGAACACACCTCGCATCTCGATGTTCGTGTGGGCCGTGAGCCTTGCACTCGCGACGGCCCTCGGTCTGATCGGCTGTGACAACGGAGAAGGCGACAGCCGCGGTGCCCGCCAGCAGGGCCCGCCGACGGTGGAGGTCGCGACGCCGGAGGTGCGGACCGTCACGCGTTACTTCGAGTACACCGGCACGGTCCGCGCGTTGCGCACCGCGGAGATCCGCGCTCGCGTGCCCGGATTTCTCGAGGAGATCCTCTTTGAGGACAGCGCGGAGGTGGAGAAGGGCGACCTGCTCTTCGTGATCGAGCAGGAGCCATACCGCGTCGCGGAGCAGCGGGCGGAGGCCGCGGTGCAGCGAGCGCTGGCCCTGGAGAACGAGGCGCGCTCACGGCTGAACCGCCTCAACGCCGCCGCCGAGGCGGGGGCGACCAACCCGTTCGAACTGATCGAGGCCGAGGCGACGCTGGAGCAGCGCAAGGCCGACGTGGTCGAGGCGCGGGCCTCGCTCCGGCAGGCGCAGCTCGAGCTGGACTACACGACGATCGAGTCGCCCTTCTCGGGGCGCGTCAACCGCAACCTTGTGGACGAGGGCAACCTCGTCGGCGACGGGGAGAACACGCTGCTCGCGACGGTGGTCGAGGTGCAGCCGATCTACGTCTTCTTCGACGTCAGCGAACGCATCGCCCTCGAGTACATGGCCCGGGGCCGGCGCGGCAACGTCCCGGCCGAGGCGCAGGACCGCGTCGAGGTCGGGCTGGCGAATGAAACGGGCTACCCGCACATCGGGAAGATCAACTACGTCGACAACGTACTCGACTCCTCAACGGGCACCATCGAGGTGCGCGCGATCTTCCCGAACGAGAACACGGCGCTCTACCCGGGCCTGTTCGCGCGCATCCGCGTGCCCTTCGAAGAGATCGAGGACGCCGTTGTGATCAGCCGGAACGCGCTGGGCGTCGGGCTCGAAGGCTCGTACGTCTACGTCGTCGACAACGAGAACAAGGTCGAGCGCCGGCCGGTGGAGTTGGGCGAGGAGCAGGACGACGGAACGGTGGTCGTGACCTCCGGCCTTGGGGCGGAAGACCGGTACGTCATCGCCGGCCTGCAACGCGTCCGCGCGGGACAGGAGGTGGCCCTCGCCAGCGAGCAGCAACAGGACCAGCCGAACGCGGGCGGAGGCGGCGGCGTGGGCGATCAATCCGAGGGCGGGGAGGGCTGAGGGTGTTGAGCGCCTTCTTCATCCGCAGGCCGGTCTTCGCGGCGGTCGTCGCGATCATCATGGTGATCGCGGGCGCGGTGTCGATCCCGCAGATGGCGATCGAGCAGTACCCGCAGGTCGCGCCGCCCACCGTGCAGGTGACCGCGACGTACCCCGGCGCCAGCGCCGCGACCGTCGCCGACACGGTCGCTGCTCCGATCGAGCAGGAGGTCAACGGCGTCGAGGGCATGCTCTACATGGGCTCGGTCAGCTCCGACGACGGCTCGTACAGCCTCACCATCACCTTTGAGCTGGGCACGGACCTGGACCTGGCGTCGGTGCGCGTGCAGAACCGAGTGGCGTTTGCAGAGCCTCGCCTTCCTGAGGACGTACGCCGGCAGGGCGTGGTGACGCGCAAGCAGTCCACGAGCCTGCTGATGGTGCTCGCGCCGTACTCGCCCGACGGGCGGTACGACCAGCTCTTCCTGAGCAACTACGTGACGATCAACATGCGCGACGCCCTGTCGCGCGTGCCTGGCGTGGGGAACGTGCAAGTCTTCGGCGCCAAGGACTTCGCGATGCGGATCTGGCTCGACCCGGAGAAGCTCGCGGCACGCAATCTGACCACCGCCGACGTCACGGCGGCGCTGCGCGAGCAGAACGTGCAGGTCGCCGCGGGACGCATCGGCGCCGAGCCGACCGATGCAGACGCCGGCTTCCAGCTCACGCTCCGGACGCTTGGGCGGCTGAGCACCGTCGAGCAGTTCGAAGAGATCATCCTCAAGGTCGAGCGCGGCAAGGCGACGGTTCGTCTCGAGGACGTCGCCCGCGTCGAGCTCGGCGCCCGCACGTACGACCAGTTCGGGCGCTTCAACGGCCAACCCGCGCCCGTGACGGGCATCTACCAGCTCCCCGGCTCCAACGCGCTCGAGGTCGCCCAGGGCGTACGCGACACGCTCGACGAACTGCGCGAGGACTTTCCGCCGGGCATGGACACCGTGGTCTTTTTCGACTTCACCAACTTCGTCTCCTCCTCGATCCGCCAGGTCGTCATCACACTGCTGATCGCGGCGGGCTTGGTCTTTGTCACGGTCTTCGTCTTCCTCCAGGACTGGCGGGCGACGCTGATCCCCGGAGCCGCCATCCCGGTATCGCTGGTCGCGACGTTCGCGGTGCTGCTGGCGCTCGGATTGAGCCTCAACGTGCTGACGCTCTTCGGTCTCGTGCTGGCGATCGGCATCGTTGTCGACGACGCGATCGTGGTGGTGGAGAACACCGCGCGGATCATCAACGAAGAGGACAAGAGCCCGAGGGACGCCGCCTTCCAGTCGATGCGCGAGATCACCGGGCCCGTCGTCGCGACGACGCTCGTCCTGCTCGCGGTCTTCGTGCCGACGCTGTTCATCCCGGGCATCTCGGGCGAGCTCTTCCGCGAGTTCGGCATCACGCTCTCGGTTGCGACGGTCTTCTCGAGCGTCAACGCGCTGACACTCAGCCCGGCGCTCTGCGGCATCCTGCTGCGCAAGCGCGAGAAGAAGCCCGCGCTGCCCTTCCGCTGGTTCAATAAGGCGCTGGACGGCGCACGCTCGTCGTACCTGTGGGCGGTCAAGCGCGCGCTGCGCGTGACGTTCATCTCGGGCGTCGTGCTGATCGCGATGGCGGTGGGCGTGTGGTTCCTCTGGACGCGCGTGCCCAGCGGCTTCCTGCCGCAGGAGGACCAGAGCTACTTCTTCGTGAACGTACAGCTTCCTGATGCCGCGAAGCTCGCACGCACGGACGATGTCCTCAGCCGCGCGGAACGGATGGTCCTCGACACGGAGGGCGTCGATGGCGTGGTAACGATTGGCGGGTTTTCGCTGCTGACGAACGCGAACCAGCCTTCGGTCGGCACGCTGGTCGTGATCCTCGAGCCCTGGGAGCAGCGGACGACGAAAGAGACATCGATCGATTCGATCGTCGGCGCGCTGCGCGGCAGGTTCGGCGGCATTCTCGAGGCCAACGTCTTCCCCTTCATACCGCCATCGATCCGCGGGCTCGGGCAGGCGGGCGGGTTTCAGATGGAGGTGCAGGACCGCGAGGGCCAGGGCTACGAAGCGTTGGACGAAGCCGCGCGCTCGCTGGCGCAGGAGGGCAATCAGAACGAAGACCTGACCGGCCTGTTCTCGAACTTCAGCGCCCGCGTGCCGCAGGTGTTCGTCGAGATCGACCGCACAAAGGCCAAGCAACTCGGTGTGCCGCTGGACGTGCTCTTCGGCACGCTTCAGACGCAGCTCGGCTCGGCGTACGTGAACGACTTCAACATCTTCGGTCGCGTCTACCAGGTGCGCGCGCAGGCGGATCATCCCTACCGCCAGAGCATCGACGATGTGCTCAACCTCGAAGTGCGCAACAATGAGGGGGACGTGCTCCCGCTGAGCACGCTGGCGACGGCGCGGCTGACGACCGGGCCGGCAACGATCTTCCGCTACAACGTCTACCCCGCCGCCTCGATCACGGGCAATGCCGCGCCGGGTGTCAGCACCGGCGTCGCGTTGGAAGAGATGGAGAGCCTCGCCCGTCGGATCCTGCCGGACGGCTTCGGCTGGGAGTGGACGGGCGTGGCGTACCAGCAGAAGCAGGCAGGTAACGCCGCGCTCTACGCGCTGGCGTTCGCGGTGGTGATGGCGTTTCTGTTCCTCGCGGCGCAATACGAGTCGTGGGTGACGCCGCTGGCGATCATGGCGACGGTGCCGGTGGGCGTGATCGGGGCGCTGGCGTTGACGTGGTCGCGTGACTTTCCCTCGACGATCTTCACGCAGATCGGTCTGGTGCTGCTGATCGCTCTGGCGTCGAAGAACGCGATCCTCATCGTGGAGTTTGCCGAGCAGGTGCGCAAGAGCGGCACGCCGATGAAGGAGGCCGCCGCCGAGGCCGCGCGCCTGCGCTTCCGCCCCATCCTGATGACGAGCTTCGCCTTCGTGCTCGGCACGAGCCCCCTGCTCTTCGCAAGCGGCGCCGGCGCCGAGGGGCGTCAAATGATCGGCACGGCGGTCGTCGGCGGGATGATCCTTGTCGTCGTGGCCGGGACGTTCTTCATCCCGACGATGTACGGGCTCGTGCGCCTGCTCCTCGGACGTCCCGCCAAACAAAACCAACCAAACGACGCGGAATCGGACGGCTCCACACGACGGGCGACCTCCAGCGACAATGATCGGGCGACGGGCCCCGCCTGACCGACGCCGCACCCGAGGACGCCGCGATGCTCAAGCAAGTTCAGGACCAACTCGAACGCACGCTCGAGCACTGCGCGTCGGGCGGCCCGATGCGCGAAGCGTTCCGAGTCGCGGGCGAGCTCGAGACGCTCTGCCGCGAAGCCGGCGACGCGATGACCCATGACGCCCGCGAACGGGCGGCGGTGCGCCTCGCGGGCATGTCCGACGAGGAGATCGCCGGCGTTGTGCGCACGATCACGGTCCGTTTTCACTTGCTCAACATCGCCGAGCAGGTGACGATCGTGGAGAAGATCCGCGAGCGCGAGCTGAGCGAGAGCGCCACGGCTCCGCGGCGCGAGTCGCTGGCCGCCGCTGCGCAGACGCTCGCCCACGCCGGCTGGGGAGCCGATCGCTTCGTATCGCTGCTCGACGAACTCGACGTGGAGCCGACACTGACCGCTCACCCGACCGAGACGCGCCGGCGCACCATCCTGACCAAGCAGGTGGAGATCGCCGAGCTGACGCGCGTGTTGCGGAGCGAGCGGCGTGGGCGCAGCGTGACCCAGCAGGCCGACCGCCTCGACCGTTTCGTCTCGCTGCTGTTGCTCTCAGACGACGTACGCGCCCGGCGGCTGGACGTCGATGACGAGATCCGTAACGGGATCTACTACCTCTCCGAGTCCATCTGGTCCGCCGTCACCGAGCTCGCCGAGGACGTCGCGATCGCGGCCCGCAACACTTGGCCCGAAGGCGACGAGCCTCTGACCGTCGCGGACGTGCCCGCCATCCTGCGGTATCGCACGTGGATCGGGGGCGACCGCGACGGCAACCCGAAGGTGACCCACGACGTCACCCGACGTGCAATCGAGATGCTCCGCGCTACCGCGATCGAGCGATGGGACGCCGAGCTCAAGGCCCTCCAGGACGAGCTCAGCCTCAGCACGCGGCGAACGGCACTGGGACCGGAGCTCGAAGAGGCGATCGAGCGCGACGGCGACGCGTGGTTCGACGACGCCGGGGAGCGCGAACACCGCGCGTTCGAGCCCGTGCGCCTGCGGCTCATGCAGATGAGGGGACGCGTCAAGCGCGATGCGACGTATACCTCCGCGGCGCTGCTCGACGACCTCTCGATGATCCGACGCGCGATCGCGGGCGCAGGGCTCGGGCGCGTCGCCAATGGCGGGCGGCTCGCGCACGCGATCGTGCGCGCGCGCGTCTTCGGCCTGCGCCTGGCAGCGGTCGACATCCGCCAGCACTCACAGGTGCACGAAGCCGCGGTCGACGAGCTGTTCCGCCTCGCGGGCGTGACGCAGGCGTACGCCTCGATGGACGAGGCGACGCGCATGGAGGTGCTCAGGAAAGAGCTGCTACAGCCGCGCCCGCTGGTGCACGCGGGCCAGAGCCTCAGCCACCAGACGCGCGAGGTGATGGACACGTTGGGCGTCGTCCGCGAGGCGATCGAGCGTGATCCCGGCGCGGTACGAGCGTATGTCGTTTCGATGACGCACGAGAAGAGCGACCTGCTCGAGTTGCTGGTGCTCTTCAAGGAGGCCGGCGTGCTGACGCGCGACGGGGAGACGGGGCTGGTGCGGTGCCCGGTGCAGGCGGTGCCGCTGTTCGAAACGGTCGACGACCTGGGCCGGTCGGCAGAGCTCATGCGCGAGCTGCTCGCGGACGAGACGTACCGGGCCGTGCTCGAGTCGTCGTGGGAAGCCGAGGGCACGGCAGGCCCCGTGACGCAGGAGATCATGCTGGGCTACTCCGACTCGAACAAAGACGGCGGGTTCCTGATGGCGAACGTCTCGCTCCAGCGCGCGCAGGCGCAGCTCGCGGAGGTGGCCCGAGAAGCCGGCGTGCGCGTGCGTTTCTTCCACGGGAGGGGCGGCACGGTCGGTCGCGGGGGCGGGCGCGCCGGGCGGGCCATCCTCGCGTCGCCCAGGAAAGCCCGCTCAGGCACGCTGCGGTTCACGGAGCAGGGCGAGGTGATTTCCTTCCGCTACGCGCTGCCCGACATCGCGCGGCGCCACCTCGAGCAGATCGTGCACGCCTCGCTCCTGGTCGCCTCGGGAGAAGAAGCACCCCATGAGGACGAGGAGGTGAACTCGACGCTCGAAGGCATGGCCAGGCGGGCGATGGAGGCGTACCGCGGGCTGATCGACGATGAGCGGTTCTGGCCATGGTTCCTCGACGCGAGCCCGGTGCGGCGGATCGGCGGATTGCCGATCGCCAGCCGTCCGGTTTCGCGCGCCAAGGGCGGCGCGCTCACCTTCGACAAACTGCGCGCCATCCCGTGGGGCTTCGCGTGGATCCAGATGCGCGTGCTCGCGCCCGGGTGGTACGGGCTTGGAACGGCGATCGAAACTCTCGACAACGCCCAGCGCGACGCACTCAGCGCTGCAGCGCGCGCCGGCGGCTTCGTCCAGACCGTCTTCAACAATGCGGCCCAGGAACTCGCCCGCGCGCGCATGCCCATCGCCCGCCGCTATGCGCTCGAAGGGCCGGACGGCGAAGCGGTGCTCCAGACCATCCACGCCGAGTACGAGCGCACCAGGACGCAGCTCTTGGCGATCACCGGACGCGATCACCTGTTGGCCCACGCCATGATCATCGACGAGGCCATCGAGCGGCGCAACCCCTGGACCGACGTGCTCAACCTCGCGCAGATCGAACTTCTCCGGCGCGACCGGGAAGCCGGCACCGACGAGCGACGAGCCAACCTCGCGCCGCTCGTGTTCGCGAGCATCAACGGCATCGCGGCGGCGATGCAATCGACGGGCTGACCGCTCCCGAGCTCACACGTCGTCGCGGGTGTCGACGATCTCTTTGCGGTCTTTGTCGTAGACACACAGGCCGCCCTCGGGCTCGTTGCGGGCGGTCTTGTGCGATCCGTCGCAGAAGGGCATGTTCTGCGACAGCCCACAGGCGCAGACGAAGACGGGCTTGTCTTGCGGATCGATGCGCACGGGCTCGGTTGCGGTGAGGCGGATGAGTCGGGCCATGTCGGTTTCCCTGGCAGTGTGAAGTTCGCGTCGTCGGGTGCCACTGACCTCGGCTCTGCGGGTCGGTGCTGTGGGTGCCACTGACCCGGCTCTGCGGGTCAGTGCCTCTGGTGTTTCGACGTCGACGTCATGGCGGACGCGGAGCGCTGACCTCGCAGAGCCGAGGTCAGTGGCACCCTTGATCACCCTGTCAGCGGGCGTCACGCCGGGCTGGGAACGGTACGCAGCACATCCTCGAGGATGTGCCGGTTGGCCATCGCGTCGTGCGTGGCGTGTCGCGAGGCGCTCAGGACGCGGTGAGCGCCAACGGACAGGACATTCGTGTAGACATCCTCGGGCGTGGCGTAGTCGCGGTCGTTGAGCAACGCCGTGGCGCGGGCGGCCTGCGCCAGCGCGAGCGCGGCGCGGGTGGAGAGGCCCAGGTGCAGGTCATCGTGCGTGCGCGTCGCCTCGGCCAGGCGAACGATGTACTCCAGCAGCGTCCGATCGATGCGCACGTCGTCGACGCTGCTCTGCAGGGCGACGACGTCCTCGGCGGTCATCACTGGCTCGAGCGCGGGCAGGCGCTGGTCGTGGGGGCGCAGCTCCAGCACACGCACCTCCTCTTTGCTGCTCGGGTAACCCAGCGCGAGCTGCATAAGGAAGCGGTCGAGTTGGTTCTCGGGCAGCGGGTAGGTGCCCTCGAAGTCGTACGGGTTCTGCGTCGCGATCACCATGAAGGGCCGACCCAGCGCGATCGCACGCCCTTCGACCGACACCGTCGCCTCGTTCATCGACTCGAGCAGCGCGCTCTGCGTGCGCGGCGTCGTGCGGTTGATTTCGTCGGCGAGCACGATGTTCGCGAAGATGGGCCCACGTTTGAAATCGAACGTCGCGGTGTTCCGATCGAACACCGACACGCCCAGCACGTCCGCCGGCAGCAGGTCGGGCGTGAGCTGGATGCGGCTGAAGGTGCAGTCGAGGCTGCGGGCCAGCGCGGTCGCGAGCACGGTCTTGCCGACGCCCGGGACGTCTTCGATCAGCGCGTGCCCGCGGGCGAGGAGGCAGACGAGCAACTGGTCGACGACCTCGGGGTGGCCCAGAAAGACCTCGCGGATGTTATTGCGGAGCGTCGCGATCGCCTCGATGGGCGGGGCCGACGGCGCGGCGGGCGTGGCGTTGCGCGGGGCGTGAGGAGCGTGGTCGGCCATTGATGGGCAGTGTACGGAGTGCGAGCGGGTCGCACGGAAGGTTGTAAGGCCCGGGGCGCGGATGGCCGTACACTCGGCGCACGCCCATGAGCCCACGCTCGGACGACGAACACGGAGCCCCGCCCGCTCCAGGAGATTCGCCCACGCCGTCGGACGGTTCGACCCTTCCGCGCGCCGACCGCTCCGGAGTCAGCCCCGCCCTGCTCTCGGGCTCGCTCCCCTGCGTGACCTGCGGCTACGAGTTGCAGGGCCTGTCCATCCGCGACCTCTGCCCCGAGTGCGGCACCGCGGTCCGGGCCTCGATCCTGCACCTCGTCGATCCTCTTGCCGACGCCCTGGCGCCGATGCGATCGCCCAAACTGACCGCGGTCTGCGTCGTTGCCTGGGCGGCGACGGGGCTGGTCGGCATGCTGCTGCTGGCCGCGGACCGCGCGGGATCGATGGCCACTTCGGCGGGGTGGGATGTCGGCGTGCCGGTCTGGTTGCTCGAGGCCGGGATGCTCTTCGCCGTGCTGTCCGGGCTGAGCATGGTCGGGCTGGTGGCGCCGACCCGGGCGACGCGGCAGATCGCCTCGTTTGCAGCGGTCGCGTCGCTGCTGGCGTACCTGCCCATCCTGTTGGCGATCGACCAGATCGGGCAGATCGACGCGTTGCTGCCCGCGCCGTATCTCTCGGGCACACCGACGCCGGAGCGTCTGTGGTGGCGGATCGGTCTCGGGGCGTCGATGGCGGTGGTCTATCTGGGATTCCGCCCGAACGCGCGGGAGCTCGTCCGCCGAACGCTCGTGCTCCGGACGGGCCGGGTGGATCGTCAGACCCTGCTGGCGATGGCCGGGGCGGCTCTTCTTGGTGTGATCGGCGACGGGCTGCGCCTGGCGAGCCTCAGCACCACCAGCACGCCGGCGTTCGTGCTCGATCGCGTCGGCTCTCTGCTGATCCTTGTCTCCAGCCTCTTTCTGATTCTTGGGATGGCCTCAGCGACGGTCGACGGCCTGCGCATCAGCCGAGCGATCCGCCTCGGCCCACGCTCGCTGCGCGACATTATCCGCTCTCCGAGCCCACCCGTTCAACACGCAGACTCCACGACGATCATGCAGCGCCCGTCGGACCCGCCTGACTGACGCTTCGCGTCGAGGTTCCCCCCCCATCTGTCAGAGTGGCAGGCGCAACGCTCGGGTCGGGCGGGATGAGCGCACGTCGGGGATGGCATCGGTTTTGCCCACTACGACAGATGCGGCTGCGCGCCGCGATCGCTGACCGAGAGACATTCACTTCATCCACAGGACCGCGGCCCCGCGACGAGCACGCCTCGACGGGCCGCCCCGCTGTACGGAGACGCATCGATATGGCAGTTAAAGAGCTCACCTTCGACACCGACGCTCGTCAGGCCCTCCTCGCCGGGGTCAACAAGCTCGCCCGGGCCGTCAAGACGACCCTCGGGCCCCGCGGACGCAACTCCGTCATCGACAAGAGCTGGGGCGGGCCCTCGGTCACGAAGGACGGCGTCACCGTCGCCGAGGAAATCGAGCTCCGCGACAAGGCGGAGAACCTGGGCGTCCAGATGGTCAAGGAAGCCGCCAGCAAGACCTCCGACGACGCGGGCGACGGCACGACCACCGCGACCGTCCTCGCCGAGGCCCTCTTCTCCGAGGGCCTCAAGCTCATCTCTTCGGGCGTCGACGCCAACGCGCTGGTGCGAGGGATGAAGGACGGCGTGGACATCGTCTCCAAGGAAATCGCCCGACTCTCCCGCCCGGTCGATGGCAAGGCCGACATCAAGGCCGTCGCGACCATCTCCGCCAACAACGACCCTTCGATCGGCGCCACCCTCGCCGACGCCTTCGAGAAGGTCGGCAACGACGGCGTGATCACCGTCGAACAGGGCAAGGGTCTCGAGACCGAGATCGAGGTTGTCGAGGGCATGCAGTTCGACCGGGGGTATCTCTCGCCCAACTTCTGCACCAACATGGACGACATGACGGCCGAGCTCGAGAAGTGCCTCGTGCTCATCTACGAGGACAAGATCGACTCGGTCAACAAGCTCGTGCCGCTGCTCGAGAAGGTGATGGACAGCAAGAAGCCGCTGCTCATCATCGCTGAAGACATCACGGGCGAGGCCCTCTCCACGCTGGTCATCAACAAGCTGCGCGGCACCGTGCAAGTCGCCGCGGTCAAGGCGCCGGGGTACGGCGACCGCCGCAAGGCGATGCTCGAGGACATCGCGGTCCTCACCGGCGCCCGGGCGATCATGAAGGACCTGGGCGTCGAGCTCGACGCCGTCACGCTCTCCGATCTGGGCATGGCCAAGCGCGTGGAGATCGATTCGGACTCGACGATCATCCTGGAGGGCGCCGGCAGCACCAAGGACATCCAGGGCCGCATCACGCAGATCCGCGCCGAGATCGACCGCGCCACCTCTGACTACGACCGCGAGAAGTTGCAGGAGCGCCTCGCAAAGCTCGCGGGCGGCGTGGCGCAGATCAACGTCGGCGCCGCCTCCGAAGCCGAGCTCAAGGAGAAGAAGGCCCGCGTCGAAGACGCTCTGCACGCGACCCGAGCCGCGGTCGCCGAGGGCATCGTCCCCGGCGGCGGCGTCGCCTTCGTCCGCTCGCGGCAGGCCATCGAGAAGAAGCGCGAGTGGAAGGGTATCTTCGGCAAGAAGACGGAGGTCACGCCCGACGACGTCGGCCACGCCGCCTTCGACTACGCCAGCGGCCTCGACCTCGTCCGCACCGCTCTGGCGGTCCCCCTCTTCACCATCGCCCAGAACGCCGGCGCCAAGGGCTCGGTGGTCGTCGCCAAGGTTCAGGAGGGCGATGAGACGATCGGCGACAGCTTCGGCTTCAACGCCCTCACCGGCGAGTACGGCGACCTGCTGAAGATGGGCGTCATGACCCCCGCCAAGGTGGACCGCTCGGCCCTCGCCAACGCCGCCAGCGTCGCGACCATCCTCCTCACCGCCGACTGCCTCATCACGGAAAGGCCCGACGAGGGCGGCGACGACGACCACGCCGGCGCTGGAGCCGGCATGGACGCGATGGGTGGCATGGGAGGCATGGGAGGCATGGGTGGCATGGGTGGCATGCCGGGTATGGGCGGGATGGGGTTCTGAGGACCCTGATGCCTTTGGTCGGACGGGCATCCTGCCCGTCCTTACCTCCCGTACCGCAGAGCCTCATTCAGAAAAACCGAGACGGGCTGGAAGCCCGTCCCTCCAAAGGCAGGCATGACCGAAACCGTCCCCCAACTCCGCACCGTCGACCTCGGCCGCGAGGATCACCTTGTCACGTGGCAGGAGTGGTTCGCGCGCGCCGCGGAGGTGATGACGAAGGCCGTCGAGCCCGAGCATCAGGACCACCTGCTCTTCCGCGTGCGGCTCAAGAGCGGGGCGGAGTACATGGTCCAGAACGTCATGACACACGTCGCAAAGGGCGCCTGCTACCCCGATTCGGCACGCTGGTCGTCGCAGGCGATCGAGGACGACGAGTCGGGTTCCAAAGCCGTCTGCAACGTCATCACCGGGTACATGATGATGGGCCAGGGGCGCGACAACCGGCCGATGACCGTCAGCGTCACGCCCTGCCAGATCGCCAGCGTCGAGTGCGTGCTCGTCGAGCCGCGCAAGGAGCCCGAACCGTTCGGCTTCGCCGCGGCTCTGCACACCAAGGGCCGCCCGCGGCTCGAGGAAGTCGAAGAAACGAACCAACTCCCCCCCGCATTCACCATCCGCATCACCGGCCCGGGGCTCAACCCCGCGGGCGTGCGGCGGGAGATGATCGACGTTCACCAGCAGACGCAAGAGTGAGTCAACCAACACCAACGAAGGGGCACATCAACCGACCGCCCCGATCCACTGAGGAGATACACACCATGGCCGTCAAGCCTCTCGAAGACCGCGTTCTCGTCAAGCCCGTCCCCGCCGAGACCCAGACCGCCTCGGGCATCTTCCTGCCCGAAGCGACCAAGGAGCGCCCCGTGCGCGGCACCGTCGTCGCCGTCGGCCCCGGCAAGCGCCTCGACAACGGCAAGCGCGGGGACATGAGCGTCAGGAAGGGCGACACCGTCGTCTACGGCAAGTACGCCGGCACCGAAGTGGAGATCAAGGGCGACGACCACCTGATCCTCCGGGAATCGGAGCTGCTCGGGGTCGTCGAGAAGTAAACACGCCAGCCCAAGACGGACAGGCTCGAAGCCTGTCCCACCAAAGACAATACAGACAGCACGACACGCAGACATCCTTGGCCCTGTTGGGCCTGAACTGATACGGAGCGGACAACGATGTCAACCAAGCAGCTTATGTTTTCCGACGCGGCCCTGCTCGAGATGAAGAAGGGCCTCGGCAGGCTCGCCAAGGCGGTCAAGGTCACCATGGGGCCCTCCGGGCGCAACGTCGCCATGCAGAAGTCCTACGGCGGCCCGGCGGTAACCAAAGACGGCGTCAGCGTCGCCAAGGAGATCTCCCTCTCCGAGCCCATGGAGAACATGGGCGCCAAAATGGTCATCGAGGTCGCCAAAAAGACCAACGACGAAGCCGGTGACGGCACCACCTGCGCCACCGTCCTGGCCGAGGCCATCTTCAACGAGGGCCTGCGCGTCGTCGCGGCCGGCGCGAACCCCGTGCTGGTGCAGCGCGGCATGAACAACGCCGCATCCGTTGCCTCCGACGCCATCGCGAGCATCGCCACGCCCTGCAAAGGCAAGGCCGATTACAAGAAGGTCGCGACCGTCAGCGCCAACCACGACGAGGAGATCGGCGAGCTGATCGCCGAGGCCATCGCCAAAGTCGGCGTCGAGGGCGTCGTCGAGGTCGAGGAGGGCAAGGCCTCGGACACGACGCTCGAGTATGTCGAGGGCATGCAGTTCGACAAGGGCTACCTCTCGCCCTACTTCATGACCGATCCGAAGAGCGCCGAGTGCGTCCTCGAAGACTGCCTCGTGCTCATCCACGAGAAGAAGATCGCCAACCTGACCGACCTGCTCCCGCTGCTCAACAAGGTCGCGGGTTCGGGCAAGCCGCTGCTGATCATCGCCGAGGACGTCGAGAGCGAGGCGCTTGCCGCGCTGGTTGTCAACCGTCTGCGCGGCGTGCTGAAGGTCGCGGCCGTCAAGGCTCCGGGCTTCGGCGACCGGCGCAAGGCCATGCTGGGCGACATCGCGACGCTCACGGGCGGCACCTTCTTCGCCGAAGACCTGGGCCGCACGCTCGAGTCGATCGAGCTCTCCGAGCTGGGCAGCGCCAAGAAGGTCACGGTCGGCAAGGACAACACGACGATCATCGAAGGCGCCGGCACGAAGAAGGACATCGCGGCCCGGGCCGACCAGATCCGCGCCCAGCACGAGAAGTCCACGTCCGACTACGATCGCGAGAAACTTCAGGAGCGTCTGGCGAAGCTCACGGGCGGCGTGGCGATCATTAACGTCGGCGCCGCGACCGAGACCGCCATGAAGGAGCGCAAGGACCGCGTCGAGGACGCGCTCAACGCCACGCGAGCCGCCGCCGAGTCCGGCTACGTCCCGGGCGGCGGCGTTGCACTCCTGCGCACGGTCGACGCGCTGACCGCCGGCAAGAAGAAGGCCAAGGGCGATGAGAAGCTCGGCTTCGACATCGTCATGAAGGCCGTCGAGACGCCGCTGAAGCAGATCGTCGAGAACGCCGGGCTCGACGGCGACCTGGTCGTCGAGAAGGTCAAGGAGTCGACCGACGCCAACTTCGGCTACGACGTGCTGACCGAGAAGTACATCGACATGGTCAAGGCCGGCATCATCGACCCGGCCAAGGTGCCGCAGACCGCGCTGATCAACGCCGCCTCGGTCGCGGGGCTGATGCTGACGACGGACTGCATGGTGTCGTCGCTGGAGGATGACGCGGAGCCGGTAACGGGGGCGGTGAGCTGAGCGCGACGATGAGCGGTGGCACGGGTGTCCCGCCCGTGGGCGCGCAGCACAGACGGACGAGAGAGAGCGGGCCGGGGCGTGGAAACGCGTCGGCCCGAGTCCGTAGCACACCGAACGGAGCCGAAAGGCCAATGCCCACCGCCCGCGACTCCAACGATTTCCCCTGCGCGGTCTCCACCGAGCGCGGTCCGCGTATCGTCTCTCGTCGCTCCCCGACTCTCGCTCCCATCCACGGACACGCATTGGACCCACCCCCCGCTATCGACAACCGCTACCCCTGCCTCTGCTGCGGCTACCTCACCCGCCGCACGCTCGTGCTCGGGGACCACGGGGTCTGTGAGGTCTGCGACTGGGAAGACGACGCGGCGCAGTTCCGCGACCCCACCCTCTCGGGCGGCGCCAACAGCCCCAACCTGACGAAGGCGCGCGACCACTTCGAGATCAGCGGCGCGATCACGGACGCCGCGGTGCGTAATCGTCGGGCGCCGGAACGGGCCGAGGAGCCGCGCTACAACTGGTCGATCGATCCCAACCGCTACCGCCCTTGGCTCCTGAACGCCGAGTAAGTGCGCATGCCCACGACCCGCGACTACTACGAGACCCTCTCCGTCCAACGCACCGCCGACGGCGAGGAGATCAAGCGCGCCTACCGGCGCATGGCGATGAAGTACCACCCGGACCGCAACCCGGGCGACGCCGAGGCCGAGGCGAAGTTCAAGGAGGCCGCCGAGGCGTACGAGGTGCTCTCGGACGACCAGAAGCGCAAGCTCTACGACCAGTACGGGCACGAGGGGCTGCGGGGCGCCGGGCGCGGGGCGGCGGCGCACGACTTCAGCCGCATGAACGTCGAGGACATCTTCTCGATGTTCAATGACATCTTCGGCGGGGGCGGACAGGCCGGCGGCGGCGCGGGGGGCTTTGGTCGCCAGGGTGCGCGGGGGCGGCGCGTCGCGCGTGGGTACGACCTCGAGACCGAAGTCGAGCTCGACCTCGCCGACGTGCTCAAGGGCACGGAGAAGGACGTCGAGTTCACGCGCCTCGACGTCTGCGACACCTGCACCGGCTCCGGCGCCGAGCCGGGCACCACCCCCGAGCCCTGCAAGACCTGCGGCGGGCGGGGGCACGTCATCCAGACGGGCCTCGGCGGCATGTTCCGCATGCAGACCGTCTGCCCGCAGTGCCGCGGACGCGGAAACGTGGTGACGCACAAGTGCAGCGACTGCTCGGGGAAGGGGCGGATCGCCAAGAAGCGCAAGCTGCGCGTGAAGATCCCGCCGGGGATCAGCGACGGGCAGGCGGTGCGCGTTGGCTCGGAGGGCGAGCCCCCGCCGCAGGAGATCAGCCCGGACGGCACGGGCGTGCGCGGCGATCTGCACGTCGTCGTGCGCATCCGCGAGCACGAGATTTTCGCGCGCGACGGCGATCATCTGGTGCTCGACATGCCGCTGAGCTTCACGCAAGCGGCCCTCGGCGCGCACGTCGAAGTGCCCACGCTCGAGGATCAGGCCAGCATCACGATTCCCAAGGGCACGCAGCACGGCGCGATCTTCCGTGTCCGCGAAGCCGGCCTGCCCAACCTCCGCTCGGGCCGACGCGGCGACATCGTCATCTCCGCCCAGATCGAGATTCCCAACAAACTCACCGAGAAGCAGGAGCGACTGCTCCGCGAGTTCGCCGAGACCGAACCCGACGGCAGCATCCTCCCCGAATCCCACGGCTTCTGGAACAAGATCCGCACCTTCTTGGGGACATAACCGCTCCCTCCCCACCGCCGCGACCACCTCTTTGTCGACCGACCTTCCGGCACTGTGAAGCATCAACCATCCCGCCCGTTGTGACGCCCGGGCCTTTGACGAAATAGAACCCACCATGGCCGCACGCGATCGAGACAAGCACGAGAAGTCACCAGCCGTCGAGGATCAGGCGCACGGTACAGAGCGTCCGACGCACGAGCAGGGTCCGACCGAGCAAGAGCCGGGCCGTGGGCCTGCGCCCGAGGAGGGCGACGCCGAGATGTTCGGCGATGAGCGCGACGAAGTCGGGGCGCTGCGACAGCAGGTCGCCGAGCTGGAGAACCGCTACAAGCGGGCGCTGGCGGACTACCAGAACTTCCAGCGTCGCTCGATCGAGAACGAGCAGCGGGCGCGAGAGCACGGCAAGGAGTCGGTCGTCCGTGAGATGATCCCGCTGATCGAGCATTTCAAGCTCGCGCTGGACATGGACCCGGACAAGACCTCGGCCGACCAGGTGCTCAAGGGTGTGCGCGGGATCGTCGACGAGTTCATGCGCAAGCTGGGCGGGTTCGGGGTCGCGGCGATCGAGCCCAAGCCGGGCGAGGAGTTCGACCCGATGCGTCACGAGGCGATGATGCAGGTCGACAACGCCGAGGTCGGCCCGGGCTGCGTGGTGATGAGCCTTCAGACGGGATACGAGATGAGCGGGCGCGTCGTCCAGGCCGCCAAGGTGTCCGTGCGGCCCGGGGGCGACGACGGGGCGGGCGAGGGCGAAGCCGGCGGCGCGGGCGGGGATCAGGAGAACGGATAACCATGCCGACGTACGACTATGTCTGCCGCAACTGCGACCATGCCTTCGAGCTCTTCCAGAGCATGAAGGATGCGCCCAAGAAGAAGTGCCCCGAGTGCGGCGCGCTCAAGCTCGAGCGCCTCATCGGGACCGGCGCCGGCGTGATCTTCAAGGGCGGCGGGTTCTACGAGACCGACTACCGCTCGGAGGGCTACAAGAAGGCCGCCGAAGCCGACAAGCCCGAGAGCGGCAAGAAGGACACGAAGGACAAGGCCGACACCGGCGGGACAAAAACACCCGACACCGCGAAGAATGACAAACCGGCCCCGTCCGAGGCGAAGTCGACGAAGAAGAAGAAGGCGTCCTGAGGCGTGCCCGACGAGGCGGCCCCGGGCGTGCTCGTTCACGGTGTGGACCTCATCGAGGTGCCGCGCATCGAGCGCATGCTCGGCCAGCATCCCGAACGGTTCGTCGAGCGCTGCTTCACCGCGAGCGAACGCGAATACTGCGAGGCAGGCGGCCCGCGCCGGGCCGAGCGGTACGCGGCGCGGTTCGCGGCCAAGGAAGCCGTCTTCAAGGCCCTGGGCACGGGCTGGGGGCAGGGCGTGGCCTGGACCGACGTGGAGGTCAGGCGAGACGATGCCGGGGCACCGAGCGTGCACTTGACGGGCCGGGCCGCTCTGCGGGCGGCGGAGTTGGGCGTTGAACGCTGGGCGGTGTCGATGTCGCACACGGAGTCGTCGGCGATGGCTTCGGTCATCGGGAGCACGTGAGACGGACGTCATCGCCGGTTTCTGGGGGAGCGTTTGCCCCATCGCGGCTGATATGCCGAGAATAGAGCTATGGCCAAGAACCGCCGGTCGGGCCCTGCCCTGTACGAACTCATCGATGACCGTGCCCGCGTGTCGTCATCGCGTGCGCGCGGAACGAGCGTTCCGGCTGAGCGCCCGGCCGTGGAGCCCAAGGTCGCTCCGACGCCGCAGCGTGTCGAATCGCCCTCCCGACCGGCCCCACAAACCTCGGGCGAACTCGACGATCACGCCCGCCAGCAACCGCTTGGCGTGATGCTGTTCGCCGCGGCGGCGGTGATCGGGGCGTGGTTCTTCGGCTACCTGATCGGGCATCGTCAGCAGTCGGGCGAAGTGGACCGGCTGAAGACGGAGATCGCCGCGCTGACCGCGCCCGCGACGCCCCTCGACCCGCTGAATCAGCGTGTGGAGCGACAGGACGGGCTGGCCGAAGGAGGGACCACGCCCGAGCCGCGGCCGAACGGACCGGTAGAGCCCGGTCCCGACCGAAACGCGGATGATGGTTCGGGCAATGTTCAGGATCCCACGCCGCGGAGAGCGAACGCGAGCGGAGTCGTCGTCGTGGAAGGGCGGCAGGCCGACCCGCGCACACGCGGGTTGAACTACCTGACCGTGGCCGCGGCGGGACGGGACCGGGCGGTGGCGCTGGCCGAGCACCTGGAAGAGAACGGGCTTGACGTGGTGGTGGTGCGGGTCAATAGTCGTCTCTTCCGCGTTGTGTCGCTGGAAGGCCTCAGCAGCGAGCAGTACCGCGCCGGGCAGTTCCGCGACCATCAGGAGCGGGTACGGCGCGTGGTCGAGGCCTATCGCGATGAACGCGGGCGACAGGTCCCCTTCGACCCGTTGTGGGATAAGTTCTGAATCAATGCGAGCAAACCGCTCGCGAGCCAGCACCCGCCGCCTCGGGCGGAAGGACACCGACCGATGAGCCTCGACTCCAGCCTCAAGACCAGCGGCAACCTCAAGGGCAAGCGCAACGTCCTCAAGCGTCACGAGCGCGTCGAAGCGCTCAAGGACCAGCGCGGGTATAACGCCAAGACGGACAACAAGCCCGTCATCGGCCTTCCCAAGACGAAGATCACGCCCGGCGTTTCCTGATCATCACCTGAGGGCGTGGGGCGGGAACGAGGTGCGCGATGCTTGATCCACACCGGTTGCTGTCACCGCGCGCCAAGGCGATCGACGCCTCGGGCATCCGCCGCGTCTTTGAACTCGGCGCGACGATGCGGGACCCGATCAATCTCTCGATCGGGCAGCCCGACTTCGGCGTGCCCGACGCGTTGAAGCGCGCCGCGATCGAGGCGATCGAGCAGGACAAGAACGCCTATTCGATGACGCAGGGCGTCGAGCCGCTGCTGCGTCGGGTGCGCCAGCAGGTCTCGCGTGACCTGGGCTGGCCCAGCGACATCGGCAGGAAGGGCGCTTCGACTCAGGCGATGGTGACCGCCGGCACATCGGCGGCGCTCGTGCTGATGATGCTCAGCCTGCTCAGCGAACCCGAGGACGAGATCGTGATTCCCGATCCGTACTTCGTCGCGTACCCCAACATGGCGACGCTCGCGGGCGGCAAAGCGGTGCTGTGCGACACGTACCCGGATCTGCGCATGACGGCGGAACGCGTCGAGCCGCTGATCACCGCCCGCACGAAGGCGGTGCTCTGCGTTTCGCCTTCCAACCCGGCGGGGGTGGTGCTGACCGAGGCCGAGTGTCGCGACCTGCTGGAGCTATGCCGGGCCAAGGACGTGGTGCTCATCTCGGACGAGATCTACGACGAGTTCACGTTCGCGTCGCACCGCGTCGAGACGCCCGGGGGCAGCCGTGCGCCGAGCCCGGCTCGCTTCGACGGTGCGCACGAGGACGTGTTGGTCATCCGCGGGTTTGGGAAGACGTATGGGTGCACGGGATGGCGCATGGGTTACGCGGCCGGCCCGGCGTGGCTCATCGGCAAGATGAGCACGTTGCAGCAATACACCTGGGTTTGCGCCCCGACGCCGCTGCAACACGGGTGCGTGGCGTCGTTCGACGTGGACATGCGCTCAGCGGTGGACGACTACGCCAAGCGGTGCGCGCGGGTGCTGGAAGTGCTGAGCCCGCTGACGCGGATCCCCGAGCCGGGCGGAGCGTTCTACGCGTTCGTCGAGGTGCCCGAGAAGCTGGGCATGACGGGAACGCAGCTCTTCGAAGCCGCGGTCCAGCGGAACCTGCTGGTGATTCCGGGCGAGGCGTTCTCCTCGCGCGACACGCACTTCCGCCTGAGCTTCGCGACGGCGGAGGATCGGCTCGAGGAGGGACTTGCTGTCCTCGCTGACATGCTTGGGTAGGAAAGGCCGTACGCAGAGGCGCGGAGAAGGCAGAGAGCGCAGAGGGGAGAGGGGAGACGGGTGACAGGGCCTCGGGTGCCGCTGACCTCGGCTTTGTGAGGTCAGTGCTCGGCGTCCGATGCTGCAATGGCTTGGACCGTTCCAATGATCGGCCGAAGCAGCATCCTCACCATCGAGCGAAGCGGGCCCGACCGCCCACCGCTCGGGCGAGGGGTGGCCAGAGCGTTTCGTACATGCGCACACAGGCGCGGCCGAGCGGGGTTCGGCGGAGCGTGAGGTCGCGGAAGCGGCGGTCCGTCTCAATCAGCGCGTCGAGTTCGGGCGTCTCGGACTCGGCGGCCGCTTGATGCTCGTCGTTGGACGCGTTCACACGGTCAGGGTGCAGCGCTTTCGACGGGGTGTCCAGGGGGCTCACCGCGCGCACAGACGCGGTGCAGAACGCTCGAAGTGCAGGGAGACCCTGACGCGTGCGCCTATGCTCGGGCTCGGAAGTCTGAGTTCCCAAACACACCTCCCCCCCCTGCTTCGAAGGGACTTGCATCATGGCGATTCGCGTTGGCATCAACGGTTTCGGGCGCATCGGTCGGCTGGCCTACCGCGCGGGTCTGGAGCGCGGCTTCGAGTTCGTCGCGGTCAACGACCTCGTCCCCGCCGACAACCTCGCGTACCTCCTCAAGTACGACACCATGCACGGGCGTCTCGGCAAGGACATCTCCTCCACCGAGGGCTCCTTCACGGTCGACGGCAAGACGACCAAGACACTGGCCGAGCGCGATCCGGCGGACCTGCCCTGGGGCGACCTGGGCGTCGACTACGTGCTCGAGTCCACGGGCCTGTTCACGAAGATCGACGACGCCCGCAAGCACATCGACAAGGGCGGGTGCAAGCGCGTGCTCATCTCGGCGCCCACCAAGACCCCCGAAGATATGCCGACCATCTGCTATAAGGTCAATCACGAGGTGTACGACCCGGCCAAGCACCACGTGGTCTCCAACGCCTCGTGCACGACGAACTGCCTGGCGCCGATCGCCAAGGTGATCGACGACGGATTCGGGCTCTCCGAGGGCCTGATGACGACCGTCCACGCCGCGACCGCGACGCAGCCCACGCAGGACGGGCCTTCCAAGAAGGACTTCCGCGGCGGTCGGAACGCGTACCAGAACATCATCCCGGCGAGCACCGGTGCCGCCAAGGCTGTGGCGCTGTGCCTGCCCAACCTCAAGGGCAAGCTGACGGGCATGGCCTTCCGCGTGCCAACGGCGGACGTCTCGTGCGTCGACCTCACCTTCCGCACCGAAAAGGCGACGAGCCTGGCGGACATCAGCGCCGCGATGAAGCAGGCGGCCGAGGGTCCGATGAAGGGCGTGTTGGAATACACGGATGACCAGGTGGTTTCGAGCGATTTCGTGACGCACCCGGCGAGCTCGATCTACGACGCCGCGGCGGGCATCGAGCTCAACCAGAACTTCTTCAAGGTGGTGAGCTGGTACGACAACGAGTGGGGCTACGCCTGCCGCTGCCTCGACATGATCGAGATGATGGCTCAGGCGGACGCCTGATCGGTTTGTTCGGAATCTGATAGGAAGTCTTCGACCTACGCCCCGTCCCTCGGCGGGGCGTCTTAGCGTGCTGCGATCAACGACCTTGTTCCCTGACGTTCTCCCCCTGCTTCGGCCCGGCTCGCGAACGTTGCTCGCAACCCCCGCTGGGGGCGTTGCGGATAGAGCAGGCGGGAGTTCGTCAGGAGATCCGAATGTCGGTCGGTGATGCACACAACAATCCGTGGGGCGAGCGAAGGCTGCGCTCCGGCAATGCCGCGGCGTTGACACCCCCTTCGGGGAACCCTAGTTTGCCGGCTTACCCCAGGAGCGGCGAACACGCGCGCATGGCCGGCGGCAGCAGACCATCTTCAGGCGACCCGAACGAGGAATCACGCCTCCCGATGCCCGAGGACTCGCGCACGGGCGACGACAGCGGGCCGCTGCCCATGCCGGGCGACGAGCACGAGACCGAGAAGGGCGACCGCGTGCCCATGCCGGCGGACACCGTGGAGATCCTCACGGGCGGGGGGCAGGCCGAGGCCAACCCCGAGTCGTCGACCTCCGGCGACTCGACCGGCGTGTCCGAGACCGGGGGACTGACCGACACCGGCCCGACCTCGGCGACGAAAGGGCCCGGCGGGACGACCAACGTCGACACGATCATCGGCAAGCTCGTGGTCGAGCAGGGGTTGGCGACCGCCGATGACGTCGAGGGTCTGCGGGAGGAGTTGCTCGAGTCGAGCGTCGACCCGAGCGAGCGTTCGCTCGCGCAGGCGATGGTGGCGCGTGAGCTGATCACGGGGCGCCAGCTCGACCGCCTGCGCGCGCAGGCCGAGGCCGAGCGCAAGGGTCAGCAGATCCCGGGGTACCACGTCATCGGCAAGGTGGGCGCAGGCGCGATGGCGGCGGTTTTCAAGGCGCGCCAGTTGAGCCTCGATCGGGTGGTGGCGATCAAGGTGCTGCCCCGCAAGTTCTCGTCCAATCGCCAGTTCATCGAGCGCTTCTACGCCGAGGGTCGCGCGGCTGCGCAGCTCAACCACCCCAACGTGGTGCAGGCCTTCGACGTGGGCCAGGCGGGCGAGTTCCACTACTTCGTGATGGAGTACGTGGAGGGCCGGACGGTGCACGACGTGATCGTCGAGCGCAAGCGGTACGACGAGCGCGACGCGCTGGACGTGATCATCAACGTTGCCGACGCGCTCAAGCACGCGCACCAGAAGGGCCTGATCCACCGGGACGTCAAGCCCAAGAACATCATCATCACGGACTCGGACATCGCCAAGCTGGCGGACCTGGGTCTGGCGCGGGCGATCGACGACAAGGAAGCAGCGCTGGCGGAGCAGGGCAAGGCGTACGGCACGCCGTACTACATCAGCCCGGAGCAGATCCGTGGCGAGGTGAACGTCGGGCCGCAGGCGGACATCTATTCGTTGGGCGCGACGCTGTACCACATGGTGACGGGCAACGTGCCGTTCAACGGGAAGAACCCGACCGAGGTGATGCAGAAGCACCTCAAGAGCCCGGTGATCCCGCCGGACCACGTCAATCCGAAGCTGAGCGCGGGCATCTCGGAGGTCATCGAGATGATGATGGCCAAGAGCCGGCGCCAGCGATACAAGAGCTGCGAGGACGTGCTGATCGATCTGCGGGCGGTGCGCAAGGGGGACACGCCCCCGATCGCGCACAAGGAGGCGACGACGATGGACCTCGTCGCGGTCGCCGAGGCGACGGCGTCGCAGCCGGCGGAGATCGCCCGGCAGGAGTCGGGGCCGTCGGTCTTCAGCCACCCGGTGGTGATCGTGCTGGTCGTGGCGGTGATCCTGCTGGGCGTGGCGACGACCGTGCTGAGCATCATCGCGTTCGGCTGAGGGGCTTGAAGACGAACTCATGAGCGATCGCCCCGCCACCGGTGCGGAGCGAGGTACACTGAGCGCGGCGCAGGCCTCTGCGCACGCGACCGCTCACCACTCACCACGCGCCGGAGCATCACGATGCAGATCTACATCGACACCGCCAACATGGACGAGATCAGGCAGGCCCACGAGATGGGCATCCTCGACGGCGTGACGACCAATCCGTCGCTGATCGCCAAAGAGGGCGTGGACTACGGCAAGCGACTGGGCGAGATCTGCGAGCTCGTCGACGGGCCGGTGTCGGCGGAGGTGATCGCGACCGAGTACGAAAAGATGATCGTCGAGGGGCGCGAGCGGGCGAAGATCGCCGACAACATCGTCGTGAAACTGCCGAGCACCGTCGACGGTCTGCGCGCGTGCAAGACGCTGACCGACGAGGACATCGATACGAACCTGACGCTGTGCTTCCAGCCGATGCAGGCGATGCTGGTCGCCAAGGCCGGGGCCTTCCTCGTCAGCCCCTTCATCGGGCGCGTGGACGACATCTCCACCTCGGGCATGGAGCTGATCCATCAGATCCGGACGATCTACGACAACTACGGCTTCGGCACCAAGATCCTCGCGGCGTCGATCCGCCACCCGCTACACGTTGTCGAGTGCGCGCTGGCGGGGTGCGATGTCTGCACGCTGCCCTTCAAGGTCATCGGCCAACTGATGACCCACCCGCTGACCGACAGCGGCCTCGAGAAGTTCGTCTCTGACTACAAGAAGGCCTTCGGCGACGCGTGAGGGCGCGGAGCAAACACCGGGCGCGAGCCCGATGATCGGTGCGTGCTCGAACGCCTTTAGTCCACCAGAAACGTGAAGGCGATCTCCACGGGCACGCCTAAGGGCAGGCTGGAGACGCCGACCGCGGCGCGGGCGTGGCGTCCAGCGTCGTAAAGGAGCTCGACGAGCAGGTCGCTGGCGCCGTTGATGACCTGTGGGTGGTCGGTGAAGTCGGGGCCGCAGGCGACGAACCCGTCGAGTTTGACGACGCCCCGGAGGCGGTTGAGGTCGCCGATTGCGCCGCGGAGGGCGGCGAGTGCGTTCAGCACGCACTGGCGTGCGCAGGCCTGGGCCCGCTCGACGCTGACTTCGTCCGGCACGCGACCGGTGGCCAGGAGCGCGCCCTTCACAAGGGGGACCTGCCCGCTGACGAACACCAATCGGCCCGCCGAGACGCTCACCGCGGGCACATAGTTCGCCAGTGCCTCCGGCGTCGGGGGCAGCTCCAGTCCGACCTTCTCGAGGCGTTCTTCGATGGTGGGCATCGTCGGATCCTTGCTACGTCAGGAGTTTGTTTGGTATTCGATCGGAAATCTACGGTGCGAGGCCGGGTATGCGAGGCAACCGAGGAGGCTTGACACGCGGATAGTTGTCCGTAGCGTACTCGCTTCCCCTTCTCGGAGGCGGATCAGGCCAAGCATCCCAGTACCCGCACTGATGTTCATTATTTGCATTTGTGGCTTGGCACGGATCAACCACTCCGTTGAGGGCAGCCCTCCCGATGGTCGGGTGGGTCTGTTGTATGTGTGGACCGCACGGCTCCTGCCGGCGGTCCCGAGCTCTCAGGAGGTACGTGTCATGCGTACACGCACGAATGTGTCCCGGAAGGCCGGCTTCACGCTGGTCGAGTTGCTGGTGGTGATCGCCATCATCGCGCTGCTGGTGGGCATCCTGCTCCCGGCCGTGAACCGCGCGCAGCTCAACGCGCAGAAGGTCAAGGACTCGACGCAGATCCGCAACATCACGCAGGCGTTCATCCAGTACTCGACGCTCAACAACGAGCAGTACCCGATCCCCACTCGGGTGGACCCGCTCGACCAGACCGAAGGCCCCGGCGGCGCCGGCGCCCCTTGGAACCTCAAGAACCGCACCGGCGCGATCTTCGCCATCACCATCTCGCAGGACGCCCTGACGCCCGACGTCATGGTCGCTCCCAACGACACCGGCAACGTGCAGGTCTACGAGGAATACCAGAACACCAACCCCACGACCGCCAACGAGCCCGCGCTGGCTTCGTATGACCCGTCGTTCAAGGGCACGACCGACGACGAAGCGCACGACCCCTCGATCCTCGAGCCCACGGTCTCGCACAACAGCTACGCGCACAACTGCATCGCCTTCGGCCGCGGCGCCGACTGGCGGAATACCGTGAGCGCCTCGACCCCGATCGTCTCGAACCGCGGCCCGCTGTACGACATGCAGGACGCCAACTACGAACGCGACCGTGTCTGGGTCGTGGCGCAGAACAACGACCTCGGTGACCGTTCGGCCGCCGTCGCCCTCTGGGGTCGCGGGGAGAACTGGCAGGGCAACGTTGGCTTCGCCGACACCCACGTCGACTTCGCGACCGCCCCGACGCCCGACAACGCGACGTTCAACGTGATCGACAGCGGGGAGCGCGTGGCCGTGCAGGACAACATCTTCGTCGACGAGGTGTTCGAGAGTAGCGGCGGCCTCCCGGCGTCGTCGCGTCGCAACGCATACCTGCGTCAGTGGCGTCAGGGCATCCCCATCGATATCTCCGGCAGCGAGTTCAGCTTCAACGAGCACCTGGACGTCAACAACGGCGAGTTCGCGTTCACCGAGTGACCACCGGTCATCGACGTTGCGTAGCGGCGTCCGCGCCGCCGCGTGAGTACGAAGATCGGAACTCCAACACGACTGGATACACACCATGAAAGCACGCAAGCACGCATTCACGCTCGTCGAGCTGCTGGTGGTCATCGCGATCATCGCGCTGCTCGTGGGCATCCTGCTGCCCGCCGTCGGGCGTGCGCAGGCCACCGCTCGCCAGACGAAGTGCCTGGCTCAGGTCCGCGCGATCCATCAGGGTCTCGTCGCCTGGGCGCAGGAGAACGACGAGCAATACCCCGTCCCCTCGCAAGTGGACCGCCTCGACCAGACCGAGGATCCGTCGGACCCGGGCCGCAAGGACCGCACCGGCAACGTCTGGTCGCTGATGATCTTCAACCGCACGCTGGACAACCCGGCGGTCTTCGTCAGCCCGGATGAAAAGGATCCGAACATCCAGGTCATCGACGAAAGCGATTACGACTACAACCGCCCCGGCGGCACCGGGGGCACCAACCCCAACGGATTCCAGGAACAGAACACCGTCAATCCTGACGGCGCGGTGTACGACCCCTCGTTCAAGGGCACGCCCATCGACGACGATATCGTCGGTCCCAGCGACGTTCCCGAGAACATCGGCAACAACAGCTACGCGCACATCCCGCTGCTGCCTCGCAGCACCTACCTCAACCAGTGGTCCGCGATCTCGCCTTCGGCGAATCAGCCCGTCGTCGGGAACCGTGGACCGCGCTACCAGGGCGACACGGGCGGCGGCCGCGACGCCGAAGAATGGCAGCTCGTTGAAGGTCCCTCGGGTACCGACTCGACCACGCTGCTGATCCACGGCGGGCGCAACAAGTGGGAAGGCAACATCGCCTACAACGATGGCCACGCCAGCTTCGAGACCACGCCCACGCCCGGCAACCTCGTGGTGCGCGGCATCGGCAGCGAAGCCGTCTTCTCGGATAACCTCTTCGTTTCCGAGAACGTGGACTACGGCTTCGGCTCCAACAACTTCCGCAACCGCTCCGACGGCTTCCTTCGCCTCTGGCGTCAGGGCATGCCCACCATGGGCTTCCTCGCCGGCAACGCCACCTCGCTCCTGGTCGACCCCCAGCGTGGGCTCGTCTGGATCGACGGCGCTCAGTGATCATCGCCTGCGGCTAATCACAACGACATGACCCTCGGGGCCGGACCTTGTCCGGCCCCGTTTTTTATGCGCGGGTATGGTCGCGCCGCCACTACGCTCGCGGGATGGATCAACGCCTCCGGCACGAAATCGAGCGGCTCGCGCGCGTCATGGTGACGGACGCCGCACCGCTGGGCGGGGGCTGCGTGGCCGACGTGCGCCGCCTGAAGTGCTCCGACGGCTCGACGCTGGTCGCCAAGCTGGACCGCGGCGCCCACGCCTCGCTCGACGTAGAGGGGCGCATGCTGCGGACCCTTCGTGAGCGTTCGCGGCTCCCGGTTCCGGATGTGGTCATCGCGGAGCCTCACCTGCTCGTGATGAGCTTCATTAAACACGATGGTCAGGGCTCGTCGGCCGCGGCCGACGATGCGGCGTTGCGGCTTGCGCAGCTCCATGGGGTTGAGCCTGTGCCGCCGCATGACGGGCGGTTCGGGCTGGATCACCGATCGGTCATCGCGGGTCTGGAGCAGCCATCGCCGTGGACCGCGTCGTGGCCCGCATTCTTTGGTGAGCACCGTCTGGTCCACATGGCGCGTGCGGCCCGCGAGGCCGGACGGATCGACGGGCGATTGTCCGACCGTGTCGAGAGGCTCGCCGGTCGGCTCGACCGGCACCTGCCCGCGCGGCCTCGCCCCAGCCTCGTTCACGGTGATCTGTGGTCAGGCAACGCGTTGTGTCGCGGCGAGCGCCTCGTGGGCTGCATCGATCCGGCGATTTACTACGCGCACGACGAAGTCGAACTCGCGTTCATCGCGTTGTTTTCGACGTTCGGTCGGTCGTTTTTCGATCGCTATGCCGAGCACCGGCCCATCGAGCCGGGCTTCTTCGAGGAGCGGTGCGCGCTCTACAACCTGTACCCGTTGCTCGTACACGCGCGGCTGTTCGGCGGGCACTATGTGGGCGAGGTCAGCCGCACGCTCGACCGCTTCGGCGCCTGACTGCCGCGGTCAGCCCTGGGTGTCGGCGTCGGGCGGCAGCACGCGGGGTGCCGCCCTGAGCTTCGGATTCTTCGCCTCAGTCGGACCGGCGTTGGCGTCGCGGAGCAACTCCTCCAGGCGGGGCGGCGACTCGGCCGGCGGGGCTTGCGCATCCACGCGGGTTGGCGCACGTCCGCCGTCGAGGACGTACGAACGCAACATCGCGGCCTGGCGGCCCGCGTCGGGGCTGACACTGGCGGCGGCGTGTGTGCCGGCCATTGCCTGATCGAGACGTTCGAGCATCGTTGCGACCGAGCCGAGACTCAGCACGACGCCGCCGCACACGAGGCTCACTCGGATGATGCGCCTGCGGTTCACGGGAGGATCTTCGTCCGGCGATCGCTGGCGGGACGCGTGGGAAGGCGTGAGATGTTGTCGCCGGCTGTTATCGGGGCGGCCCGTTGGGCACAACCGGGACTATCGCAGCGTTTCGCGGGCCTCGACGGCCATGCGGTCGCAGCGTTCGTTCTCGGGGTGCTCGCTGTGGCCTTTGATCCAGTGGAAGCTCAGCTCGTGCATCGCGCGGAGTTCGTCGAGCTGCCGCCACAGGTCCTCGTTTTTGACCGGCTTCTTGCCGGCGGTCTTCCATCCCTTTTTCTTCCAACCTTCGAGCCAGGACTCGAGCCCTTGGAGGACGTACTTGCTGTCGGAGTAGATGGCAACGGCGCTGGGTCGCGTAAGCGCCCGCAGCCCCTCGATGACCGCGATGAGCTCCATGCGGTTGTTGGTCGTGTCGGCCTCGGCGCCGGCGCGTTCGCGCGATCGGCCCGACGCCGGGTGCTTGAGGATGTAGGCCCACCCACCGGGGCCGGGATTGCCCGAGCAGGCGCCGTCGGTGTACAGCTCGACCGCGGGGCGCTCGCCACCGTCGCCTCGGTCCGACTTCGGTGAGCTCTCGACCATGGGGGCGATCGTAGCGAAGCGGCGGATCCGAGCGGCGCACGCCGCCCTGATACAGTTGAACGATGAGCGCCGCGACGCGTGTGATCCGCCTCGAAGTCTGGCCCCGCGAGGGCGCGGGCGATCCCCGCGCCGACGCGCTCGTGCGCAACGCTCAGTCTGTCGACCTGCGCCCGACCGGAGCGCGTTCTGCCAGCGTCTACCTCATCCGCACAGACGTCGATGACGCCGCCGCCGAACGCCTCGCGGCCGAGCTGCTGGCCGACCCAGTCAGCCAGCGATTCACCATCGGTGCCGATGCGACGCCCACTGCGATGCGCACGATCGAGGTCCACCCGCTGCCCGGCGTGATGGACCCGCCGGCGCTCACCGTCGAGCGCGCGGCGCGCCAACTGCTCGACCTCCCCGACGACGCCCCGCTCGAGGTCACGACCGGCGCCCGTTATGACGTCGCCGGGCTCACCGCGGATCAGGTCGCGGCGCTCGCGACCGGCCTGCTCGCCAACCCGGTTGTCGAAGCCGTCCACTTTGCGCCTTGGCGACCGGAAGCGTTCCCCCACGCCGTCCACGCCGATCAGACGCTCAAGCACATCGAGGTCACGACGCTCGACGACGACGCGTTGCAACGCCTCAGCCGCGAGGGCCATCTCTTTCTCTCTCTCGACGAGATGCGCGCCGTCCGGGCGTACTACCGCGACCGCGGCCGCGAACCCACGGACATTGAGCTGGAGACCCTTGCCCAGACCTGGTCCGAGCATTGCGTGCACAAGACGCTCAAGTCGACGGTCAGGCTGACGCCGAGGCCCGACGACGCCATCGATTGGACCGACCGCCCGGGCCATGAGCACCACGCGGACGGCTCGGTCACCATTCACAACCTCCTCAAGTCGACCGTCGCCGCGGCGACGCACGAACTGATCGCCGAGGGCGTTGACTGGACGCTCTCCGTCTTCGTTGACAACGCGGGCATCGTTCGCTTCGACGACCACCACGCGGTGTGCGTGAAGGTCGAGACCCACAACCACCCTTCGGCAATCGAACCCTACGGCGGCGCGGCGACCGGCATCGGCGGATGCATCCGGGACATCATCGGCACCGGGCTCGCCGCCAAACCCATCGCCAACACCGACGTCTTCTGCGTTGCACCGCCCGACTCGGCCGATGTCCCGCAGGGCTGCCTCCACCCGCGCCGCGTCCTCACCCGTGTGGTCGAAGGCGTGCGCGACTACGGCAACCGCATGGGCATCCCGACCGTCAACGGAGCCGTCCACTTCCACACCGACTACATCGGCAACCCACTCGTGTTCTGCGGCTGCATCGGCGTCATGCCCGCGCACCTCAGCCACGGCGGCCCCGAGGCCGGCGACCGCATCATCGCTCTGGGCGGGCGCACCGGGCGCGACGGGATCCACGGCGCGACCTTCAGCTCCGCCGAGCTCACGGACACCCACGCCGACGAGTTCTCCCACGCCGTGCAGATCGGCAACCCCATCGAAGAGAAACGCGTGCTCGACGCAACTCTGCGCGCCCGCGACGCCGAGGGCGGACCGCTCTTCAGCGCGATCACCGACTGCGGCGCGGGCGGATTCTCGTCGGCGATCGGCGAGATGGGCGAACGCCTCGGCGCCGACGTGCACCTCGAACGCGCGCCGCTCAAGTATGCGGGCCTGCGCTACGACGAGATCTGGATCAGCGAGAGCCAGGAGCGCATGATCCTCGCCGTCCCTGAGAAGAACCTCGAGGCGCTGCGGCGTATCTGCGACGAGGAACACGTCGAACTCGCGGACCTGGGCCGCTTCGGCACCGATGGCGCCGAGCTCGTGCTTCGCTTCCGGGGCGAAGAAGTCGGGCGTATCGACATGCGCTTTCTCCACGACGGCATCCCCATGCCGACGCGCGAAGCCACCTTCGAGCGCACGCCCAAGCCGAACACTCCGACCACAACGCCATCGCTCCAGTCGGGCATCGAGGAAC
The DNA here is from genome assembly GCA_964440605.1 of uncultured Phycisphaeraceae bacterium. Taxonomy (GTDB): domain Bacteria; phylum Planctomycetota; class Phycisphaerae; order Phycisphaerales; family UBA1924; genus CAYTSW01. The sequence continues at coordinate 11,008 of CAYTSW010000005.1, read as the reverse complement.
GCCTGTTCCAACTGCTCGCCGACCCGAACATCGCCTCGAAGCGTTGGATCGTTCGCCAGTATGACCATGAGGTGCAGGGCGGCACCGTCGTCAAGCCGCTCGTCGGGGCGCAGGGCGACGGTCCGGGCGACGCCGCGGTGATCCAGCCCGTGCCGGGCTCGAGTCGCGGCCTTGCGGTCGGATGCGGCCTGAACATCTCGCTCGACGACCCCTATGAACGCGCCCTGGCGGGCATCGACGAGTGCGTGCGCAATCTTGTCT
>CAYTSW010000005.1:0-10647 GCA_964440605.1 uncultured Phycisphaeraceae bacterium | reverse complement strand
GACCCCTATGAACGCGCCCTGGCGGGCATCGACGAGTGCGTGCGCAATCTTGTCTGCGTCGGCGCCGATCCCGACCGTATCGCGATCCTCGACAACTTCTGCTGGCCGAGTTGTCAGAAGTCCGAACATTTGGGCGCGCTGGTACGCGCGTGCGCCGGCTGCTACGACGGCGCAAAGGCTTTCCGCACACCCTTCGTCAGCGGCAAGGACTCGCTCAACAACCAGTTCCGCACCAAAGCCGGCGACGTCATCGAGATCCCCTACACGCTGCTCATCACCGGCATCGGCATCGTCGACGATGTCAGCCGGCGCGTCACGATGGACGCCAAGAGGCCCGGCAACCTCATCGTCTTCTTCGGCGTGGGCGAGCACACGTTCGATGCGCAGCGACTTGATGACAACGTCCTCGCCACCCGCGAGGTCGCGACGCTCATCCGCGAGGGCTTCATTGCGAGCGCTCACGACTGCTCTGAAGGCGGCGCACTGGTCGCTCTCGCCGAGGTGTTGATTGCCGGCCCCGAGACCATCGGCGCAGAGGTCACCAGCGACGACGTGGACCACTTCGCCGAGGGCAACGCCGGCTTCCTCCTCGAGATCACGCCCACGCAATGGGAGCGGTTCGTCGCTGAGCGCGGACCGTCGCTGTCGAGCGCGTATGTACCGCTGGCGACCCTGACGGACGACGCCGTGTTACGTATTGGTGACGAGGCGATATCGGTGGATTCCTGCCGCGAGGCTTTCTTTCGAACGCTGGATTGGTGAGCATGGCTGAACGCTCTTCTCTCACCGCACTGGTCATCCGCACGGCGGGCACGAACTGCGACGCCGAACTATGCCGCGCGTTCGAGGCCGCGGGCGCCCAGCCCCGACTCGAACACGTCGACACGCTCGCGCGCACGCCTTCGGTGCTTGATTGTGCGCAGTTGATCGGCATCCCCGGCGGCTTCTCGCACGGCGATGACATCGCCGCCGGCCGCGTGCTCGCTGCCACCCTCCGCCGAAGGCTCTGGCCCGCCTTGGCCGAGGCGGCTCGCCGCGGCACGCCGATGATCGGCATCTGCAACGGCTTCCAGGTGATGGTGCAGTGCGGCCTGCTCCCCGGGCCCGAGCCGGGACACGACTGGCCCGACACGGCGCCCGAACCCACGCTCGCGCTCGTCGCGAACAAAGCCGGGCGCTACATCGACCGCTGGTGCCGCGTCGAAGCGGCGCTTGATTCGCCCTGCGTCTGGACCACGCCGCTCTCGCGGCTCGGCGAACATGACCCCGCGCGCGTGCTGCCCGTCGCCCACGGCGAGGGTCGGCTCATCGCCGACGCTTCGCTCCTCGACGCGCTCGAACAACGCGGACAACTCGCGCTGCACTACCACCCCGACGATTCCCCCAGCGGCTCCGTGCGCGGCATCGCGGGCGTCTGCGACACCACGGGCCGCATCTTCGGCCTGATGCCTCACCCGGAACGCTACCTCACCTGGCGCCACCACCCCGCCCCTAGCACGCTTGCCACGCACGACGAGCGAACCCCCGGCCAAGCCATGTTCGACGCCGCGGTCAACCTCGTGCGCGAGGATGCAGCGGTGTAGCAAGCGGCGGAGTCCGCATGGGGCTCAGCTTTCGGCGCGGTATACGCCCGTGGCCTTGACGGTCAGCACTCTTTCGTTCGGGCGCGCGCCGACAGTGCCGACGACGATCACTTCGTCCAGCGGCGACAGCCCGCTTGCGGTCAGGCTCTGTGTGATCGGTCGCCCGTCGTCACCGACCACCTGCACCGTCGCCGAGTGGGCCGCGATGGTCTCGGGGGTCTCGCAGCAGTAGTCCCATGGCGCCGGGCAGGAGTCGTGGGCCGTCTCGCCGCAGTGCGGGATGGAGAGATCCATGACGGTAAACACGGGGCTGTCGTCGCTCATCGGCAGGGCGCGCCCGCCGATGCGACCGCGCAGCACGATCGTCTCGCCCTCGGTCGCCTGCGACTTGGCCTCCACCACGCTTCGCGCGTCTTCGGGGGCGCTCACCAGCAGCCAGGTCGGCGATGTCGAGCTTTGCGATGTCGTCTCGCCTTCGCTGTTGCCCTCGCCGCACCCGATCAACGCCATCGCCGCGCTCACGCAGCTCGCCATCCACACGGTCTTCATCCGGTCCATGGTCCACGTTCCTTTATAAACAGGTCCCGTGCACAACGACGTGCACACTTAGAACGACTTGAGCGCCTGCGCGATCGGCAGGCGCAGACAACGAATCGACGGCGGGATCGCACCGATCACGCCGACCAGCAATCCCCCGAGGATGCCCACGAGCACGACCGGCGCATCGACCGTCAGCGCGAAGGCCCCCATCGAGAATCGCACCGCCAGGCCGTCGAGCACCAGCAACCCGACGAGCGCGCCGATCAGCGCTCCGCACGCCGCGGCGAAGACGGACTCTTCCGTCAGGTTCGCGACGATCGCGACACGCGTGTACCCCAGCGCCTGGAGCATGCCGACCTCGCGTACGCGGGCGGCGAACGCGGCGTATGTCGTGTTGAGCCCGCCCAGGATCCCGCCCGAGGCGATGAGCACCGCCGTGACGATGACCATGATCCGGATGGGCCCGTAGAAGGCGGCGATGGAGGCGTAGTAGGCGCGTTCGGGTATTGCGGTGATCTCGAGGTCGAGCCGGCCCTTGGCGAAGAGGTCCACGTCGGCGAAGGTCGCCTCGTCGAGGGTGACGATGACGCAAGAGACCGAGGCCTCGCGGTTGGTTGCTATCTGCAAGTCGGTCAGCGGCAGCCAGATCTCGGCGTTCATGACGGTCGTCGGCGCGCTGAACCGGCCGACGATCGTCCAGTCGCGATCGTCGAAGTGCAGCGACCGGCCGATGGCGAGGCGTTCGTCCGGCAGACCCAGGCGCGTCGCCGCGAGTGCGCCGACCATGAGTTCGTCCCGGCCGGGGCGAGGGGGATGTCCCTGGACGATCTCCACCTGCGGGTGCACGAGCAGCGCCACCGGTCGCACGCCTCGCATCACCGCGGCGTACTCGTCCGGATCGTCCGCGTCCCTGCGCACGGGCAATGCGGCGTGAATTTCGGGTGACGCGTAGATCACACCGGCGCGCTGCTTGAGCCCGGGGATGCTGGCCGAGGTGATACCGGCGACCGACGAATCGATCTGTGACCGTTCGACTCCCTCCTCGCTGCCCGTGCCGAGGATCATCACGTTCTCGTGCAGGCCCGGGTCCTGCGTCAGCGTGAGCTGCATGCCGCGGATGAACCCGCCCGAGGCGAGGATCAGCAGCACCACGAGCGACGAGCCGATGAGCGACGCCGCCAGGCGCACGCGGCTGCGCCCGAGATTCCGGAAAGCGTAATGGAAGGGTAACTGTCGCATGCGCACTCGATCCGGCTCAGTCGGTTACGCGGCTCGGAAACACTCGGCGATCTCGCGCTGTGAGGCCTGCCACGCCGGCACAAGGCCCGCGAGCACGCCGATGACGCCGCACACCACCAGCCCGGTGAAGAGCAACTGCGCATCGGCGGTGACGGGCATGGAAGTGCCCTCCACGGACAAGGCGAAACTCCCGAAGTGAGCCACGCCGACCGCGAAAGCGGCGCCGATGGTCCCACCGATAACGGCGAGCACGACGCCCTCGGCGACGATCAGCGCCGCGACGAGGCGGCCCGAGTATCCGAGCGTCTGGAGCACCGCGTGCTCCGACACGCGGCTCTGCACGCCGAGCACGATCGAGTTCGCCACCAGCGCCAGCACCGCGGCGAGGCAGCCCAGACCGAGCCAGCGCGCAAAGCCGACCAGCTCGATCACGTCGTCCGCGACACGCCCGAGAAAGGCCTGCTTGGTGAAGGTGGCGGTTGGCTCCTGCGCGGTGCGGAACATCGCGTCGATCTCCTTTGCGACCGGGTCCAGGTACGACGCGTCGGCCACCTTCACGTCGAACTGCGTCACGATCCCGAGCTGGTCGCGTCCCGCGAACTGCACGAACTCGAGAGACGTGTACGCCACGTTCTGATCCTGCGGGTCGTCCGAGCGGATCACGCCGGCGATGTACGCCGTGATGCCCGCCGCGTCGAAGGTCTTGCCCGGTTCGAGCGCCCGCCGGCGTGCGAGGGTCTCGCCGACCAGCGCCGCGTCGGTCCGCCGCTTCCACTCCTCGATGGAGCCCGAGACGAGCTCGAGCGTGTCGCCGCGCTCGCGCAGGAACGCCTCCTTCGGCACGCCTCGGAACGTGACGACATCGAGACTCGTTCGGCAGTTGGAGACGCGGATCTTCATCGGCGTCGCGCTCACCACGCCTTCGACGTCCTCGATCCGCCGCTGGTAGTCCTGCGGGAGCTGGCTCGTCGCCGGGCAGAAACGGTCCGCCCGGTACACGACGAGCGTGGTGTCGTTCGCCTTGGCGGTCGTCGCGTCGGTCACGCCCTTGTTCATCGCCTGCACGGCGGTGAAGAGGAACATCGCGGTCGCGATACCCATGATCGTGAGCACCGACCGCACCTGGTGCCGCCCGACCTGTTTGCACACGTAGGGAACGCATCGCATCAGCGTGTTCATGCCATCGCCTCCTCGCGCACATCCGCCCCGTGTTCGGCCAGACGACCCTTGTCGAGGTGCAGCGTGCGCGCCGCGTACGTGGTCGTCTTGGGGTCATGCGTCACCATGATGATCGTCTTGCCGAGTTCTTTGTTGAGTTGTTGGAGCAGCGACATCACCGCGTGCGCCGAGGGCTTGTCGAGATCGCCGGTCGGCTCGTCGGCGACGAGGATCTCCGGGTCGGTCACGATCGCGCGGGCGATCGCCACGCGCTGCTCCTGGCCGCCCGAGAGCTGGCGCGGGAAGTGGCTTTCTCGATCGGCGATGCCGACGCGTTCGAGCGCCGTCATGATCCGCTCGTGGCGCTCGCGCTTGCTCAACGGGTGGAGCAGCAGTGGGAGCTCGACGTTCTCGTACGCGGTCAGCACGGGCACGAGGTTGTAGAGCTGGAAGACGTAGCCCACGTGCTTCGAGCGCCAGGCGGCGAGCTTGTTCCGGCTGAGCGCGCCGATGTTCACACCGTCGATCACCAGCGACCCGCTGGTCGGCGAGTCGATGCCGGCGATCAGGTTGAGCAGCGTCGTCTTGCCGCTCCCGCTCGGCCCCATGAGCGCGAGGAAGTCGCCGCGCGGCACGTCGAGGTCGAGGTCGTCCAGCGGGCGGATGACCGCCTCGCCCTTGCGGTATTCACGCGTCAGCTGTCGGCACACGATCATGCTCACGGCGCACCTCCTGAATCATCTCCGCCCCGCAGCGTGACGCGTTCGCCCGTGCGCAGTCCCTCGGCTCCCATTGCCACCAACGCGCCGGGCCGGAGATCGCCGGTGACCGTCGCCCAGCCGTCTTGCGCCGAGACGACGGTCACGGAGCGTGGCTCGACCACGCCGCGGCCGCTGCGGCGCTGCGTCACCAGCCACACCCGCGCCGCCCCGCTCCGCTCCTCCACCGCCCCCACCGGCACCAGCACGCGGGCATCGCCCTCGCGCGGCTCGTCGGCGGCGCCGGGCTCGCGCTCCGGCGGGAGGAACTTCACGCGCGTGAGCATCTCCGGGCGCAGCACGGGCTCCGGGTCGATCACCTTGACGTGTATCTCCAGCGTGTTCTTCTGGAGGTCGGCCTCGTGGGTCGTGCGCAGCACCTCGCCCGCGAACACGCGGTCGGGCAGCACCTCCACCACCACTTCGCACCGCTGGCCCACGAAGACGTGCGAGGCATCGGCCAGCGGAACGTCGACGCGGACGCGCAGCCGCTCCGGGTCGTAGATGTGCAGGATGTGCGCGGACTCGCGGTCGTCGGCCATGCGCACCAGCTTGTCTCCCGGCACACGCAGGCGTTCCTGCACGTAGCCGGTGATGGGCGCTCGGATCACCATGCGCTCGAGTTCCAGGGCGGCCTCATCGCGCGACGCCCGGGCTGTCTGCACCGCCGCTTTGGCGCGAGTCACGCCGGCGGTCGCCGTGTCGAGCCGGCGACGATCCTCGATCCGGAGTTCCAGATCGCGTTGGGCGGCTTTGAGATCGGCCCTCAGACGGGCGACACGCGCTTCGAGCACGGCGCGCTGCGCCTCGAGCGCGTCGACCTCGGCGCGCTGCGCGACCGCACGCTGCTCGGCGATGATGCCCTCCAGCTCGTTGGTCGCGCCGCGTTCGACCGATCGTGCCACCCGCGTTGACGCTTCTTCCAGCCGACGGAGCGTCGCCCGGGCCGACGCGATCAGCGACGGCAGCCGATCCAGTTCCGCCTGGGCCTCATCGAGAGCCGCAGCGCCGGCGGCTGCCGCGCGCTCCAGTTGCACCGGCTCGTCCCAGTTGCGTTGAGCCGCCGCCCGCTCGGCACGCGCCGTTGCCAACGCTGCCTGCGCAGCGGTCAGTTCCGCCTCGGCCCGCCGCAATCGGATCTCCGAGTCCTCAGCGATCATGGTCGCGACGATCTGCCCACGCTCGACGCGCTGCCCCTCCAGCGCGTTGACGGTGTCGACCACGCCGTCGGCCAGCGCCGTAGCCGCAACGTAGAAGGGCTCGGCCTCCAACCAGCCGGGCGCTTGCACCGTGGGGACGTCCGGAGGGTTCGGCTGCTCTTCATCCGTTGTAGATGGCGGCTCGAACGCCACGCGGTCGAACACCGCCTGAGCAACGCGCACTTCCCGCGTCGGCGCCAGCATCGGCCAGACACTCCATCCCAGCACGCCGACAATGGCGAGCAGGACAACGATCGGAATCAAAACGGCTATCCGTCGCGGCTTCGGGCCCGCATTGGGCGCGACGTGCGCATCAGCGTGTGGGGACATGGATCAACCTCGAGAGGGGCGTGACTGGCGCGCTCGGCGCGCACCGCTTCCGTCAAGAAGCCGTCACGGTCCTCGGAGGCCGCTTCAATCCGCTGAGGTGCGGAGAACTCGGTGCGCTGACGTACACCATCGCGGCGGGCGAGACCGGCGCTGAAGCCGGGCCCAGATACGTCGCGGGCGTCGGCGTGGCGAACGTCTTGGCGGGTGAACAGCACGCCAGCGGACAGCCGCACCCCTCGTGCCGCTCGTCCTGAGGCGTCGGCTCGTCGCCGCCCTCATTCTCATGGCACGCCGTCTGGCTGGCGCAGCAGCGATCGGTGGTCACGCTGACCGGCTCCGACACCGGAGCCGGGCGATCGCAGCAGCACGCCGCCATCCCGCCCATCACGGGGCCGGGCAGCAGCAACAACGCCAACATGATGGCCGCGATCGGTTGCACCATCCAACTGTACCGGCTCGATCCCCATGCGGGTTCACCTGAATCCGACAGCCGCCCGCAAAACCCGAGCGCACTACGAACATCAACCCTCGCAATGGCCGCCTTCACCCCAGCTACCGCCCTAGAGTGGCCGGTGGGTTGCCAGCGCGCACGCGTCGGCCCATCATCCGAGCCATGCCTACCACCTCCCTGCCCATCGATGTTGCCTCGGGCGGCCCCCACGCGGGCGTCGTCACGCTCACGCTCACTCAGGGCGACCGCCCGGTCGTGGTGCTCGACCGCGACCTGCTCGAGTCGATCAACGAGGCGCTGAACACCATCGAGCGCGACCACGCGGACATGCGGGGCTTCGTCCTCGCCTCCGACGCCCCGCGCTCCTTCGTCGCCGGCGCCAACCTGCGCGAGATCATGGACCTCAGCGACGACGGCCTCGACGACTACCTCCGCTTCGGCGCGAGCGTCTTCCGCAGACTCTCCGAGATGACGGTCACCACCGTCGCTGCGCTGAATCAGGCGACGCTCGGGGGCGGTTTGGAACTGGCGATGCACTGCGACGTGCTCATCGCGGCCCAGCCGCAGCCCAAGGAGCCGGGCGGGCCTGTGAAGGAGTACCCGATCGGCCTGCCCGAGGCCGGGCTGCGGATCTGCCCCGGCTGGGGCGGGACGAATCTGCTGCCAGCGCGGATCGAGCCCGAGCGGGCGATCCGGATGACGGCCTCCGGCACGCCGATGAACGTCCTCCAAGCCGCCGACGCCGGGCTCGTGGGGGGACTCGTCGCGCCGGACCGGCTGCTCGAGCGGGCGCGTGAGCTGGCGGCGTCCGAGAAAAGCCGCCCTGCCGGCGAGCCGCGGAACATCACCGAAGCGGCGTTGCGTGATGAGGCCCGAGCCGCGTTCGAGCGGGTCCGCACCGACCTGCCGGATCACGAAGCCGCGCACGCCGTCGCCGAGTGTGTACGGGTTGGCCTGGACGAGGGGTGGGAAGCCGCGATCGCCATGGAACGGCGCGAGCTCATCCGTTTGCGCTCCACAAGCGAAGGCAAGCAGATGATCGAAGCCTTCTTCGCGAAGTCGGGCGGTTGAGCCGCCGTCGATCGGAGGCATACGGGGCTCTGGGGCAGTCTTGGGGGAAAATAGGGGTGTGTGCGGGGGGCACACACGCGGGGTGAGGGGTTAAGTTCGGAACCAGTTGCGGCCCGGGCCATGCGTCGCCGGCCCGCAGCTCGCTGTCGGAAGGCGACGCACCGCACCAGCCGAGCATCGGCGCCGGCAAGACGGAAGGAAACGCCATGACACAGGTGAAGGCCGACCTCAAGAAGATGAAGGGCATCTCCGAGAAGGACCAGAAGATGCTCGCCGACGCCGAGGTGCTCATGGGGCCCGACCCCACCGACCTCGGCTTCGTCAAGAACCTCTTCCACGGCAACTTCCGCGAAGAGCTTGTCCTGCCCTATCACGAAACCGATCCGGAGGAGACCGCGCGCTGCGACCAGCTCATCGCCGAGCTCGACGAGTACATGCGCACCGAGCACCCGGCGATCCATATCGACCAGGAGCAGGAGATCCCGCAGTGGGTCATCGACCGGCTCTTCCGCATGGGCGTGATGGGGATGACCATCGGCAAGGAGCACGGGGGCCTCGGCATGGGCGTCACCAGCTACGTGCGCGTGCTCGAGAAAGTCGGCGAGTACTGCGGCTCGACCGCCGTCCTCGTCTCGGCTCACCAGTCCATCGGGTGCAAAGCCGTCATGCTCTTCGGCACCGAGGAGCAGAAGAAGCGCTGGCTCCCGCACCTCGTTCAGGACTGGGTCTCGGCGTTCTGCCTCTCCGAGCCCAACGTCGGCTGCGACGCCGGCGGGCAGGAAACGCGCTGCGAGCTGACCGAAGATGGCGAGCACTACATCCTCAACGGCGAGAAGAAGTGGGCCACGTCCGGAGCCATCTCCCGCCTCTTCACCGTCATGGCCAAGCAGAAGATGCCCGACGGCAAGGACCGCGTCACCGCCCTCGTCTGCACGCCCGACATGGAAGGCGTAGACATCTACTCCAAGAACCGCAGCAAGTGCGGCATCCGCGGCACCTGGCAGGCCCGCATCCGCTTCCACAACGTCCGCGTGCCCAAGGCCAACCTCCTGCACAAGGAGGGCAAGGGCCTCAACGTGGCGCTGACCTGCCTCAACTACGGCCGTTGCACGCTGTCGGCGGGGATGCTCGGCTCGGCCTCGCGCTGCATGAACCAGTCCATCAAATGGAGCCGCACGCGCTACCAGTTTCAGCGCCCGCTGGCCGACTTCGACCTCGTCCAGAAGCGCATCGCGCACATGGCCGCGCTGACGTACGCGATGGACGCGACGCTCTACATGACCACCGGCTTCCTCGACCGCAAGGACGAGGACATCATGGTCGAGACCGCGGTGTGCAAGACCTTCTGCTCGGAGATGGGCTGGCGCGTCGTCAACGACGCGGTCCAGATCATGGGCGGCGAGAGCTACATGACCGAGAACGAAGTGGAGCGCGCCTTCCGCGACTCTCGCATCAACCTCATCGTCGAGGGCGCTAACGAGGTCATGCAGTCGTTCATCTTCGGCTACGGCGGCAAGGCGCTCGCCGAGCAGCTCGTCGGCATCCAGGAACGCCTCACCTGGAACTCCGAGGAGAGCCTCGGCAAAAACCTGTCGCGCATGCTCTCGAACGGATTGAATCCGTCCATCCTCGGCAAGGCGATCCCGATCGCGCTGGAAGTCTTCCTGGGCTTCAAGGGCGCGGCGCCGAAGATCACCAAGGTGCACCCGAGCCTGAGCGGCCGCGCGTCGCGACTCGCTTGGCTCGTGCGCGAACACTCGCACCAGTTCAAGCTCGCCTCCAAGGCCAATGCCGAGAAGATCCTCGAGCGCCAGATCGTCCAAGCCCGCATCGGCGACAACGCCATCTATCTCCACGCGATGGCGTGCACGCTCTCCAAGCTGGACCGTCAGGTCCGCCGAGGCGAGGAGGGCGCCGAGTTTGATCGCGACAAGGCCGCGGCTCTTCACTTCCTCGACCTCGCCGAGGTCTGGATCCGCGCCAACTGGCGAGAGCTGCGTGACAACGCGGACTCCTCGATGCGTGACGCGGCGCAGAAGGCGATCGTGCACAACGATGCGCTCCCCAATGAGTTGTACATTATGCCCGAGCGCAGCCCGGTCGCGCAGAACGCCGGCCGTGTGCCAGACCAGTCGGCGATCAAGCAGTTCCCGGGCGAGGGCTATGCCCCGCGCTCAGGCAAGCAGGTCCATGAGTCGCCCCTCCACGCCTGACCCCCCCGCCCCGCTGCGGCAGGACACCCCCCACTCGTAGGTTTCGTTCGGCCGCAGCACAAAGCCCAGGTCACGCGGGTCGTCGGGAGGGGTGTAGCCGGGCGT